>JAOTVU010000016.1 GCA_029863385.1 Acidimicrobiia bacterium
CCGGCAAGGTCACGGCCATCGAGCAGGATCCGGCCACTGGTCAGCGGCTCGAGACCGGCGATGGCCCGAAGCAGGGTCGACTTTCCCGATCCGCTGGGACCGACGACGGCCAGTTTCTCGCCCGCGACGACCTCGAGATCGACACCATCGACGACGGTCCGGTCGCCATAGGCAACGCTGACGTCCTCAAGGACGAGCTTCATCGCGCTCTCGATCGCAGTTGGGCCGGTCACAGAGGGGCCGGTCACAGCAGTGTCACTCCCGGCGATCGGCGCCGTTCGAGCACCGCGGCCAACAAGGCAACCAGGAGGCCGACGACCACGCTCAACGCCAGCGCCTGGCCGCGCAGAGCCGCCCCCGGGGTCGACAACAACCGGAAGATGGCGAGCGGCGCGGTGAACGAGGCCTCGCCCCGGGCCAGGAACGACGTCGCACCGAACTCACCCAGGCTGACGGCGGCGGCAAATCCGGCACCGGTGAAGGCGGCCCGGCGGGCGATCGGCCAGTCGATCGTGCGCCACACGACGGTCGGCGACGCCCCCAGGACACCGGCCGCCTCACGAACCCGGGGTCCGATCGCTCGGATCGTCGGCACCATGGCGGCCACCACAAACGGTAGGCCGACCACGGCGTGAGCCAGCGGAACCAGCCAGATCGACTGACGGAGGTCGAAGGCCGCGAAGCCGACCAGATAGCCGAATCCGAGGGTCACCGCCGACACCCCGAGCGGTACGAATGTCATCGCCTCCAGCACCCGGCCGATCCGCCCACCCGACGTCACGGCGATCGATGCCGACACCCCGACCACCAGCGCAACCACGGCGGCACCGAGTGCGAACAGCAGCGAGTTGCCGAGCGCGGCGAGAGCAGACGTCGGCAGGAGGTCGACCCGTTCGGCCAGAGCCCGGTAGTGGATCAGACTGAAGCGACCGTCGGCGCTCAGCGAACCGGCCACCAGCAAGCCCACCGGGAAACCCTGGACCGCCGCAACCAGAGCAACGACAGAAGCCAGGTACCAACGCAGCGGGCCTCGCACCACCGTCGTGGTCGGGACCCGATTCGACGTCACACCGAACCGGCGTTGAAATCGCGACGTCAAAACCGAAAGCAGGACGACGACGACGATCTGCAGCCCGGCCAACACCGCAGCGGTGTCGAATTCGGCCCGGGCGATGGCGTAGCGGTAGATCTCCGTCTCGATCGTGGCCGTCCGTAGGCCGCCCAGGATCCGGATGACGCCGAAGCTGGTGAAGGAGAACAGGAACACCACGAGAGCGGCCCCGAGGATGGCCGGACGGAGCTGGCGAAGCGTGATCGATCGCCAGGCCTCCAGGCGGCCGGCGCCGAGGACCCGGGCCGCTTCGACCTGCCGATGGTCGAGCCCGGCCCAGTAGCCGCCGACCAGGCGGGCCACGACCGCCAGGTTGAAGAAGCTGTGGGCGTACAGGATGGCGAGTAGCGAGACACCGGAGCCGGTGCTCGTCGCCGGGCGCAGACCGAACCGGTCGAACACGGCGTCGATGGCGGCGGCGACCACGACCGTCGGCAGCACGAACGGCACCACGACGGCGGCCCGCAGAACCGCCTTGCCCCGGAATCGGAAGCGGGCCAACAGATGGGCGACCGGCAGACCCAGTACCACGGTGACGGCCGCCGACAACGCCGCCTGGAGCAACGTGAAGCCGACAACCGACCGCACCGAGGAGCGGGTCAGAACCCTGACGACATCTGCGGGCCCGACCCCGGCCAGACTCCTGACCAGGACCGCCACCAGCGGCCAGACGACCATCACGGCGATGAACAGACCGGCCACGGCCGCAGTTGCGAGGGTCCAGCGAGGACGACGAAGGGCCACGGTCGACGGCGGTTCGCCCGCTACCGAAGAACGATCTCGGCCCACTCTTCGGTCCACCGGGATCGGTTCTCCTCGATCTCGGCCGGGCTGAGAATCAACGGATCGTCGACCTCGGTCGCCCACTCCACGAACGAGGGCGGAGGTTCGAGGGTCGAGTTGGCCGGGAAAACGAACATGTTGAGCGGGATGTCGGCCTGAAACGTCTCGGACAGCATGAAGTCGATGAGCGCGCCTGCCGCCTCGGGATTCTCCGTACCGGCCAGCACACCGGCGAACTCGATCTGGCGGAAGCAACTGTCGGCGACAACACCGGTCGGGGGCTCTTCGATGTCGCTGGTGGCGAAGACCATCTCCGCCACCGGGCTGGTGGCGTACGAGGTCACGATCGCCTTGTCACCACCGCCGGCCACGAACTCACCATAATAGGCGTCGGTCCAGCCGCTGGTCACCGTCACCCCGCCGTCGGCCAGCTGCCGCCAGTAGTCCTGCCAGCCGTCGGGACCGTAGGTGGCGATCGTGGCCAGCAGGAAGGCGAAGCCGGGCGACGACGCCTCCGGATCCATGGTGACGAAGGTGGAGGCGAACTCCGGCCGGGTCAGGTCGGCCATGCCGGCCGGGGGGTCACCGTCGAGGGCGTCCTTCCAATAGTTCAAGCACACGTCGCCGTAGTCGATCGGGGTGACACGGTTCTCCGGGTCGAGTTCGAGATCGTCGGGAACGTCCGCCAGCCCGGCGGACTCGTAGGCCGTGAAGATATCGGCGTCGAGCGCCCGCTGGAGGAAGGTGTTGTCGACCCCGAACAGCACGTCGGCCTCGGGTTGCCCGGCGGTCAGGATGGCCCGCGACACCAGCTCACCGGCGTCACCGGCATTCACCACCTCGACGTCGATACCGGTTTCGAGGGTGAAGTTGTCGAACAGACCGTCGCTCACCGAGAACGAGTCGTGGGTGAGGAGCCGGACCGTTGCGCCGGGCTCGATCGCCTCGGGCGTCTCGACGTCGGGTTCGGTGGTTTCCGCCTCGTCGGCAGCCTCCGCCGCCTCCGGGGTCTCGGTCGTCTCGCCGGCCGCTTGATCGACCTCGCTCGAGGTCTCGTCGTCGCCACCGCCGCATCCGGCCACCAGGAACACGAACGCGACCGTCAGAGCGGTCGCGATGGTCGGAAACAGAGCTCGTCTTGAGGGCTTCATCATGATTGCTCCCTTTCGCTGGCATTACCCAGATCAGGTTCTGCGGGTCGACGGCCGGTGTGCCGTCCTCTCAGCCCGGTCGTATCCGAGCTCCCCGGTATGGTTGTCCACCAGTGTAGGGGCACACTGTTCCCATGACTCCGGCAGTCGTGATGCTCGAGAAGGCCAACGTCGAGCACGAGGTGCGAGCCTACGAGCACGATCCGACCACCGATTCCTACGGCAAGGAAGCGGTCGAAGCCCTGGGCCTCGATCCGTCGACCGTTTTCAAGACCCTGCTGGCCGTCGTGGACGGTACCGAAACCGTGGTCGCCGTCGTACCGGTCGCCAGCCGCCTCGACCTCAAGGCCCTGGCCAAGGCGGCCGGCGGCAAAAAGGGGGCCATGGCCGACCCGGCCGACGCCGAACGCCTCACCGGTTATGTCGTCGGCGGGATCTCACCGCTGGGTCAACGTCGGCGCCTCCGCACCTTCATCGACACCTCGGCCGAGGCCCAGGACCACATCCACGTGAGCGCCGGCCGGCGCGGACTCGAGGTCAGACTGGCACCGGGTGAGCTGTGCCGGCTTCTGTCGGCCCGCTTCGTCGCCGTTGCCGCCGATTGACGTGCTGCTCAGTCCCTGAGGAGGTATCGAGCACCCGGGCCCTCGGCGGCGGCCTCATCGTCAGGATTGAACAGGGCACAGTTCTCGAGGCTGAGACAACCGCAACCGATGCAGGACGCGATCTCGGTGAGGCTGAGCCCGACACTCTGGGCGGCCCGAATGAACGCCACCCTGCGGAGCACGTCGCGGGCATAACGTCGCTGTCCGCCGTCGGTGCGACGGGACTGGATGAGCCCTTTGTCCTCGTAGAACCGGAGGGCGGAGGTTGTGATCCCGATGCGGGCCGCTGCCTCGCCGATCGTCAGCTCATCGGCCAGCGGCTGAGGCTCCGAACCGGCCATCGACGACCCAGGTCAACCGACCAGCGGCCGGATCACGGGACCGTCGGCCGAGTCCTCGACCACCCAGCCGGCCTCCGTGAGCTGTTCGCGTATCGTGTCCGCCCGGTCGAAGTTGCGAGCCGCCCGCGCCTCCTGACGCTCAGCGGCCAGCGCGACAATCTCGGCCGGAACGGAACCGCCGTCGCGCCTCAGCTCGAGCCCCAGCACTTCGGCGATAGCGGTCGCGGTTGCGGCCGCGACGGCCGCGACGGTGTCGTCGCCACCGTCGAGGGCGGTGTTGGCCTCCCGAACCTGGCGGAACAACAGGTCGACGGCCTTGGCGGTGTCGAGATCGTTGCCCATCGCCTCGCCGAAGGCGGCCATGACCGATTCGTCGGGCGTCGCGTCGAGGCCGGCTGTGCGCCGGGCAAACCCGTCGAGACGGTCGACGGCGGCCGCGGCCTGCTTCAGTGTGGTGTCGGTAACCTCGATCGGCGACCGGTAGTGCGACTGCAGGATGAGGAGCCGGTACGCCCGGGCGTCGTACTCGTCGACCAGGTCGAGCAGATTCTTCACATTGCCCAGTGACTTCGACATCTTCTCGCCCTCGAGCTCGACGAAGCCGTTGTGCATCCAGTGACGGGCGAAGTCGGCCCCCAACGCGACCGCCTGAGCCCGCTCGTTCTCATGATGGGGAAACGTGAGATCCATGCCACCGGTATGCAGATCGAACCCCTCACCCAGCAGACCGAGGCTCATCACCACGCACTCGGTGTGCCAACCCGGCCGCCCGTCCCCCCACGGCGAGGGCCAGTGAGGTTCGCCGGGCTTGGCGAACTTCCACAACGCGAAGTCAGCCGGGTGGCGCTTCTCCGTACCGACGATCTCGCGGTCGCCGCCACCGGCCCGCATGTCGTCGAGGTTCTGGTGGGCCAGCAGGCCGTAACCCTCGACACACTCGACCGACAGGTAGATCCCGTCGGAGGTGACGTACGCCTTGTCATCGGCAATGAGCCGACCGATCAGATCGACCATCTCGTCGACGTAGTCGGTGGCATGCGGCGTGTGGTCGGGTCGAAGGACGTTGAGGGCATCCATCGCCTGCCACCAGATGGCCTCGCACTTCACCGCTATGTCGGCCCAGTCCCGGCCTTCGCGGTTGGCCCGATTGATGATCTGGTCGTCGATGTCGGTGACGTTGGACACGAAGGTCACGTCATAGCTGGCCCAGATCAGGTACCGGCGGAGGATGTCGAAGGTCAGCGCCATGCGGCCGTGGCCGATGTGGGGCGGCCCGTACACGGTTGGTCCGCACACGTAGATCGACACCTTTCCCTCGTCCCGCATGTCGAGCGGAACGACCTCCTGGAGCGCAGAGTCGTAGATGCTGACCATGGAGGACACACTACCTTGCCTCCACCGCTGTCACAGCCAATTCCCAGCCCTCGGGCGGCCCGATCGGTGCCGGGTGCGTGCCCGACCGGAGGTCCCTCTACCCTTGGTCCGGTGATGGGCCGGCGACCGCGACGTTCCGAGGTTCGGACCGGCCGAACCACGCTGGTCGCGATCTCGATTCTGCTGTCAATCCTCCTGTTGTCGGGGGCTGTCGGTTGCTCAACACACGACGGTCGACGGTCGATCGATGTGTATGCGGCCTCGTCGTTGGCCGACATCATGGAGTTGGTCGAGGAAGGTTATGAGCGCGACAACCCGGAGGTGGATCTTCGCATGAACCTGGCCGGGACCAACGCCCTGGTGCGACAGGTCAACAGCGGTGCCGACGCGGCGATACTCGTCGCGGCCGACGCCTCATTCCTCGACGATCTCCTCGATCCACCGGCGGCTCCCCCCGTGCCCCTGGCGACGAACGAATTGACCCTCGCGGTGCCGGTCGACAATCCGGCCGGGATCGACGGACCCGAGGATCTCAGCACCGAGGGAGTTCTGACCGCCCGATGCGCCACCGGGGTTCCCTGCGGTGACGCCACCGACGCCTATCTTGCGACCAACGGCTTCGCCATCTCCCGGTTCACCGAGGAGGCCAACGTGCGCTCGGTGCTGGCCAAGGTGTCCACCGGTGAGGTCGATGCGGGCTTCGTCTACCGAACCGACACGGAGGCCACCGATGCGGTCGTCGAGATCCCGCTCTCCGATGCCCCTCGGGTCACGGTGACCATGGCCCGACTCGATGACGGCGAGTCGACCACCGACCTGGCCCGCTATCTCCGCTCCGACGAGGTGGCGGATCTGTTCGCCCGACTCGGTTTCGGGCCGGTCGACGGCCTTGCGGCCGGTGGCGGCGGTTGATTCGGTGACCGCGCTTCGTCGACCGCCGACGGCGGTCCTGGTGGCGGCCGGCGTCGGGGTCCTGCTGTTCGCCATCCCGGTGATCGCGCTCCTGGCCGACGCCCCCTGGTCGACGCTGTTCACCCAGTTCACCGCCCCGGAAACACTCACCGCCGGACGAGTGTCGGTCATCGTCAGCCTGGCCGCCACGGCCCTCGCCGTGCTGCTCGGCGTCCCGATGGCCTTCGCCCTGGCCAACATGGACTTCTGGGGCAAACCGATCGTTCGCACCATCATCACCGTGCCCCTCGTTCTGCCGCCGGTCGTGACCGGCGTGGCCCTCACCTCCGCGTTCGGGCGTCGCACGTTGTTCGGCGAGCTCACCGGCATCGGTCTGACGTCGACGATGGCGGGGGCCGTTCTCGCCGCTGCCGTCGTCGCCACCCCGTTTCTCGTTCTGACGGTCGAAGGAACGCTGCGCTCGACCGATCCCGGCTACGAACAACTGGCCGCCACACTCGGTGCGGGTCCGCTGGCCCGTTGGTGGCGGATCAGCCTGCCCCTCGCCCGACCCGGTGTCCTGGCCGGCGCCATCCTGGCCTGGGCCCGGGCCCTCGGCGAGTTCGGCGCCACCATCACGTTCGCCGGCAACACCGAGGGGTCGACCCAGACCCTGCCACTGGAGATTGCACTCGCTCTCGAAAACCCCGACACCCAGGATCGTGCGGTGGCCGTCAGCATCCTGATGCTGATCGTGTCGCTCACCGTGCTGATCACGCTGCGCGACCGGTGGATTCCCAGACGATGACCTCCGGACTCGCCGCCGATCTCACGGCCGATGTCGGCGTCTTCTCACTCGCCGCCACAGTGAAGGCGGGGGTCGGGGACACCATCGCCGTCGTCGGGCCCAACGGCTCGGGCAAGACCACGATGTTGAACGTGTTGGCCGGAATCGTGCCCCTGACCGCCGGCGAGATCGTGCTCAACGGCGCCGTGTGGGACCGCCCCGCTGACGGGATCCGGCTGACACCGGAACAGCGTGACCTGGCCCTGGTGCCGCAGAACGCCTTGCTGTTCCCTCACCTGAGCGTCATCGACAATGTGGCCTTCGGCCTTCGCTATCGCAGCCGGGGGCGGTCACGCCGAGCCCAGCGGAATCAGGCTCACGAGGCACTGGAGGCGGCCGGCCTCGAACAGCTCGCCGATCGCAAACCCCACCAGCTCTCCGGTGGGCAGCGGCAGCGGGTGGCGATCGCCCGAGCGGTCGTAACCCGTCCGTCACTTTTGCTGCTGGATGAGCCCCTGTCGAACGTCGACGCAGCCAACCGCCATCAGCTTCGGCACACGATCGATCGGCTGCGGCCGCCGGGTCAGATCCAGATCGTCGTCACCCATGGACGGCTCCACGCCATGACCGCGGATCAGGTCGTGGCCCTCGAACACGGCCGGGTGGTCGCCACCGGAACGGCCGAGGAACTGGGCCGGCAGGAGAAAATCGGATGGCTCCGCGACATGCTCGGACCCGCAGACTAAAACCGAGGAGGGAATCGCGTTACATTTTCCGCCTGCTCTCCAACAAGTAAGCGGGTCCGAACGCGATCCCCTCCGGAATGGCAACGGGTTCGAAGCGGCAAGGCTGGAACACTGTTGCCGAACAGTCACCCTCTCAGTTCGCCACCCCTGCCGTCAAGGGTCAATCCACCTGGTGTTACGAACGTGCGAACACCGGCTCATCCGACAAGCGACCAGCGTGACGAGATCGTGCCCTGCCGCCCGTCGCCCTCCGCCCCCTCCGGGTTCGCCGCTGTGACCCGATCGGCCCGTTGCAGCGCCAGGAGGTGGGAGAACACCGAGTTGGCGGCCGCCCGCCACAGACGCTTGTCGACGTCACGGTACATGTCGGGTACCAGGTCCTTGATAGTGCTCGGCGCCTCGGCCAGGCGATCGACGATCTGTCGTTCCCTGCCTCGACGGTGCTCGATGAAGCTGCGGACATAGGCCTGCGGGTTGTCGATGGCCGGACCGTGAGTGGGCCAGTACCGAAGGTCATCGCGGGCGAGGAGCTTCTCGAGGCTGGCCAGATAGTCGAACAGATCACCGTCCGGCGGCGAGATGACCGACGTCGCCCACCCCATCACGTGATCCCCGGTGAACAGCAGCGACTCCTCCCGCAACCCGTAGCAGACGTGGTTGGACGTGTGGCCGGGGGTGTGGACCACGTCGATCGTCCAGCCCGGCCCGGAGATGACATCACCGTCACCGACCACGACATCGGGCACGAAATCGGGATCGGGGCCCTCTCGTTTCAGCTCGTCGGGCGTGTCGGCCCACGCCTTCTCGAAGGTCTCCTTCTCCTGCTCGGTGAAGTACTCGTCGAACGAGATCCGATCGAGCGCGTCCGCTTGAGGGATCGGGCCGTGGGGGCCGAACCCGTGAGTCGGGGAGTCGGTTCGGGACTGCATCGACGGCACGCCGGCGGTGTGATCGGTATGGGTGTGCGTGATGAGCAGATGGCTGACCCGCTCATCGGGCCCGAGGGCGGCCTCGACGGCGTCGAGATGGGTGTCGAGGTCGGGGCCCGGGTCGATCACCGCCACCTGCCCCCGGCCGACGATGTAGACACCGGTTCCGGTGAAGGTGAACGGGTTGGGGTTCTCCGCCACCACCCGGCGGACCAGGGGGGACAGCTCGACCACCTCCCGGTAGCGGGGTTCGAAGTCGGTGTTGAACTCGATGGCCATGAACGCCTTTCCGTGCCTTGAACTCGTCGATCGGGTCGCCTACAGCGGACCGTCGGGATCGAGTATTCCAGTGAACAGGAGCCGGCCGGTCCGGTCCACCTCGGCCCGGTATCGGCGTCGGGCTCCGATGACCGTCACCGATCCGTCGTCGGCGACCTCGATCTCGAACGGCGAGCCGATGGCTGCGGCCACGGCGATCCGGTTGTCCTCCAGCGACTCGACGAGCCCGGCCACACCACGCCGTTCAACCACATCGATGTCGAGCTCCACCCAGTCCTGGTCGCCGACCCCGAAGAACGACATCGTTTCCGGCCCCTCTCCTGTCGATCAGTTCCGGTGTTCCGGCTCGCCGCCCGGCTCGGCGCCCGGTTCGCCGCCGGACTCGAGCTTGACGAAAGCCTCCTGGAGCCATGCCGGCGGTCGGGTCGGCCGGCCCCGTTCGTCGGTGACCGCGATCGTGATGTCGCCCTCGACCAGGACCACCTCACCACAGTCGTCGTCGGGCCGCACCACTCGCTGTCGCCAGATGTGGCTCGCCCGACGGGATTCGCCGAGAAAGGTCACCACCTCGAGATGGTCGCCGGCCGTTGCCGGTCGGATGAAGCGGACTTCGGCCTTGGTGATCACGAGCTGGATGCCATCGGCGGCGAGCTGCTGGATCGGGATTCCGGCCCGTTCCAGTGCGTCGGTTCGCCCGTACTCGAAGTAGGTCAGATACACGGCGTGGTTGACGTGCATGTACGGATCGATCTCGTTGAACCGCACCCGCAGCGGTGTTCGGAAGGCCATAGACCACTCACCATAGGTGCTGGCCCGACAGCATCGCATCCCTGCGGTGGTTCGAGCCACGGCGCGACGGCCCGGAGTGCAACCTCAGCGCGCGCGACCAAGGCTAAGGTGGGCCCACCGTGACCGACCACATCACCCTCACTTCCCTTGCCCATCGAGGCCGGGACCGGGCGGAACGTGTCATGACGTTCGTGCGGTCCAATTCGTCGGTGATCGGGGCGTTCCTCGTTATCGGCGGTCTCTTCCTCGCTCATCGCTACATCGGCGCCTGGTTGACCGACGCGTCGGTCGTCGACGAGTCCGACATCCCGCCTGTGGCGGCGGCGCCCGCCATCGAAACCGAGGCGACCGGGAGCTGCGAACCTTGGCTGCTCACGTTCTCCGACGAATTCGACGCCGATGGAATCGACGACGACCGATGGATCGTCTTCGACAGCCCGGACCGCAACGGCAACGGCGTCCGGCGGCCCGAGGCCATCACGGTCGCGGACGGCCTGCTGGTCATCACGGGCGGCCTTGTCGAGAACGAGGTCGTCGCCGGTGCGATGGCCTCCCGCCACCAGCAGCTGTACGGGCGCTTCGAGGCCAGGGTCCGCACGGAGACCGACCCGAGCGAGACCATGAGCGGCCTCGTTGCCACCTGGCCGGCCGGCAACGAGCACCCGGAGGGCGGGGAAAACGTTCTCTACGACACGCTGACCTCATCAAATCGAGAGCCGTTCTACAGCTACATCCACCATCCCGACTCGACCCGGGAGGAGATCGTGCACAACACCGGTGGCGAGGAGTGGCACGAGCTGGCAATGGAGTGGACGCCCGACGCCGTCACGATACTTCGTGACGGGGAGATCGTGGGAACGGTGACCGAGCCCGACGCCATCGCGGGCACGCCCCATGTCGTGACCCTCCAACTGGTGGCCAACCGGGCCGAGATGGGCGAGAACGTCGTGCGGATGTTCGTCGACTGGGTGAGGGTCTACCGGGCCAACGAGCCGCCGCCGGCCGGCTGCTGAGTCTCGCCGGCCGACCGTTCGTCGATCAGCCGTTGGCGACCGAATCGGCGTGCCTAGACTCGAATGGGCGACGGACCGCAACGTCGGTCACCGAACCGTCCACGGACGAACCACCTAAGCACATTCATCGACACCATCCAAGAACGAGGTACCTCATGACTCTCGCCGTTGGCGATGCCGCCCCCGACTTCACGCTGAAGGATCAGGACGGCAACGAACACACCCTTTCCAGCCATCGAGGCGAGCGCCCGGTGGTGCTGGTCTTCGTACCGTTCGCGTTCACCGGTATCTGCCAGGGCGAGCTGTGCTCACTCAGCGAGGACCTCAACGAGTTCGAGGCCGCCGGAGCGCAGCTCTACGGCCTGACGTGTGATCGTCAGTTCTCGATCAAGGCCTGGACGGATCAGGCCGGCATCAACTTCCCCGTGCTGTCCGACGGCTGGCCCCACGGGGCCACCGCTCAGGCCTACGAGTGCTTCAACGAGGATCTCGGCTGCGCAATGCGCCGCACCATCGTGATCGACAAAGAAGGCAACGTGGCCAAGATCTTCCAGTCCGGTGGCATCGGCGAGCCCCGGGAGAAGGCCGACTACAAGGCTGCTCTGGCCGAACTCACCGCCTGACCTCAGTCGCTTCCGTACCTTCCTCGTTTCTGTGCGGCCCACGTCCAGCTTGGCGGGCGGTGGGCGCACAGGAGTGGTGCTAGGCGTAGCCGGGGCGTTGTTCCTCGCGGATCACCTGCACGTCGTGGGGGTGACTTTCCCGGAGACCGGCGCCCGTGATCTTCGTCAGCCGGGTCTTGGTCCGGAGATCCTCGAGGTCGGCCGCTCCCGCATAACCCATGCCGGAGCGGAGGCCGCCGATGAGCTGGCCGATGAGTTCGGACAGTGATCCGGCATACCGGACCCGGGCCTCGATGCCCTCGGCCACGTGTTTACCCGGGGCCTGCCCGGAGCCGTATCGATCGGCCGCCCGGCCTCGCATCGCGCCGGCCGAGCCCATGCCCCGGTAGGTCTTCCACATGGCGCCGTCGACCAGTTCCAGCTCGCCCGGCGCTTCGTCGACGCCGGCCAGGGCGTTGCCGAGCATGACGGCGTCGGCGCCGGCGACGAACGCTTTCACGATGTCGCCCGAGGTCACGATCCCGCCGTCGGCGATGATCGGCACGCCCTTCGGGCGGGCGACCATGGCGCACTCGTACACCGCCGAGAGCTGAGGCATACCGGCCCCCGCCACCACCCGGGTGGTGCAGATCGAACCGGCGCCGACACCGACCTTGATCACGTCGGCCCCGGCATCGATCAGAGCCTCGGCTCCCTCGGCGGTGACCACGTTGCCGCCGATGACCAGGACCTCCGGCCATTTCTGTTTGATCGACGAGACCGTGTCGACGACGCCTCGGGTGTGACCGTGGGCCGTGTCGATGACGAGAACGTCGACACCGGCATCCACCAGGGCGGCCGAACGGTCGATGGCGTCGACCACACCGATGGCGGCGCCGACCCGCAGCCGGCCGTTGGCGTCGAGCGAGGCGTTCGGCTTCTCGATCCGCTTGCTGATGTCCTTCACCGTGATCAGACCGGTGAGGCGACCGTAACCGTCGACCAGAGGAAGTTTCTCGATGCGATGTTCGTGGAGGATGTCGACGGCCTCCTCGAGTGACGTTCCTGTCGGTGCGGTGACCAGCGGGGCCGGGGTCATGAATTCGGTGACCGATCGCCCGTAGTCGGCCTCGGTGCAGAAGCGCACGTCGCGGTTCGTGAGGATGCCGACGAGGTGGTCGTCCCCGTCGACGATCGGGACGCCGGAGATCTTGTGCAGCGCCATGAGCTGCTCGGCCTCACCCAACGTGGCCGTCGGACCCAGGCTCAACGGCGAGGTGATCATGCCGGCCTGCGCCCGCTTGACCCGCTCGACGTGGGCCGCCTGATCGGCGATCGACAGGTTCCGGTGGAGAATACCGATGCCGCCCTCACGGGCCATGGCAATGGCCAGCGGAGCCTCGGTCACGGTGTCCATCGCCGCCGACAGCAGCGGAACCTCGAGGGTCATCCCGGCCAGATCGGCCCTGGTGGACACCTCCGTGGGCAGCACTTCGCTCCAGCCCGGAACCACGAGGACATCGTCGAAGGTGAGCGATTCGAAACCGGCGAGGAGTTCGTGGTTTCGTCCAACCGGTTGTTCGGTCATGGGGTACTCCGTTCGGGGTTTGCGGCGACGGGCGGCGGCGGCCCGGCACAGGTAGCTCTGCAGTCAGCGTAGGGGTTGGCGGGCGGCCAAAGCGATCACCTTGTCGATAGCTTTGACCACGACTCGATGTTCCGTTGCATGGACCCGCTCGGTGAAGGTCTCGAGCGTGTCATCGGGTTCGAACGGGACCTCCTCGGTCTCGATGACAGGCCCGTCGTCGACACCTTCGTCGGGTACGAAGTGGACCATCACGCCACCAGAGGTGACGGTGCCGTCGAGCCATCCGGAGAAGGCCTTCTCGATCGCCCCCAGGCCGGGAAAGACGCCCGGTTTCGCTGGATGCAGATTGACCACCGTGTGGTGGGTGACGAAGGCCTCCGACAGCAGTCGATCCCAGCCGGCCAGAACGACCAGGTCGACCCCGACGGTTGCCACCGCCCGGGCCAACTCGCTGTCGTAGACCCGCCGTGGTTGATCGCCCTGCTCGATCACCAGCGTGGGAACACCGGCATCGGCGGCCCTGGTGAGGGCGTACGCATCGGGACGATTGGAGATGACGACTTTGACCTCGGCGCCCAGTGTGCCATCGGCGCAGGCGTCGATGATCGCCTGGAGGTTGGAACCGTTGCCGGAGACCAGCACGGCGAGGCCGAACAGGTCAGCTGAGCGAGACGTCACGACCAGAGACCACCCGTCCGATCACAGCGGTCGGTTCCGGTATGCGTGCCCGAACGTCGTCGACCTTGTCGGCGGCGACGACGGCGACCATCCCGATGCCAAGGTTGAGGATCTGGTGGGCTTCCACCCTGTTCAGGCCTCCCTGGGCGACCAGCATGCGAAACAGTGGCGGCCAGGTCCACGAGGACGTGTCGATGACGGCACCGCACCCGTCCGGAAGGACCCGCGGGATGTTGTCGATCAGCCCGCCACCGGTGATGTGGGCCAGACCGTCGATGAGGTCGGCCTCGAGAGCCGGGAGCAGCGGGTACAGGTAGCTCCGGTGCGGTTCCACCAGGGCCCGGCCGATCGATCGTTGATCGCCGTCGTGGTCGGCGCCGATCCATCCGCCATCGGTGTCGACCGGCAGCGGTTCGGTGAGGTCGGCGCCGGAGAACACCTTGCGGGCCAGGGAGTAGCCGTTGGTGTGGAGACCCGAGGATCGAAGGCCGATGAGGCGATGACCGGGTCCGATCGAGGAACGGGGCAGAAGTCGTGCCCGCTCGACGACGCCCACCATGGTGCCCGAGACGTCAACGGCGCCCGAGGCGAGCACGTCGGGCATCTCGGCCGTCTCGCCCCCGAGCAGCACGCAGTCGGCGGCCCGGCAGGCGGCCGACATGCCGTCGACGATCCGGCCGACCACTTCCGGGTCGAGTGTCGCGGCGGCCACCGTGTCGAGGAAGAACAGCGGTCTGGCTCCCTGAACGAGCACGTCGTTGATGCCGTGGTTGACGATGTCGGCGCCGATCGACTCCCACGAGTCGAGCTGATCGGCCAGGATGGTCTTGGTGCCGACGCCGTCGGTCGACGCCACCAGAAGTGGATCGTCGAGGCCCCGCAGCGAACCGAGGTCGAACACGCCGCCGAAGGACCCCAGACCGGAGACGACCCGGCGGTCGTGGGTGTCGACGACAGACTGGGCGATTCGGCGGTTGACCTCGGCCGCGGCATCGAACGACACCCCGGCCCGGGCATACGCGTCACGGGGCACGTAACGCCAGCCGATATCGGTTCGGGCGAACAGCTGATCGCCCACCAGTTGGGAGACCACCCGGTACACCTTCGTCAAGGCGTCGGTGAGGTCACCACCGGTGGCGGTGACCGAGAGGACCCGACCGCCGGAGCTGACGACGCTTCCGTCGTCGGCGATCCTGGTGCCGGCATGGATGATCGACACGTCGGGCGGGCAGTCGAGGTCGGGAATCGGAATGTCGGTGGCGGGCGACGCCGGGTAACCGCGGGCCGCCACCACCACGGTGGCCGCCGTCTGGCCGCTCTGGCGTTCGACCCGGACCTCATCGAGACGGCCCGACGCCGCCGCGTCGAGCAGATCGAGGACGTCGCCCTTGATCAGGGGAAGGAGGACCTGGGCTTCGGGATCGCCGAACCGGCAGTTGTACTCGATCAGCTTCGGGCCGCGGTCGGTGAGCATGATGCCGGCGTAGATGATGCCGACGTAGGGCGTGCCCTCGGCGATCATGCCGTCGACGACGGGTTGGAGGAAGGTCTTGGCCAGTTCGTCCTCGATCGCCGCCTTGTCGGGGACCGGGGCGAAGGCGCCCATCCCGCCGGTGTTGGGGCCGGTGTCGCCCTCCCCCACCCGTTTGTGATCCTGGGCCGAGCCGAGCAGGATGAACTGGCGGCCATCGGCGATGCCGAACAGGCTGAGCTCCTCGCCCTCGAGGCGCTCCTCGAGCAGGACCGTGGCGCCGGCCTCCCCCATCGTCCGCTCGGCCAGCAGATCGTAGATGGCTCGCTCGGTCTCGACCCGATCCTCAGGCACCATCACGCCTTTGCCGGAGGCCAACCCGTCGGCTTTGACCACCACCGGTTTGCCGAACTCGTCGACCCAGTCGACCGCCTCCGACACGTTCGTGAACGGGGCGCAGACCGGACCGGGGATGCCGTAGCGGGCCGCGAACGCCCGGGCGAACGACTTCGAACCCTCCAGTTGGGCGGCGGCCGCCGACGGCCCGAAACAGCGGAGGCCGGCCCCGGTCAGCGCGTCGGCGATCCCAGCCACGAGGGGCACCTCGGGCCCGACCACCACCAGGTCGACACCCCGATCACGGCAGAAGTCGATCACCGCGGCGTGGTTGTCAACATCGAGGTCGACGTTGTGCTCGGCGGTGCCCGCATTGCCGGGGGCCACGTAGAGGCGGTCGAGGACTGGCGAGGCCAGAACGGCCCGGCTGAGCGCATGCTCTCGACCGCCCGACCCGATGACCAGCACGGAGATCTTGTTCACGAATCTTCCCTTCGTTTCGCCGCCGCGCCGAAAGGTCTATCAGCGAAATCTGCAGCCCGGATGACAATCAGCGTCACGTCAGCCGCGAATTTCGGGGTTTGAGATGCGGCATCATCCGATGACGCCGTCGAATCGTTTCTTGCTACTGGTGAGCGCGAGCTGGATCGGCATCGGGTACTCCCCGGTGAAGCAGGCGTTGCAGTAGCCGTCATCGCGCCCGAGCGCCTTCATCATGCGACCGACCGACAGGAAGCCCAGGCTGTCGGCGCCGATGTGGTCGCAGATCTCGGGAACGCCGAGTTGGTGGGCGATCAGCTCGTCGTAGGAGCCCATGTCGACCCCGAAGAAGCAGGGATGGGCGATCGGCGGGCAGGTGACCCGCATGTGAACCTCGGTGGCCCCGGCCTCCCGGATCAACCGCACCAGCGGACCGGAGGTCGTGCCACGAACGATCGAATCGTCGACCACCACCACCCGCCGACCCTCGATGTTGGATGGCAAGGTGTTGAACTTGAGCGCCACACCCTGGCGGCGCAGCTCGTCGGTGGGCTCGATGAAGGTGCGACCGATGTAGCGGTTCTTGACGAAACCCTCGTTGTAGGGGATGCCCGACACGTTGGCGAAGCCGATCGCCGCCGGCATCGACGAATCGGGGACGGGGATGACGACGTCGGCGTCGGCCGGATGTTCCCGGGCCAACTCCTCACCGAGGTTCTGGCGAGCCTGGTGCACCGAGAGGCCGTCCCAGGTGGCGTCGGGGCGGGAGAAGTAGATGTGCTCGAACGTGCAGCGGGCCTGGTTGGTCTTCGGCGCCATCGCCCGATACGACCGGGCGATCCCGCTCTGCAGCACGACGATCTCGCCCGGCTTGACCTCGCGGATGTCGGTACAGCCAACGGTCTGTAGGGCGCCCGTCTCGGAGGCGGCCACGTACCCGCCGGTCGGCAGCTTCCCTACCGACAGCGGCCGGAACCCCCAGGGATCGCGGGCCACCACGACCTTCGTCCCCGACAGAACGACCAGGCAGTACGCGCCCTCCCATTGGGGCATGATGCGGGCCAGCCGGTCCTCCCAGCTGTCACCCTCGGCGGCGGCCAGCATGAGGGCCAGCACCTCGGAATCCGATGAGGACTGCAGGCCGGCGCCCCGCTCCAACAGTTTCTGTCGCAGACGGTCGGCGTTGGTCAGGTTGCCGTTGTGGGCGAGTGCCAGCGGACCGTGCATCGTCTCCACCACATAGGGCTGCACGTTGCGCTCGCTGTTGGAGCCCGTGGTCGAGTAGCGGGTGTGCCCGATCGCGAGCGAACCCACCAGCGGATCGAGGGTGCCCGGCTTGAACACCTGGCTGACGAGGCCCTGGTCCTTGTGCATCCGCACGGCCCGGCCGTCGGAGACCGCGATGCCGGCCGCCTCCTGACCCCGATGCTGGAGGGCGTAGAGTCCGAAGAAAGCCAGTCGGGCGGCGTCGCCACTCTGGGTGGCGACGGCGAGGACACCACACTCCTCGTTTGGGCGGTCCTCCCCGACCGTGTGGAGGCTCATCGAATATCGGCGTCGCCGTCGAGTACCCGCTTGGCCGCCGCTTCCTGATGGGCCACGACACGTTTTCGCAGGGCGTCGTCGTGGGTGGCCAGTATCTTGGCCGCGGCCAGTGCCGCATTGGCCGGCTCCAGAGCCACCAGCGGCGCCACACCCGGGGGTGTCCGCAGGCTCGAGAGGACGTCGAGGCCGGCGAAGGAATCGGAGCGGGGCGGGCAGGCGATGACGGGAGCGGCGACGTTCGCATCGCTCAGCCCGGAAAGGGCGTCGCTCATGCCGGCGACCGTGATGAACACGGTTGGTTCGCCGTCGCCGTCGTAGCCGGCCAGAAGGGACAGAACATGTTCGGGTACCCGATGGGCAGATCCGACCCGACGAATCGTCGGAACCTCGAGCTTGTCGAGGACGGCCGCGATCTTGTCGACCCATTCGGAGTCACGCGGCGACCCCGACAGAATGACAACCTTCATGATGTGTGACTAACCCCCATGTTCTGCTCCCAGGCTTGGTTTGCTCGTTACCCCGTCAGGGGGTCGGACGAAGGGTGGTCGTTCAGATATCGGGCGATATTGGCTTCGACCCGGGGCGCAATGGGGCGCTCGCCGGGCTCGAAGGCCAGGCCTGTCAGGTCCTGATAGAGATCGACATAGCGGTCGGTGGTGGCTTGCCACACCTCGGCGGCGAGCTCCGGCGGAGGACCGTCGCCGCGGTAGCCGGTGGCCTTGAGCGCCAGACGGACGGGCTCCTTGTCGAAGCTCTCCGGGCCTTTGCCTTCGGCGAGACGTTGTTCCAGGGACTCGACATCCCAGAACCGGGACGAGTCGGGGGTGTGCACCTCGTCGATAAGGACGAGCGACCCGTCGGGGGCGAGGCCGAACTCGTACTTCGTGTCGGCCAGCACGAATCCGGCGTCGGCGGCGACGCTCGTGCCTCGCTCGAACACGGCCAGGGCCACTTTCTGCACCTCGGCCCACAGTCCGGCTTCGACCAATCCCCGCTCGATGACCTCGTCGCAGGTGATCGGCTCGTCGTGCTGGCCTTTCTCGGCCTTTGTGGTCGGGGTGATCAACGGCTCCGGAAGCGGGCCGTGATCGCTGAGGCCGTCGGGCAGCGTGTAGCCGTAGAGCAGGCGTTCGCCCTGCTGATAGCGGGGCAACAGGGATGTCGATGTACTGCCGGTGAGCCTGCCTCGCACCACCACCTCGACGGGAAGTGGGGTGGCGTCGACGACAACCATCGCCTGCGGATCGGGCACGGCGATGACGTGATTGGCCACGATGTCGCGTGTCTTGTCGAACCACCAGGCCGACAGCTGATTCAGAACCTGGCCCTTGTTCTCGACCAGACCGACCACTCGGTCGAAGGCGCTGAGCCGGTCGGTTGTGACCAGCAGACGGCGGTGGTCGCCGATCTCCCAGGCTTCTCGCACCTTGCCCGACGTGTGGCCCGGCAGGCGTAAATCCAGAGCTTCCAACGTTGCTCCTGCACCCATGAATTCATCATGGCCCACACCCGGGGCAATCACAGCGATGGCCCGCGATTTGAACAAAAAGTCAAGGTCTGTTCCGGTGGGGGTGAGTCGATCAGGACGAGACGGCCCGCACCCCGGCCTCGAACAGCGCCAGGCATCGGTTGCCGTTGGCCCGGCGGCGATGGGGGCTCTGCCGAGCGAACACGTGATCCTCGGGATGGGGCATCATGCCGAGCACCAGTCCGGTGGGGTCGGTCACTCCGGCGATGTCGTCGATCGAGCCGTTGGGATTGAGCGGGTAGACGGCATGCGCCTGCTGGCCGTCGGCGTCGCTGTAGCGGAAGGCGACCTGGTCGCTCTCGACCAGCGGCTCGACGTCGTCGACGACGAAGCGCCCCTCGCCGTGGGCGACGGGGCACCACAGCGGTTCGGACAACTCGCCGGTCCACACCGAACGCTTTGACGCAGACTGGAGCCAGACCCAGCGGCACTCGAAGCGGCCGTGGTCGTTGTCGGCCAGCGAGGCGGCGATGTCGGCTCCCGGAAGCAGACCGGCGTGGACAAGGGCCTGGAATCCGTTGCAGATACCGATGATCGGCATTCCGGCCTGCAACCCCTGGTGCAGTTGATCATGGAACCATCCGGTGAGGTCGAGCCCCAGCAGCCGGCCGGCACCCAGAGCATCGCCGTAGGAGAACCCTCCGGGCAACGCCAGGATCTGGTGATCGGCGAGCGTGGTTTCCCCGCTCCGCAAGGCCTCGAGTGGCACCTGCGCCGCTCGAGCGCCGGCGGCCTCGAAGGCGACGGCCAGCTCATCGTTACGGTTCGTGCCCGGAGCGATCGGAATGAGGACCGATGGTCGGGTCACGGCTGTTCGTCTCCGTTGTCGTCGGGATCGGCCCCGATCGCATCCGGTGCTCCATCGGGTGCCGGAGCCCGGGCGATCAGATTGGCAGCAACCGGGTGATAGTCGGGCCCGATGAAGGCAGCGCCGATCTCGTCGAGGGACACGTCGACCTCCACACCGATCCGCAGGCGCCCGTCGTCGGTGACCCAGCCGATGCGAGTGGCCGAGGGCACCAGTTCGGCGAACATGTCGGCGTCGTCGGGTGCGACCTCGACCAGGTAGCGGCCGGCACCCTCGCCGAACAGCTCGGCCGGACCGTGGGAGGAGGCAACCGACAGGGTCATGCCCAGCCGACCGGCGAACGCCCACTCTGCGGCGGCCACCGCCAGCCCGCCCTCCGACAGATCGTGGGCGCTCGGCACCAATCCCGAGGCGATGGCTCGATGTAGCTGCCGATGGCGCAACACCGCTCCCGGGTCCGGGGGCGGGACGTCGCCTCCCCGATCGCCGCCGGTGACCTCGTCGAGATACGAGCCACCCAGATGACCCGACGGCGGACCGACGAGCCAGATGTCGTTGCCGTTGGCAACGACACCGGTGCTGGGAATCCGGCTGACGTCCTCGGCGATACCGACGGCGGTGATGATCAGGGTCGGGGTCACCGGGTCGGGCGAGCCGTGCTCGTAGACGAACTCGTTGAACAGCGAGTCCTTGCCGGAGACGAACGGCGCGCCATGGGCGATGGCGGCATCGTGGCAACCTCGGCAGGCCGCCACCAGGCCCGCCAGGGCCTCGGGGCGGTGCGGGTTGCCCCAGGCGAAGTTGTCGAGCAACGACAGTTGACGGGGGTCTGCTCCGCCGACGACCGCGTTGCGGACGGCCTCGTCGATCGCGGCCCACGCCATGGCCTCCGGATCGTGGCGGCCGACCAGGATGGCGGCGCCGATGCCGACCACGGCCGCTCGAACCGGGCGCGGACCGTCGACCTGTTCGAGAACCGTGTGTTCGGACGGCCCCGTTCCCGGTGGAATGATCGCCGTACCGTCGGCCGGTCCGTCGAGGGCCGCGCCTCCGTAGGGCCTGACCACGGTTCCGCCCAGGACCTCGTGATCGTATCCCCGGATCACGGCCTCGTTGGAGCGAATCGACGGGTGGGACAGCAGCGCCAGCAGGGCCTCGTTGGCGGTCACACCCTCGGGTAGCGAACCCGGATCGGTGCGGGGCGGGCGCGTGGTGTCGACCATCCCGGCAGCCAACCGCAGCGGTGGCCGCCCGTTGTGCAGGAACTCGGTGTCGATGTCGACGACGGCCTCGCCACCGTCGACAACGGTCAGCCGACCGTCGCCGGTGAAATGGCCGATCACGTGGGCCTCGACCTGCCAGCGACGGGCCAGCGCCAGAAGCGGGTCCGGGTCGGTACAGGCCACGACCATCCGCTCCTGCGCCTCCGACAGCCAGACCTCCCACGGGGCGAGGCCGGCGTACTTGAGGGGAACAGCGGCCAGATCGACTCGGGCTCCCAGCTCGTCGGCCATTTCACCGACGGCCGACGACAGACCACCGGCCCCGCAGTCGGTGATGGCGTTGTAGAGACCCCGGTCGCGAGCTGCGACCACGACGTCGATCAGGCCCTTCTCGACGACCGGGTCACCGATCTGGACCGACGAGCCGGCCACCTCTGCGGTGGTGTTGCTCATCGTCTGCGACGAGAACGTCGCCCCGCCGACACCGTCTCGTCCGACCTTGCCGCCGAGCACGACCACATAGTCACCGACCTGGGGCCTGGTGGGATTCGAACCCCGGGGCAGCAGCCCGATGCACCCGGCGAAGACCAGCGGCGTGGTGGTGTAGGACGGGTCGTGGAAGACGGCACCGGCGATGTTCGGGACACCGATCTTGTTGCCGTAGTCGGCAATCCCGGCGATCACGCCGGAGCGGATCCGCCGTGGGTGCAGCACGCCCGGTGGCAGCGTCCGGCTGTCGACGTCCTCGGGACCGAAACACAGGATGTCGGTGATGGCGATGGGCTTGGCCGAAACACCCAGAATGTCGCGGACCACGCCCCCGACGCCGGTGTTGGCGCCGCCGAACGGTTCAAGCGCTGAGGGGTGGTTGTGGGTCTCGGCCTTGAGCGCCAGATCGTGTGTTTCGTCGAACCGGACGATGCCGGCGTTGTCGACGAAGGCGCTCTCCACCCAGGGCGCCGAGATCGCCTCGGTCGCCCCGCGCAGGAAAGTCTTGAGCAGGCCGTCGACCACCCCATCGGGTGTGTCGATGGTTGCCCGGAACGTCTTGTGCGAGCAGTGCTCACTCCAGGTCTGGGCCAGTGTTTCCAGCTCGGCGTCGGTCGGTCTCCGGCCGTGCGAGTTGAACCACTTCTGGATGGCCTCGAGCTCGTCGACGGTCAGGCCGAGGCGTCGGGTCGAACTGAGTTCGGCCAGTCCGTCGCGATCGAGGGCGCCTATGTCGATGTGCTCGGTGAGCGGCGCAGTGGCGGTGTCGTCGGTGAAGCCCGGGGCCAGCTGGTTGAAGTTCCAGCGTTCGATGACCTCGTTGTGGAGGACCCGGCTCACCAACTCGTAGATCTGAGCCTGACCAACCTGGCCGTAGACGAAAAAGCGGCGGCCGATCGTGGCCGCCGTCACATCAAAGCCCAGGCTCTCCGCCGCCCGGACCAGCTCGGCCCCCTCCCGATCCGTGACGCCGGGCCGCAGACCCACCTCGATCGCGGTGACCTCGCCGAGGCCGTCGGGAGTCAGGTGTTCGTCGCGCAGCATCCACCACTGTCCGACCCGATCGATGAGCAACCGGTCGGCCAGGGCCTCGAGTTCGGACTGCTCCAAACGGCCGCGCAGATGAACGAGCCGGTAGCCGACGATCTGATCGACCTCGATGCCGAACAGCTTCGCCTTCTCGACCGCTCCCTCCGCACCAATCTCGGTGATGCCGGGACCGATTACAATGGCGTAGTTGGACTCCATTCCCACTGCTTTCAGGATGTCGGGTGTTGCCTCCCGGGCCGACGCCGAACCCGGGAATTTTTACCCAAATGTCTTTTACCACCCCGGGAGTGCCACACGGCGCTGCTCGCACTGCCCCCTGCCAAGGTAGTGCCGATCGTGTCGAGCGCTACATTTGGTCCGGTAATGAATGGGGCAATGGATGGCATGGTATCGAGCGGCACAGGCGTGAGTCTCGGCCCGGGCGAAGCGGCATGAGCGGCGAGTTCGTCTTCGGCGTGGACCTGGACGGCGTCTGCGCCGACTACCACCTCGGATTCCGCGACGTCGTGGCCACCGAACTCGGCGTCGATCCGGAGTCGTTGAGCCGACCGACGGAATGGGGTTACGAGCACTGGGGCATCGAGGCCGACGATTTCAGCCGGCTCCACAAACTGGCCGTCACCGAGAAGCGGATGCTCCGAAACCTGCCCGTGATGGACGGCTGTCCCGATGCCCTCTGGCGACTCTCCGATCTGGGAGTCTGGATCCGGATCATCACCCATCGGCTGTACGTCAACTGGGGCCACGCCGTCACGGTCTCGGACACCGTGGAATGGCTCGACGAGCACCGAATCCCCTACCGCGACATCTGCTTCCTCGGTGACAAGCCCCAGGTCGGGGCCGACGCCTACATCGACGACGCCCCCCACAACATCGACGCGCTCCGCCGTGCGGGGCACACGGTCATCGTCTTCGACCAACCCTACAACAGGGAATTCGAAGGACTTCGGGCCGCGAGCTGGTGGGAGGTGGAGGAGATAATCAGCGATCTGGCCGCCCGGACCGCGGCCCGTCAACCACAGTTGCCGGGGCTCGACGCCGGAGCCGATCGACTCAACCGGTTCCAGTCCGGTCAGAGCTGAGGGCGCCGCCTCGGTAGCGGTGCAGCGCCGGTACCGGGTTGTTGGGAAGCGGGCGCCGTAGCGTTCGTCTGGGCCGCGGCGGCCATGCCCGATCGGTGCGTCCGCTCGATCTCCACCAGGGCTTCCAGCCACCAGGCGTTGGCCACGGTCGTCCGACCGGGCAACTCACCCAGCAACCGATCGATGACCGCCAGGGTCGCAACGTTGTCCCGACAGGCCAGCCGCAGGTCAAGGAGATGATCGACGATCTGATTACGGCCGGAGAGTTCCCCGTGAACGGAGGTCCTCATGTCCACTACGAGTGCTTCCACCAGAGATTCAATCACGAGACCATGGTGCACCATGGCGACAGGCAAGTGGTGGCGTTTGGGTGAAGTGGCTCAGATCAAGGGGCCGAGGGACCTCGCACCGGGCGTCAGAATGGCCGATCGACGGCGACCGGGCGTGGCCGCTCCGGATCGCTGATGGACCGTTCGCCTGGCTAGCCTGCTGCCGTGATCGATTGGGTTCGAGGTTCCGGTGCCATCATCGCAGCTCTGCTACTCGGTGCCGTCATGGTCCGGGCTGCGGTGGCCAAACTCGGCTCTCGTCGACAAACCGAGGAGGACTTCGCCTCGCTCGGCTTGGTCGCCGCCGGTTCCCTGGCCGTCGCCGTACCGATCGTCGAGTTGGCTGTCGCCGCGCTCCTGGTCACGGCCCCGGGCTGGGGCGGCGTGGTGGCCGCGGCGTTGCTCACGGCGTTCACCGCCGTCCTCGTCCGGGTTCTGCGTCGACCCGACGGCCTGGTGCCGAGCTGCGCCTGTTTCGGCGGGTCGAGCCGTTCGCCGATTTCGTGGCGGCACCTGGCCCGCAACGGGGTGCTGCTGGCGCTGGCCCTCGCGGCCGCGTCCTTCGACGGTCTCTTCAGTCCTCTGCTCGCTTTTGTGCTCTACTGATTTCGATGAACACTGAACCCACGGGTATCGAGTCGACGACTCCCGATGATCGGCAGTGGGGATTTCGAACCAGGGCGCTCCACGCCGGCGGGCGGCCCGACAGCGCGACCGGGGCTCGAGCGGTGCCGATCTATCAGTCGACCAGTTTCGTCTTCGAGGACACAGCCGACGCCGCGGATCTCTTCGCCCTGCAGAAGTACGGGACGATCTACACCCGCATCTCCAACCCGACCACGGCCGCGTTCGAGGAGCGGATGGCCAGCCTCGAGGGCGGCATCGGGTCGGTGGCCACCGCATCGGGGCAGGCGGCCGAGTTCCTGACCTTCACCACCCTGGCCGGGGCGGGTGATCACGTGGTGGCGGGATCCAGCCTCTACGGCGGTTCCTACACACTGCTCGCCACAACCCTCAAACGGCTCGGGATCGACACCACCTTCGTGGCCAACGACAAGCCCGAGGAGTTCGCCGCGGCCATCGAGGAGAGAACCAAGATCGTCTACACCGAGATCATCGGCAACCCGTCGGGAGCGGTGGCCGACGTCGCAACGCTGGCCGACATCGCCCACGAACACGGCCTGCCCCTGGTCATCGACGCCACCTTCGCCACCCCGTATCTGTGCCGCCCAATCGAATTCGGCGCCGACATCGTCGTTCACTCGGCCACCAAGTTCATCGGGGGCCACGGCACCAGCATCGGTGGAGTCGTCACCGAGGCCGGCAGGTTCGACTGGGGAGCGTCCGGTCGGTTCGACCGCCTCACCGAACCGATCGACACCTACAACGGCCTCCGGTGGTGGGACAACTTCGGCGAGTACGCCTTCTGCACCGCCCTGCGGGCCGAGCAGCTGCGTGACGTCGGAGCCTGCCTCTCGCCCTTCAACGCCTTCCTGCTCCTCCAGGGACTCGAGACGCTCCCCCAGCGGATGGATGGCCACGTCGCCAACGCCCGGGCCGTTGCCGCCTGGCTCGCCGGCGATTCGCGGGTGTCCTGGGTGGCCCATGCCGACCTGGCCGACTCGCCGTACCACGACCTGGCCTCCCGCTACCTCCCGAAGGGCGCGGGGGCGATCTTCACGTTCGGGATCGAGGGCGGCCGCAAGGCCGGTCGACGGTTCATCGAATCGCTGCAGATGGTGAGCCATTTGGCCAATGTGGGCGACGCCCGAACCCTGGTCATCCATCCGGCGTCGACCACCCACCAGCAGATGAGCGACGCCGAGCTGGAGCGGGCCGGTGTCGGCGCCGACATGGTCCGGTTGTCGGTCGGTCTCGAGGATCTCGACGACATCATCTGGGATCTCGATCAGGCGCTCACGGTGGCGACATCATGAAGGTGCGGTCATGACGAACACACCGGCCACGGCGATCGGGACGGCGCAGCCGCCGGTCCCCGGATGGACACCGCCGTCGCCACTTCGGCGCAAGGCGATTCTCGATCGCGCCCGCTCGATCGCCATCGTTGGAGCGTCCTCGAGCCCGGCCCGGGCCAGCAACTTCGTGATGACCTATCTGAAGTCGTCGTCCTGTGACTTCGACCTCTATCCGGTGCACCCCACCGAAACCGAGATCCTCGGCCTGCCGGTGTTCCCATCGCTCGCCGCGGTCAGCGACGCCATCGGCGGCCCGATCGACATCGTCGACGTGTTCCGAAGGGTTGAGGACTGCCCGACCGTGGCGGCGGAAGCCGTGGGGGTCGGGGCAAGAACCCTGTGGCTGCAGCTCGGCCTCTGGAGCGTGGAGGCCGCCGAGATCGCGCTGGCCGGTGGACTCGAGGTGGTGATGAACCGTTGCACCAAGATCGAACACGCCCGCTTCGCCGGCGGGCTGCACCTGGCCGGCTTCGACACCGGTGTGATCTCGAGTAAACGGCCCGGCTAATGTGACAGAAAACATTGGAGGCACAGAACATGGCTGAAGCCGTCATCGTATCCACCGCCCGCAGCCCCATCGGCCGGGCGTTCAAAGGCTCACTCAAAGACGAGCGCCCTGACGACATCACGGCTCAGATCGTGAACGCCGCACTCGACAAGGTGCCAGAACTCGATCGCTCCGAGATCGAGGACCTGATGCTCGGAACCGGCTCGCCCGCGGGTGAACAGGGCTTCAACGCCGCCCGCGTCGTCGCTGTTCTGGCCGGTCTCGACGACGTGCCGGGCGTTACCGTGAATCGTTACTGCTCGTCGTCGCTGCAGACCATCCGCATGGCCGCCCACGCCATCAAGGCCGGTGAGGGTGACGCCTTCGTGGCCGCAGGTGTCGAGTTCGTGAGCCGCTACGGCAACGGGGCGTCCGACAACGGCGACGCCCGCAATGAGCGGTTCGATGACGCCATGCTCCGGACGCTCAAGCGGTCCGAAGGTATGGCCGAGCCGTGGACGCCGCCCGAGGGTCTGCCCGACATCTACATCGCCATGGGCCAGACCGCGGAGAACGTCGCCCAGCAGGAGAACGTGAGCCGTGAGGAGCAGGACGCCTGGGGTGTGCGAAGCCAGAACCGGGCCGAGGACGCCATCAAGCGGGGATTCTTCGAGATCGACATCACGCCGGTGACCCTGTCCGACGGCTCGGTCCTCTCGGCCGACGACGGTCCTCGCCCGGGCACCACACTCGAGGGTGTCAGCCAGCTGAGGCCGGTCTTCCGGCCAGATGGAACCGTGACTGCGGGCAACGCCTGCCCCCTCAACGACGGCGCCGCCGCTGTCGTCGTTATGAGCGACGAGAAGGCCAAACAGCTCGGCATCAAGCCGCTGGCTCGTATCATCTCCTCCGGCGTGACCGGCCTGAACCCGGAGATCATGGGACTCGGCCCGATCGAGGCGTCGCGCCAGGCCCTGGCCCGGGCCGGCATGACGATCGACGACATCGACCTGGTCGAGATCAACGAAGCGTTCGCCGCCCAGGTGCTCCCGTCGGCCGAACACCTCGGCATCGATCACGACAAACTCAACGTCAACGGCGGCGCCATCGCCCTCGGCCACCCGTTCGGCATGACCGGCGCCCGCATCATGACCACGCTGATCAACGGCCTGGTCGACGCCGACAAGACCATCGGCCTCGAGACCATGTGTGTCGGTGGCGGCCAGGGTATGGCCATGATCATCGAGCGTCTGTGACGTTGCCGTTGAGATTCTGTAACCAAACGGCGGGCTGAAGCGTCTAAGTCCACGAACACTCTCCCCTGAAGCCCCGGCCCCGATACGGCGGTCGGGGCTTCGTGGTCCAGGCCGAAACATCATGCGGCATCGCGTTTCCACTTGTTGTGCGACCGTCGCCCGTGTTTGGCGTGCGAGCTGTGGACGCTAATCGCCGGCGGAGGGGCCGATGGCGGTGCAGTCGGTGACGGTCGTCTCGAAGAACTCGTCGAAGCCCTCGACGCCGTCGGGCCCCAACAGATAGTCGTAGGATTCGGCGGCCGAGATCTTCTGGAGGGCGTTGCCGTCCTCGCCGTAGCGTTCGAAGACGGCGTCGGCGATGCACTCGGCCTCGTTCACGGCGAAGTTGTCGTCGCGGGTCAACACGTCGACGAGGTCGTCGCGATCTCCCGGCCCACCGGTGCAGCCGGTGGCGACGAGCGCGAGCGCGACGAGCACGGCCATCAGGCCGCTGCGTCGGCGGGCAGACGGCGTGGTGCGAGATGATGGCTCGGGGCGGCTGGTGATGGGGCGGGGGATGATGTGGTTGGTCATGGCCTTCGCTTTCGGCGCTCAGGCTACTTCACCGGACCGCGGTTACCACCCCGTCGGGCAACGGCGGATGGGTGCCACGATTCACGCTGTGGCGGGTTCGTCGATCTCGGCCGCCCACGGTGGGTCTGCGCCAAGGCGACCAACGGTGATCGAGGCGGCCTTCACACCGAACGAGACGATGTCCCGCCAGGTTTCCGGTGAGATGGCGGCGATGGCGTCGACCGTGGTCAGATTCCGACGGTGGAGCTGTGCCAGCACCGCACCGCAGAAGGAATCGCCGGCGCCGACCGTGTCGGCCACCTCACCCCGCACCGAGGGAACGGTGAACGGCTCGTGTCCCTTGACGTGGACGTCGACGCCGTGGGGCCCGGCGGTCCGCAGCACCACCGTGGCCCCCCGATGCAGCAGATCGTCGATGGTCATGCCCATCCAGTCGAGATCCTCGTCGCTGGCCTTGATGACCGACGCCCGGTCGAGCCAGGGCTCGGCCAGCCCCAGCCACTCGGTCACCGACGGAAAGACCTGGGGACGGATGTTGGGGTCGAACGAGACGGCGCCGTGGAAGTCGTCGAGCATACGGTGGAGCGCCCGGGCCGTGTCGCCCCGGAAGACACCGAGGGTTCCGGCGTGCACGATGTGCGGACCCGAGCCGAGCGGTGAGAGATCGATGGAGGTCATCGTGGCGTCGGCCGTGTTGTCGCCCTCGAAACGGAACGACTGGACGGGACGGACCGTGACGATGGCCCTGGCGGTCGGTTCAGGCCCCCGCTCGGCGGCCCGCAGATCGACGCCGGACGCCTCCAGGTGCCGCCAGATGAGGTCGCCGTAGGCGTCGGTCGAGATCCGTCCGACGAAGGCGGTCGGTACGCCGAGCCGGGCGGTGGCCACCGCGGCGTTCATCGGCCCACCGCCGGGCACGGCCCGCTCGGGATCCCCCTCGGTTTCCCCGGGAATCACATCGACCAACGATTCGCCTACGCAGATGATCATGATCGCACAAGCATAATGGGTCGCACCGCTCCGTCGACGGGCCGTGAACCCGATCCGTCGGGCGGTGTCGAGCCCCGTAGACTGACCGTCGATGACCGAGGCGACGGCCGAAGCGACTCCGGATTTCGACCAGCTTCCCGAGCTGGACCAGGCGGTTGAGTCACGGCTCCGCCCGGAGATCAGACTCCGTTCGACCTGGGACGACCAACGATCCCCCACCGGTCCGCTGGAGCGGGAGGACGACGTCCGCTTCCTGCTCATCCACCACACTGCGTCGACCAACGACTACGGGCCCGACGAGGTGATCGAACAGATCCACGATTTCTACGCCCTCCATGTCGGCCCCGAGCGAGGCTGGCCCGATCTGGCCTACAACTTCCTCATCGACCGATTCGGCGGCATCTGGGAGGCCCGCCAGGGTTCGCTCACCGAGCCGATCCGTGGTGACGCCACCGGTGGCTCCCAGGGGTTCGCTCAGTTGGTCGGCCTCATCGGCAATCATCTGGAGGCACCACCAACGGCCGAGGCGGTCGACAGCCTCACCCGGCTGCTGGCGTGGATGGCCCACCGCTACCGGATCGACACGACACCCGGGGCGACAGCCGTGTTTTCTTCGCGGGGGTCGAATCGTTGGCCGGCCGGGACCGAGGTCACGGCCGCCACGATCTCCGGACACCGGGACATGTCGCTGACCACCTGCCCCGGCGACGCTGTCCACGAGCTGCTCGACCGCTCCATACCGCAGGAAGTCGAACGGCTCCGTCAGGCCGCGCTCGTCGAAGCGAACGCCGAACTCGACCTCGAGATGACCCCGTCAGCGGTCGCGCCGGACACGATGCCGCCGAAGATCGGCTCGGAGTCGGTTGCGCTCGACGAGCCGCGTGCGGACGAGGCGGCGCCGCCTGTCGCCGGCGACACGGGCGACGCAGATCGCCATGCGGTCTCGGCCGGGGCGACCATGGTCATCGCCGGGCTGGCCGGATTGATCGCGTTGCGACGACGACGAATCGAAGGCTGACCGTTCCGGGGTCAACGGCGAACGGTCATCGGCCGATGGGAACCCGTGACCTCAACCGACGACACCCTGCTCGACCCGGCGGCCGAGGCCCGATTCAACGCCGTCGTGGCCAGGCGCCGGGCCGAGGACGAACGGTATTCGGCCGACCGCAGGGCCCGCCGCCTCCTCTGGCTCTCCCATCACTGGCCCGAGCACTACGGCGACCGCTGCATGACGATCGGCCGATGGCCGGTGTGCCGCCGCTGCAGCGCACTCTACGGCGTCGGCTTCCTGGTCGCCGTGGCGACGACGGTCGGGATCGACCCCTGGCCCACCGGTTGGGATCCGGCGGCGATCTGGCTTCTGTGCCTACCGGCGACTGTGGCCTTCGTCGGCGAGGCGCTCGAGCGGTTCCGGTACTCGGTTCGCTGGCAGGTGGCGACCACGCTGGTGGCCGGGCTGGCGTTCGGCAGAGCCCTCGGCTACGAGCTGGAGCAGCGGTGGTCACCGGAGTTCTGGGGACCGATCGCGGTCTTCGGTGGGCTCTGGTTCTTCGCCAGCCTCATCGGGCACCGGCGCCGTGCCGATCGGAGCGTCGGCGATGACCCGGACACCGCCGAAGATCAGTAGTCGATTCCCTTCTTGGCCACGATCCCGGCGTCGAAGGCATGTTTGACGTTGCGCATCTCGGTGACCGTGTCGGCCACCTCGACGATCTCGTCGATCATGTCCCGGCCGGTGAGGATGACGCTCGTGGTCTCCGGACGGTTGCGGATGGCGGCCACGACATCGGCCCGGTCGATCCAGTCCCACGTCAGTGCGTAGCTGATCTCGTCGAGGACGATGAGCCGGTGTTTGCCGCCCGTGATCAACTCCTTGGCCCGGTCCCAGGCCGCGTTGGCCAGAGCTGCGCTCTCGTCGAGATCGGTCGAGTCCCAGGTGAAGCCGTCGCCCTCGGCGTACCAGTCGACGCCGAGATCGCGGCAGATCTTCTCCTCGCCGACATGCCACCCGCCGCTCTTCAGGAACTGGACGACGGCCACGTTCCAACCCTGGGCCACGGCCCGCAACACGGTGCCGAATGCCGCCGTCGACTTGCCCTTCCCGTCGCCGGTGTTGACGAGCACGAGTGACGGCACGGTTCTCGCCGTGCTGGTATCGGGCTTGTCCTGGGGTGGTTCGTCGGGGGTGGTCATGATGGCTTGTCTCCCTCGCTGGGATCGGAGTGGTCGAGATGGATGACCGGATGGACGGACGGATCGCCGACGATGCCGGTGGTCGGCTTCGAACGGTTCCCGACGGGTACGACGATGACGCCACCGTTGGGATCGGGAAGCACGGACACCTCGACACCGTAGTGATCCGACAAGATGTCGGCGGTCAACACGTCGGGAGGTCGTCCCTGCACCGCCGGCCTGCCGTGGTCGAGGAGGAGCACCTGAGCGGCGTGACGGCTGGCGATAGTCAGGTCGTGCATCGACGAGACCACGATGAGGCCGTAGCGCTCCCTCAGTTCGTCGACCAACTCGAGAACGGCGATCTGGTGGGCGAGGTCGAGGGCGCTCGTCGGCTCGTCGAGGACGAGGACCGACGCCTGTTGGACGATCGCCCGGGCCAGCGCCACCCGCTGTGACTCGCCGCCCGACAGCTCGGCCACGGGTCGGGCGGCCATGTCGGACAGGTCGAGGTCGGCCAGGGTCCGGCCGACCATGTCCCGGTCGCGCCCGGATTCGAACTGGAACCAGCGCAGATGCGAGGTCCGGCCCATCAGCACGTATTCGGCGGTCGTCATGCCCGGTGGCAGCATCGGATTCTGGGGGACGTACGCCACCAGCCGGCTGGTGCGGGGCAACGTACCTCGACGCGATCCCGTCGCGGGCTGATCGTCGAACCGAATGTCGATCGTGCCCCGATGATCGACGATGCCGGCGATCGCTTTGAGCAGGGTCGACTTGCCGGCCCCGTTCGGGCCGATGACGGCCAACCACTCCCCGGCCGCGATGGTGAGCGAAACGCCGTCGAGCACCGTCGCGTGGCGGTACTGCACGGACACGTCGTGGAGGACGAGGCTCCGAACGGACGAATCGCGGCGAGCGATGGCGGTTGGGGCCGGAGCGATCACGTCCACGACCCCTTCCGCGACCACAGGAGGACGGCAAAGAAGGGGGCGCCGAAGAACGCCGTGACCACCCCGATCGGCAACTCGGCCCCGGTCACGAGATTGCGGGCACCGATGTCGGCCAGGACCAGAAACGCAGCCCCGGCCACTGCGGAAAGCGGCACCACGACCCGGTAGCTGGCCCCCACGACAAGCCGTATCACGTGAGGCACGATGATGCCGACGAAGGCGATCAGACCGCTCACCGAAACGGCGGCGGCCGCCAGCAGCGACGCGACGATCACCAGAACAGCCCGTACCACGGTGACGTTGATGCCGAGTGCGGTGGCTTCGTCGTCGCCCAGCTGCATCACGTCGAGGTGGCGGGCCAAGCCGACGGCGATCAGACCGCAGACCACCACGTAGGGGGCCACCAGGCCGACATCGGACCAGCCGAACGTGCCGAGGCGACCGAGGATCCAGGCGTACACCTCGTTCAGGATCTCGGAGTTCCGTTGCATCACGTACGTTTGGCAGGCGGTGAAGAACGAAGCCACCGCCACGCCGGACAGCAGCAGCGACGCCGCAGAGCGGGAGGAGCCAAAACCGAGGATCGCAGCGATCCCGACCGCCAGCAGGCCGCCCAGAAACGCAGCGGCCGGCACCGCCTGGAACGGACCCCACCCGTGGCGGGCGCCCGTCACGATCGCAAGCGTCGCCCCCAGGCCGGCCCCGGCCGCCACACCGAGCAGATAGGGGTCGGCAAGCGGGTTGCGGAACACCCCCTGGAACACGGCGCCGCTCATCGCCAGCGAGGCTCCGACCAGTGCGCCGAGCACGGCCCGAGGCAGCCGCCATTGCCACAGGATCGACTCCTGGGTCGAGGTGAGCCCCGAATCGATCGTGATGCCGGGCAGGCCGTCGACCAGTCCCGAAACCACCTGCCCGAACCCGAGATCGCTGGAGCCGATCGAAACCGACAGCAGCAACCCGAGGGCCAGGCTCAGCAGCGATACCAGCCACGCCGTTCGGGGCACCCTGAAGGCCCCGGCCACCGCCCGTCGCACCTCGGCCGCCGGCTCGATCGACGTCACCGAAGGCCGCTGGGGCGTATCGGGCATCGGCGTCGCCGAGACGGCCCTGGTCAGCCGGGCGGAGGCGCCGGGGGAGGTCATCAGGCCACGGATTCGGCGATGGCTTCCATGAACTCCACGATACGGGGCCCCCAGCGGGAGGCGATATCGGCGTCGACCTCGACGATGCGGCCGTTGGCCACTGCGCTGATGGAATCCCAGCCGGGGCGGTCGGCGATGGCCTCTGCGTCGTAGGGGACCTGTGAGGTGTAGACGATGACGTCGGGGTTGGCGGCGATGATGGTCTCCCCGTCGATCAGCGGGTAGCCGGTGCCGTCGTCGTGGGGATCGGCGATGTTCTTGAGTCCCATCGCCGTGTAGACCTGCCCGATGAACGTGTTCGACGTCGCCGTGTAGAACGACTCGTCGATCTCGTGGAACACGGTCAGCGGTTCGTCCCGTTCGGGAAGCCCGGACAGAACAGCATCGACCCCGGCCCGGATCTCGGCGTTGGTGTCGGCGGCGCCGTCCATCTGCCCGGTGGCAACCCCGAGGTCGGCGATCTGGGCGTAGACGTCGTCGAGGCTCGCGGCGGCCGGTTGGGTCAGCACGGTGATGCCGAGCTCGGTGAGTCCGGTCTCGACGTCGGCCGGCAGACCCTGGGTCACGACCAGGTCGGGTTCGGTGGCCACGATGGCCTCGAGATCCGGTACGAAACCGTCGAGGGTACCGTCGGGCGCTTCAGCCGGGTAGTTCGAATAGAGATCGACGGCGACAACCTGTTCGCCTGCGCCGATGGCGTACAGCATCTCCGTCGCAGTCGGTGACAGCGACACGATCCGGCTCGGAGACTCCTTGGAGGCGGCGGCCGCAGCTGGATCCTCTGACTCGGAGGATTCCTCGCCGGCCGCGTCCGCGTCATCGGGCTCATCGGCGGCACCGGAGTCGTCGGACTCGACGACGGCAGCGTCGGCTGCGCCGGACACCGTGTCGGCGTCGGATCCGCAGCCTGTGGCCACACCGAGGACCAGCAGTAGGACGACCCACATCCGAGCGAGCGCCTTCATGGTTGGTTTCACGAGATTCAAACCTCCTGTAGCTCGGAGGTTTCTCGTGTCGGGTGGCGACAACGAGATCCTTGCTCCGAGGACCTTCGTTACAACCTCACCGGCTAGGCGACCTGGCTTACATCACCTGAACGTGATGATCACAGTTGCGGCACAGCACCGGATTCGCACCGGATTTCGCTAGTTGGTTCGGGGGCGGACCGTCACGGCTACAGCCGATCGAGTACCGCCGTGGGCCAAGCATAAGCCCGGCCCGCCAACAACCGACGTCACCGACCGAATCACCGGTCGGAAAACTGAAAACGATGGGGCCAGCCATTGGAGGGAAGTAATGGCTGGCCCCATCTGCCTGACAGTGTATAGCATTCATCCGTTTTGCAAACAATCATCGGCCTAGGTTGTTTTCCTGTCCATTCGACCCTTCAACCGGGGTGAAAACGTCGGGGAACGGGCCGGCCCTTGCCGGGTCACAGTACGATCGGGGGGCCATGGCCGAACGCCAGCATCGCCCATCGTCGCCTCCGGCCGGTCTCCGGGTCGAACGGGTGGACATCCGCAGACTCCGTCTGCCGTTGCTCGAGTCCCTGGACGCCGCTCACGGCCCAACCACCGGCTCCCATCGGGAACTCACCGTTGTCGCCCTCACTGGCGACAGCGGCGTGTCCGGATGGGGAGAATGTGCGGCCCTCGCCACCCCCGGCTACTGGCACGAAACGGCCTCGTCGACGTTCACAACGTTGGCCGGACTCGCCGCCGGCCTGCCCGGACGGAGGGTTCTGGATCTGACCGACCCGTCGACCGTCGACGGCCTCGACCCGGCACAGCGGCCGATGGCTGCGGCGACGTTGGAGATGGCGGCCCTCGACCTGCTCCTGAAGGTCGAGGACCAATCGCTCGCCGACTGGCTGGGCTGCTCCCGGAGCGTGGTACCCGCCGGCGCCACGGTCGGTTTGGGCCCTGCGGCCGCGGTGTCCGAACGGGTCGCCGAGCTGGCCACCGCCGGCTACCGGCGGGTCAAGGTGAAGATCGTGCCGGACACCGCCCTGACCGTGGTGACCGCCGTGACCGAGCGACTTGCGACCATGTTCGGGGTGGACGCACGAGGCCGGCTCCAAGGATTCGAGCTTCACGTCGACGGCAACGGCGGATATGCGGGCCGAACCGGTGACAAAGGGGTCGCCAGCAGAGCGATCGACAGCAGAGCGATCGAAGGCGGTGCGGTGGACGCTGCGGCGGTTGCGGCTCTCGTCGGGATGGCCCGGCTCGGCGTCCAGGTGATCGAGCAGCCCTTTGCACCCGGCGACGAGGTGGCGGCCGCGGCGTTGCGGTCCGCGTTGATCGAGGCCGATCTCACGACGCTGGTGATGGCCGACGAGGCGGCCACGTCGATCGCTTGCGCTCGGGACGTCTTCGCCGCCGGGGCGGCCGACGGGATGGTGGTCAAGCCGTCCCGGCTGGGCGGCCTCGAGTCGGCCCGTCGGGCGATCGCGAACCTGGCGGCCGACGGAGCGGCTGTGGCCGTCGGAGGAATGGTCGAATCGGCGCTGGGCCGTCACAGCCTGGCCGCCGTTGCCGCGCTGGAGGGGGTGACGGTGACCGGCGACCTCTCCCCCGCCCGACGGTGGCTGCGTGACGACCCGTGGCCCGACGTCGACACGATCGAGATCGACGGGGTGCTGCATGTCGTCGTTCCCACGGGCCCGGGCGTCGCCCCACCGCCGGATCCGGACAAGATCGCCGCCTACACGATCGAGCACCAGTCGACCTCACGCTGACCTCGACCACACGCCGAGGGCGTCCGCCAGCCAGGCGGAGATCGCCGTCGCCGTCGCTGTCGGCCGCTCGAGGTGCACGGCGTGGGTCCCGTCGATTGCGGTCACCTGCACCGGCGCGGCGGGCATGGCGCCGGCCAGACGCTCGGCCAGGGCCGTGAACTTGACATCATCCCGACCGGCGATCACCAGCACCGGCATCGTCAGCTCCTCCAGCCGGTCCCAGAGAGGTTCCTGTGTTCCGGTTCCGCAGTGGCGGAGGCTGGCCGCCAGGCCATCCGGGCGGTTCGTGAGGCGGGCCTCCCGGCACGCGGTCTCGGCGCTGAGCCCGGCGAACAGCGGGTTGGCCAGCCAGGCGTCGATGAACTCGGGGAGGGGTTCTGCTTCGACGCGTGTCGCCAGGCGTTCGTCGGCGGCCCGCCGTTCGGCTCGCTCGGAGTTGCCGTCGATACCCGCCGTTGCGCCGATCAACACCAGCCCGGCGACCAACGATGGGTGGGAGAGGGCGAGATGGAGCGCAGTGCGGCCACCCATCGAGTAGCCGACGACCACCACCGGGTCAGTGGTCGATCCGGTCACGGTGGCGGCGACCAGATCGGCCGAAGTCCACAGATCGGCGTTGTCGTGATCGGAGCGGCCGTGGCCCGGCGCATCGATTGCGATCACCGTATGAGCGGCGGCCAGCTCGTCGGCGAACGGGCCCCAGCATTCGACGTTCTGGGTGAAGCCGTGAAGGAGTACGACCGTCGGCTTCGATTCCTTCGGTTCCCAGGTTCTGACGTGGAGGGGCGGTGAAGCGCTCGCGGTCACGAGGGCTCCGTGACGTCGGCTTCGTCCTGTGGCCTGCGCCAAGTGGGCAGCGTCATGTGGGTGGCGTCATCGTGGGCGAGGTTGCCATGATGGGCTAGTTTGGCTGGCAATGACGATCGCCGCCACCTTTTGCGCCACCCTGGTCGACGAATGGGTCCGAGCCGGAGTGACCGACGCCTTTGTCGCCCCCGGATCCCGTTCGACGCCGCTCGCACTCGCCCTCGCCCGGGAGCCCCGACTGAGGATCCATGTGTTTCACGATGAACGCTCGGCGTCGTTCGCCGCGCTCGGCCACGGGTTGGCCACCGGCACCCCGGCGGTGGTGACCTGCACCAGCGGGACGGCGGCCGCCCACCTGCACGCGGCGGTCATCGAGGCGTCGCTGTCGTCGGTCCCGCTGTTGGTGTGCACCACCGATCGGCCGCCGGAGCTACAGGGTGTCGGCGCACCCCAGACCGTCGACCAGACCAAGCTCTTCGGTGACGTCGTTCGCCACTACGAGGCGCCCGGGGTGGCGGTCGACGAGATGACCGGCGCATGGCGATCGATCGCCTCCCGCCTGGTGGCCGAGGCTCGGGGCGCGTCCGGTCAACCCGGTCCTGTACACATGAACCTCGGCTTCCGTGATCCTCTCGTCGGCGACCCTGACGACCTTCCCCCCGGCCGGCCGGGCGGGGCGCCGTGGCATGTCGACGCCCGCGGTCCGCTCTACGGCTCGGAGTGTTCGCAGGGCGAGATCACCGAGGTGTGGAATCGGATTCGGGGCCTCGAAGGCGCCATCGTCGCCGGAGCCGGCACCACCGAACCCTCGGCCGTCCTGACCCTCGGTCAGAAGTTGGGCTGGCCGGTTCTGGCCGATCACCGGTCGGGTTGCCGGGCCGAGGGCCGGTCGATCGTGCACGCCGACTCGCTGCTCCGGGTCGAAGCGTTCACCGAGGCCAACCCCGTCGATGTGATCCTGCGCTTCGGGCGGCCGCTGGCCGGCAAGGCCCTCAGCCAGTGGCTGACCGCCTCGAACCCCGACCTGATCGTCGCCTCGGAGCCCGGCCGCTGGGACGACCCGGAACGCCTGGCCGCCCTGACGGTGACCGAGGAGGGCCTCGCCCGGGGACTGGTCAGTCACATTCCGTCCGACTACACGCCCTCCGACAGCGGTCGCCGGTGGCTCCACGCCGACGTGACGGCCCAGCAGATCGTGGCCGAGTTGATCGACGGGGCGGGACCGGGCAAGCCGCTCGAGGGCGTGACCGAGATCGGGGTGGCCCGACATGTCGTCAGCACGATGAAACCCGGCGGGGCGCTGGTGGTCGCCTCCTCCATGCCCGTTCGGGATGTCGAGTGGTTCGCACCGAATCGTCGCAACATCCGGGTGCTGGCCAACCGGGGGGCGAACGGCATCGACGGCCTGATCGCCACTGCGGTGGGCGTTGCCCTCACCGGGGCATCGACCACGCTGTTGATCGGCGACGTCGCCTTCCTCCACGACTCCCCGGCCCTGGTGGCGCTGGCCCGCCGCCGCATCGACCTGACGATCGTCGTCATCGACAACGACGGCGGCGGCATCTTCTCGTTCCTCCCCCAGGCCGACCAGGTCGACACCGACACGTTCGAGAAACTGTTCGGAACGCCGCACGGCACCGATCTCGTGGCCCTGTGCTCGGCCCACGGCATCCCGGCCATCAACTGGTCGCCGGGCGACGACACGCCGGGGGAGGTCGGCGTGCGGGTGCTGGTGGCCCGGACCGACCGGGCGGAGAACGTGCGGGTCCACGACAAGGTCAACGCCGCCATCGCCAAGGGACTTGCCGGATAGGGCCGGGTAGGGTCCCGCCGGCACCCATTAGGCTGGCCTGCTATGACCAAGCAGGTTTCCGAGATCTTCGACCCGTCGCTGTGGAACGAGGTGGAGGGTTTCGACTTCACCGACATCACCTATCACCGGTCCAACGACGTGGGCGCCGTCCGCATCGCCTTCGACCGGCCCGAGATTCGCAACGCCTTCCGACCCCACACGGTCGACGAGTTGTACCGGGCCCTCGATCACGCCCGCATGTCCTCCGACGTCGGCGCCGTGATCCTCACCGGCAACGGCCCGTCACCGAAAGACGGCGGCTGGGCATTCTGCTCCGGTGGCGACCAGCGCATCCGGGGTCGTGACGGCTACCGCTACGCCGAGGGGGAGACGGCCGACACGATCGACCCGGCCCGTAGCGGACGGCTCCACATCCTGGAATGCCAGCGACTCATCCGGATGATGCCCAAAGTAGTGCTCTGTGTTGTCCCGGGTTGGGCCGCCGGCGGAGGCCACAGCCTGCACGTGGTGTCGGATCTGACGCTGGCCAGCCGCCAGCACGCCCGGTTCAAGCAGACCGACACCGACGTGGCCAGCTTCGACGGCGGGTTCGGCTCGGCCTATCTCGCCCGCCAGGTCGGCCAGAAGTTCGCCCGCGAGATCTTCTTCCTCGGCCGGACCTACACGGCCGAGGAAGCCCACCGGCAGGGCGCCGTCAACGCCGTCGTCGACCACGCCGACCTGGAGAACGAAGCGCTGCGGTGGGCCGCCGAGATCTGCGGTAAGAGCCCAACCGCCCAGCGCATGGCCAAGTTCGCCTTCAACCTGATCGACGACGGCCTGGTCGGCCAGCAGGTGTTCGCCGGCGAGGCCACCCGCCTGGCCTACATGACCGACGAGGCCCGCGAGGGCCGCGACGCCTTCCTGGAAAAGCGCGACCCAGACTGGTCGGGCTTCCCCTACCACTACTAGCACGTCAGGGCTGGATGAGGGCGCCCAGGATGGCTTTGAACTTGGCTCGGGTCTCGTCGAGTTCGGCCTGTGGATCGCTGTCACCGACGACTCCGACCCCGGCGAACAGCCGGACACGGTCGGGGTCGACGAACTGGGCCGAGCGCACGCTGACCGCGAATTCGCCGTTGCCGTTGCCGTCGACCCAGCCGGTCGGACCGGCGTAACGGCCGCGATCGGCCCGCTCGAGATCGGCGATCAGATCGAGCGCCGCCTTCTGCGGATCACCGCCGACGGCCGGCGTCGGGTGGAGTGCATCGACGAGTTCGAGCACCGAGGCCGCCGGTGACGACAGGCGTCCCTCGACCCGGGTGCCGAGATGATGGACGTTGGCCAGCGAGACGATCGAGGGCTCGGGCTCGGCGTCGACATAGGAGCAGAACGGCAACAGCGTGTCGAGCAGCCAGTCGATGGTGATTCGATGCTCCCAGCGATTCTTGTCCGATGCCAGCAGCTCGGCGGCGAGCGTACGGTCGCGGTCGGGATCGGTGGAGCGGGGCAACGTGCCGGCCAGCGGGTGGGCCCGCACCACATCGCCGAGCCTCGACACCAGCAGTTCGGGTGAGGCGCCGAAGAAGCCGTCGACCAGGAAGAGGTTGGCGGTCGGGAACGTCTGGTCGAGGCGGGGCATGATGATCGCCGGGTCGAACGGGGCATCCGCCGTGACCACCAGCTCCCGGGCCAGCACGCACTTGTCGAGTTCGCCCGACCGGATGAGATCACGGGCCCGGCCGACGATCTCGTCACGCCACAGCTCCGGCGTCAGCATCGACAACAGCGTCATCGTCGTCGGCTCGTTGCCCGGTTCGGACCGAGGGAGGCGAGCCAGCGCCTCGGTGATCAATGCGTCGTCTTCGACGGTCGATCCGGCAGCGGCCGAGTCACGTAGCGCCGTCAGCCACAGCGCACCGTTCGGAGCCCGGCACAGCACGTGGTCGGGAACGATCAGCTCGCCGTTGGACGCCGGGTCGAAGTCGAACGCACCGAAAGCGACCGGACCGGTGCCGGGTTCGCCGCCGGCCGCGGACCCGGCCTCGTCGGTCCATTCGCCCGCCAGCCGAGCCTGGGCGTGGGCGAACCCGCCGGGACGTTCGATCGGGATCCTCAGCATCTCGCCGACACCGGCCAGCGTGCGGCCGTTGCCCTTCCACAGCAGCCCCGAGCGGATTCCCACGCGGAACGGATCAAGATCGGAACGCACCTCCGCCGGTAGGTGATCGATCCGGATCGTGTGTGCCGTCAGTGCCACACGGGCAAGGATACCGGGCACACTGGGGCGGTGGAGAAGGTGTTCCAGGCCGAGACCGTGGCAACCGCCGATGAACTGTTCATCGTCGTCAGCGACCTGACGACATTCCCCGATTGGATCGAGCTGGTTCACCGGGTCGAGCCGATACCGGCCGGTGAAGCACTCGCCGAGGACCGCCCGGAGTGGTGGGTGACGTTGCGGGCGCAGATCGGGCCGCTGGCCCGCTCAAAACGGCTGCGGATGGCCAGAACCGTTCACCGTCCGCCAGGATCGGGATACGGTCAGCGCGGGCAGGTCCGCTTCGATCGATCGGAAACAGACGGCCGCGATCATGCCCCGTGGACCATGGAGGTCACCGTCATCGGCATCGACAGCGGGCCTCACCGCAGCCGGGCCGACTGCCGGCTGCACTACGGTGGCTCGATGTGGACCGGGCTGCTCGACGGACAGCTCGACGCCACCGCCCGCCGCTCCTCCGAAGCGCTGCGCAGGATCGCCGGCGCCCACTCCGGCCGCTGACACCGCGACGACGGGATCAGTCGCCCGCCAGGGGCGCCAGCGGCGTCATCCACCGCCGATCGAGTGGGTGCTCACCGGTCAGCATCCGGCCCATACCCTCGGCCAGGGCCGTCGTGACCGGCCCGGGCGCGTCGAGAACGCGGTCGTCGAGGCGCCCGACCGGCAACACCATGCGGATCGACGAGGACAGGAACAGCTCATCGGCCGTCTCGACCTCGGCCCAGGCCACCGCCCGCACCGTGTAGGGAACGCCGAGGTGCTCGGCGACATCGAGCACGGCCCGCCGCGTGATGCCGTCGAGCACGGTGTCGACCGGAGGAACGGCGATCCGGCCGTCGGCGACGGTGAAGACGCTGGAGGTGACCGATTCGGCCAGATCACCGCCGTCGATCGTTCGGAACACCACCTGGTCGAACCCCTCGTCGGCCGCCATCAGATGGTGGCGGAGACCCGGGGTGTAGCCGGCCGCCACCTTCATCGACGGCGGCAGCACCGAGGCCGGCACCTTCGGCATCGCCGCCGTCTTCACCGCAATCGGGCTCGGCACCTTGGTGAATTGTTCCATGGCTTCGCCGCCGGATCCGAGCGGGGTCACGGTGATGTAGACCGTCGGTCGTCGGCTGGCCGGCACGACGGTGTGCGACGGGGCGTCCCACGAGGCGATCAGCTTGACCACCAGCGGTCCGGTCCGGGTGACGTCGGTCGTTGCTTCGGCCAGGTTGGTCATCACGGTCCGGGCCACGGCCCGTTCCAGGCGGCTGATGTCGGGCAGCTCGTCCATGCCCATGGTCTCGGCCGATCGAACGAAGCGGGTCACGTGCTCCCGCAGGCCGAGCGCCGTCGGGCTCTCGGCGTCACCGACCACGAGGAGAACATCGAAGATCTGCGATCCGCGGGCCGACATGTGGGAAAGGACGTGGGTGGTTGCACTGGCGAACGGGATCAAGGTGCCATCGCGCCAGACCGTCGTCGGCTCGAAGGTCGTCGAGTTCTCATCCGGGCTCTTGCTGGTCATCGCGTCGAGGGTAGTGGCATTCCTCCACCGGTTCGCTCCGGGCCGTTTCGGCCGTGCCGGCGGCCGGAACCGGCGGGTCGCAAACCGCACCACCGATCGTAGGATCGGACCGTGCCCGACCTGATCGCCATCGACGGACCTGCCGGCGACGCATTCGTGGAACTGATCGTGTCGAGCTGGAATGCCGGCGACGCCATCGCCCCCGTCGATCCTCGTCTTCCCGAGGGGCCTCGTCAGGCCGTCATCGAGGCGCTCCGGCCAACGGTCCTCGTTCGGTTGGGAGCCGACGGCTCCGTCGAGCGCAAACGGCTTCGCGGCGGCTCCCCGGTGGTCGACGGTGACGCCCTCGTTGTCGCCACCAGCGGCACGTCGGGCGCCCCCAAGGCGGTCGTCCACACTCACGCTTCCGTCGCCGCGTCGGCTCGGGCCACCAGCGCCGAGCTGGCGGTCGATCCGGCTTCCGATCGTTGGCTGGCCTGTCTCCCGCTGGCCCACATCGGCGGTCTGTCGGTGGTGCTGCGGGCCCTCGTCACCGACACGCCGCTCACCGTTCACCCGACGTTCGACGCCGTGGCCGTTGTCGAAGCCGCCACCACCGGCGGGGCCACCCTGGTCTCGCTCGTCACCCGGGCCCTCAATCAGGTGCCGGCCGAGCTCTTCCGCACCGTGCTCATCGGCGGTGCCGCCCCGCCCGACGAACTGCCGTCGAACGTAATCCCCACCTACGGGATGACCGAGACGGGATCGGGCGTTGTCTACGGCCGCCGGATCCTCGACGGCTGCGAGATCACGCTGGTCGACGATCACGGCCATCGGATCGATCCGCCCGGCGGCGAAGCCGGGGTCATCCACGTCCGGGGGCCGATGCTGTTCCGGGGCTATCGCGACGGTCCGTCACCCTTCGTCGACGGCGGTTGGTTCCCGACCGGTGATCTCGGCCGTTGGCGGTCCGACGGGAGCCTTGCGGTCGAGGGGCGGGCGGCCGATGTCATCGTGTCCGGCGGTGAAAAGGTGTGGCCCGGCCCGATCGAAGTTCTGTTGAGCGAGCGACCCGATGTCGTCGAGGCGGCAGTCATCGGTCGACCGGACCCGGACTGGGGGCACCGGGTGGTGGCCGTCATCGTGCCCAGCGACCCGTCCAACCCGCCGACGCTCGACGACCTCCGGGCCGAGGTGACAGCTCGACTGCCGGCATGGTGCGCCCCGAAGGAACTGGTACTGCAAACCGATCCGCTGCCCCGAACCGCCCTGGGCAAGCTGCGGCGAACCGCTCTCGACTGAGCTCAGCCCGCCAGCGCCTCGCGGGCCAGCTCGTAGTCCTCGGGGTTGGTGATGCCGATCCAGCGTTCGGGCGACCGGACCACATCGACGAGTATCCGATCGTGCGCCATCAGCTCGCCGATGATGGTCGGCAGTTGAGCCTCCGCTTCGGGATCGTCGGCGTGGGCGGCGTGGAAGGTGTCCCAGCGTTCGGTGAAGTCGGCGAGTACCGCGGCGTCGAAACACCACATGTTCATCGACACCGGCGTCGTCGCCGGCACCTCGAGACCGCCGGCCGAGAACGTCCCGTCCATGTTCCGACGGCAGTCCTCCGTCTCGACGATGGACGTCAACCGACCGTCCTCCACCGCACAGACCGCCCGGGTCACCGAGCCCGACGGCGGAACGGTCTTGCCGATCTCGAAGGCCACATTGGCCGATCGGCCCGGCTCGATGTCGTGCAGGTAGTCGGCCGCCAGATCGAACGAGCGGGCCCCGTAGTAGTCATCGGCGTTGATGACCGCAAACGGGCGGTCGATGAGATGGGCGGCGCTCAGCACCGCGTGCAGGGTGCCCCACGGCTTGTCGCGGGGCGGACCGAGGTCGTCCTGGCAAGTGTACACCACCGGCAGATCACAGCCGTGTTGAGCGACGAGGTGTTCGCGGACGTCGGCTTCGATGTCGCTCCGGACGATCATCACCACCGATCCGAATCCGGCCGCGATCGCCTGCTTGATCGAGAAGTCGAGAAACGCCTCGCCGTTCGGTCCGACGCGGGCCAATTGCTTGACTCCGCCGAAACGGCTGCCCAGACCGGCGGCCATGATGACGAGTTGTGGGCTCGGGTTGGAGACGTCGTTCACGTCCTTCTGTCTAGCGGCTTCGGCGTGGAGCGCCTCATTCGGCCACGGTCGTCCAGGGGCGAACGGATTCGCTCAAACGTCGGGATGCCGCGGCCGATGCGCGTCCCGAGACCCTGGATTCAGTACGCTGTCCGATCACCGTGGCCATGACCGTCCGCCTGCCACCGGCACGCCGCCGACCCACCCGTCAGCACCCCGCCGCCGTCTCGCCGGCTGCGGTTCCGACATGATCACGGCCCGACCGCGGCCGCAGTTCGCCGACGCGCTGGCCGGCTTCAGTGTGGCCCTGCTGCTGATCCCTCAGTCGCTGGCCTACGCCCAGATCGCCGGCATGCCGCCGGTCACCGGCCTGTTTGCATCGGCGCTGCCGCTGATCGTGTTCGCCCCGTTCGCCTCATCGCCCTACCTGCAGACGGGACCGGTGACCCTCACCAGCCTGCTGACCTTCGCCACGCTGCACGGAGCCGGATTCGTATCGGGGAACCCGGACTACATCGCGATGGGCGGATTGCTGGCCGTGCTGGTCGGGGTTTTCCGGCTGGTTCTCGGTTTGCTTCGGGCCGGCTGGGTCGCCTACCTGATCGTCCAACCGGTGCTGTTGGGGTTCACTTCGGCCGCCGCCATGCTGATCCTGTTCTCGCAGTTGCCCACGGCGCTCGGGAACTCCCGGCGTGTCCCCGGCACCTCGACCCTCGGTGACGCCGTATGGTCCGTCAGTCATCCGGGAACCTGGCATCCCTCGGCCGTGTTCCTGTCGATCGCCACCGTGGTGGTGATGATCGGCGGCAGGCGGATACACCAGTTGTTTCCCGGTGTCGCCCTGGCCGTCGTCATCGGGCTGGTCTACTCGGCGGTGGTGCCCGATCCCGGTCTGATCGTCGGCGATCCGACCGGTCTGCCCGAGGGCTTCCCATCGCTCAGCCTCGATCTGCCTTGGGGTTCGATCGGAACCCTGTGGGTCGGAGCGCTCATCATCGCGCTGGTCGGCTTCGCCGAGCCGGCGGCGATCGCCAGGGTCTTCGCGGCCGAGGACAAGACGACCTGGGACGCCAACAGGGAACTGGTCAGCCAGGGTCTGGCCAACATCACCGCCGGTTTCTCCGGAGCCTTTCCGGTCGGGGGTTCGTTCTCCCGCAGCTCGGTGAATCGGATGTCCGGGGCACGGACCCGCTGGAGTGGTGGGGCAACGGGGCTCGTCGTGGTCGCGTTCCTCCCGTTCGCCGCCGTGCTCGACCCGCTTCCCCAGGCGGTTCTCGGCGCTGTGGTCATCGCAGCCGTACTCGGCCTGCTGAACCTGCGGGGGCTGTTCGGCCTGCACCGGAAGTCGCCGACCGATGCCGCCCTCGGTTGGTCGACCTGGGGGGCCACGCTCCTGCTGGCCCCCAACGTTCAGTGGGGTGTGCTGATCGGTCTGGCCGCCACCGTCGCCGCGCAGCTGGTCCGCCCCGTCCGGGTCGGCCGGAGGATCCACCGGTCCGAACCGCCGATGCGATCCGGCGAGGAGCGGATCGTGGTCGACGGGCTCCTGTGGCTCGGCAGCCACGGCCGGTTCGAACGGCACATGAGCAAGGTCGTGGCCGACAATCCGGGTTGTCGGATCGTCGTCGACCTCGGTCCTTTATCGGTCACGGAACCTCGTCTCGAGGAACTCGTCGAGCGACTCCACACCCGGGCCGAAACCGATGGTGGCTCAGTGGTGCTGGCGACCGAGGCCCCAGCCGTCCCCTGACGGCGTCGGGTCGGCCCTAGCGGCGCACGTCGGAGCGGGCCTGCCGAACCCGGCTGCGGACCGTGTAGACGCTGTCACCGGACAGCACACCGCCCCGCCCGAAAAGGCGGCCGAACTGCCAGTTCGAGAGACCGAGCTCCGGCCGGTTGAGTGCGTACTGCCCGTCGACCCACCGGGTGAAGCCGTCACCGACGAACGGCGCATCGATCGCCGACCAGAACCAGTCCTGTTGCTCGTCGTCATCGGCGATCAGGCTGGCCACGAAGCGGGGCGACTGACGATTGAACAGGTCGACCGCGTCGGCAACGTCGTCGACGACCGTGAGCGTGATCTCCGGCGACGACTCCCATTCCCACTCCCGGCCGAGCTCGCTGCCGTCGATCAGCTCGGCCCTGGCCTCCGTCGACGGTCCGTCCGCCCGCCCGATCTCGACCTTGGTCTCGAACCAGTCGGGATCGACGAACGGCTGGGCCTCGGGTGTGACGTGCAGTTTGGGATTGACGCCCAACCGGTCCGCCTCGTCGCTCAGGCCGGCCAGCACCCGCGGGATCAGCGTTGCGGCGTCGGCCCGGCGAACGCACACGGTGTTGAGGGTGTTGCACACCTTGCGGTCGAGCGAGGCGGCGACGACGGTCTGGAGACGCTCGGGGTCGCAGCGCTCACCGGTGATCATCCACGCCCCACCGGTCCCGTGAAGGCTGACCGCGACACCGGCCTGGCGGGCCACCGAGCCGAGCTGAGCCACCGCGGGCCCGCTTCCCCGGGCCACGGCAAGGGCGAGCCGGGCGTCGCTGAACATCGCCCACCCGGCGGCATGGGCCGAGCTGTCGACGAGGCTGGCTGAACCCGGCGGGAGCCCGGCCGCCTCGAGCGCCGGGTCGAGCGCATACTCGACGATGGCCCGCGCCGTTCCGAGGGCGTCGGATCCGATACGAAAGACGACGGTGTTGCCGGATCGAAGCACGCCGCACGCATCGGCGAACACGTTCGGCCTGCCCTCGAAGACGAACCCGACCACGCCAAGGCCGGCCACCCGCTGTTCGAGCCGCCAGCCGTCGTGGTCGATGGTTTCCAGCACCTGGTCGCGCCCCGAGGCGGCGTCGCGCCACATCCGCAGACCGCTGATCATGTCGGCTCGCATCGATTCGGAGAGCCGGAGCCGGGTGGTCGAACGGCCACGGGACTCTGCCCGTGCCACGTCATCGGCGTTGGCGGCCGCGATCGGGGCGAACCGTTCGTCGTCGGCGAGCCGGGCCGCGAACTGTTCGAAGAAGGCGCTGATGGCCTCGTCCGACACCGGCCCGAGCCGGGTGAACGCTTGGTGGGCCCGGCCGACCGCATCGGACGCGATCTCCCATTCGGCGGCGGGGATGTGCAGCAGATCGCCGGTGTCGTTGACCACCAGCAGCCGGTCTCCGGCCGAAAACGCCCCGGCGAGCTCCGGCGACACGTGGCTCACCCGGTTGCCGTCGTACACGATCGGCTGGCCGGGCTCGAGGCTGCTCAGGGTTGCGGATCCGGTCGACGGGGCGTCGCTCATTCGGTCAGTCTATCCGGGCCGGTTACGCCCATTCCGGGGGACCCCTGGACCGGCTCGGGAGCCTCTGTTGGTGCCAGTGGAAACCACAGGCATCCTTGAGGTCATGCCGGTCGGACGTTTCGCTCCCTCGCCAACGGGACGTCTCCACCTCGGTAATCTGCGGACGGCTGTCCTGGCCTGGCTCTATGCCCGCAGCGACGAGTCGCCATTCCTGCTGCGGTTCGAGGATCTCGACACCGCCGCCGTTCGGGCCGAGCACTACCGCACCCAGGCCGACGATCTGGCTGCGCTCGGTCTCGACTGGGACGAACCGACCATTAGCCAGTCGGATCACCTCGACCGCTACCGGGACGCCCTCGACCGGCTCCGGTCGGCCGACCTCGTCTACCCCTGCTTCTGTTCCCGCCGGGAGATCCGCGAGGCGGCCAGCGCCCCCAACCGCTCCCACGCCGGGCACCACTACCCCGGCACCTGCGCCGACCTCGACACGGCGCAGCGAGCGCGCCGTTCCGAGGATCGGCCGGCGGCGTTACGGGTGCGGGCCGACGGGATTCGCGTCGGGGTCATCGACGAGCTGCTCGGACCGATCGCGATCGAACTCGACGACTTCGTCGTGCAGCGCAACGACGGGACACCGGCCTACCATCTGGCGGTTGTTGTCGACGACGCGGCCCAGAGCGTCGAGGAGGTCGTGCGCGGCGCCGATCTGGCCGAGTCGGCCTGCCGGCAACTGCTCCTCTACGAGCTCCTCGATCTGACCCCGCGACCCCGGTACGTGCACGTGCCGTTGATGCTGGCCGCCAACGGCGACCGGCTGGCCAAGCGGCACGGCGCCGTCAGCCTCGACGACCGGCGACGCCGCGGGGAGACGGCGGCCGAGGTGTTGGCCTTTCTGGCCTCGACCATCGGATTGGCCGACCCCGGCGAACCCATCACCACGGCCGAGCTGAGGGCCCGGTTCGACCGTGACCGGTTCCGTGAGCAAGTCGACCGCTCCCCCACTCTTCTGCCCGATGACTTCCTCACCTAGACGGACGGGGCCCGGCCGGCCAAAGGACGGGAACCGGACCGTCAGGTCAGGAGGAGCTCGGATACGGCGTGGATGACGAACCCGGCGGCACCGCCGACCAGGGTTCCGTTGATCCGGATGAACTGGAGGTCGCGCCCGACCTGCAGCTCGAGCCGCTCCGCCGTCTCCGCCGTGTCCCACCGTTGCACGGTGGTGGCGATGAGATCGGCCACTTCTCCCCGGAACTGATCGGCGACATACCCGACCGCCTCGACGATCCAGGTGTCGATCTTGGCTCGGAGTTCCGGGTCGTCGGACAGCGACCGTCCGGCTTCGGTCAGCGCCTCCTCCAGACGCCGCCGCAGCTCCGAGTCAGGTGACTCGGCCGCGTCGAGCAGACCGGACTTGATGCGCTCCCACAGGGTGGCCGACCAGGCACGGACCTCGGGGTGGTCGAGGAACTCCTCCTTGAGCGCTTCACCCCGCTCGATCATGGCGGGCGAGGTCCGCAGCTCTTCGGCCAAACGAGCGGTGCGGCGATCGATGTCCACCCGCATCTCGTGGTTGCGGTCATTGCCGATGTCGGTGACAAACCGGCGGACGCCGGTGTAGATCTTGTCGAACACGGCGTCGTCGATCGGTTCGGGCACCCACCACGGCGATTCCTGGGTCAGCCGGTGACGAAAACTCTCACGGTTGTCCTCCATGAACGCACCCAGGCCGGTGAGGACCCCCTCGAGCAGCGTTTGATGATGGTCACCGAGAATGGCGGCGTCGACCACCCGGCTCATGATCGGTGCCACCTTCACCGACTTGGCCCGTTCGACCACGACGGCCTCGATGCCGCTCTGGATGACCTCGTCCTGCAGCACCTCGGTCACACCTCGGACGACGGCCGCGCTCTGCTCCCCCACGAGCGTGGCGTTGTCGGGTTCGGCCAGCCAGTGGCCGAGGCGCTCGGCCAGGTTGGCCTCTCGAAGCCGTTCGGTGATCACCGGTCGGGTGAGGAAGTTGTCCTGGACGAACGAACCGAGACTGGCGCCAATCTCGTCCTTCCGCTTCTGGATGATCGCCGTGTGCGGGATCGGGATATTCAGGGGGTGCTTGAACAGGGCGGTCACGGCGAACCAGTCGGCCAGGGCGCCGATCATGGCCGCTTCGGCGGTCGCCCGGACGTACCCCCAGGCGTTGCCGTCGACCTCCAGCCGCCCGGCGATCACGAAGACAACCGCTGCGATCACGAGGAGCGAGGTGGCCATCGTCTTCATCCGACGAAGATCCGCCGCCCTGATCGCATCGGCGACGAAAGGACTGGGCGCAGCCGTTGCGCCCGGCGGCGCCACGGCGGTCTCCTCGGTCTGGGTATCGGTTCTGTTCACCGCCTATCAGGATGCCGTCGACGGTGGAAAAACACCCCGGGATCCGACGGGCGATACCGGCCTGCTAGAGGCCGGTCGCCACCAGTTGGGCCGTCAGTGCGACCACCGTGACCA
>JAOTVU010000281.1 GCA_029863385.1 Acidimicrobiia bacterium
CGACATCATCGGACTCGACTGTCATCTGGTACGGCCGGTTGGATCGCCGTCGTCGACGGTGGTGGTGTTCATGCACCCGACGGGCGGTGGCATGTACCTGCCGATCGTCAACGGCCTGGCCCGAGCCGGGCATCATGTGATCTGGGCCAACTCCCGGTACCGGGGCACCGACTCGGCGCTGATCATGGAAAAGGTGGTGGCCGACCTCGGGCGGGTGGTGGTCGATGCCCGGGAGCGGTTGGGCTACGAGCGGGTGGTGCTGGCCGGCTGGTCGGGCGGCGGGTCGCTGTCGATGTACTACCAGGCCGTGGCCAATCGGGGGTCGGGCATCGTCGACACCCCGGCCGGCGATTCCTACGAGGTCGATCCGGATCGGCTTCCGCCGGCGGCCGCGGTGATGGTGCTCGCCGCCCATGTCAGCCGCCACGGCACGCTCACCGAATGGATCGACGCCTCGATTCTCGACGAGACCCGGCCCTTCGTTCGGGAGCCGTCGCTCAACCTCTACGACCCGGCCAACCCGAACCAGCCGCCCTACTCGGCCGAGTTCGTGGCCCGCTACCGGGAGGCGCAGATCGCCCGCAACCGTCGGATCACCGACTGGGTTCGAGGTGAGCTGGGGCGGCGTCGGGCCGACCCGGCCGGGCTTGCGCCGGAGCTGGCGTTCGTCGTGCAGGGCACGATGGCCGATCCCCGCTGGCTCGACCCGACGATCGACCCGAGCGACCGCGAACCCAACTGGTGCTACCTCGGCGATCCGAGGGTGGTCAACGACGGCCCCGTCGGGCTGGCCCGCTTCTCGACGCTACGCAGCTGGCTGTCGCAGTGGGGGTATGACACGGCCCGGGGCGACGCCCTCGCCTCGGCGGCCGACGTGGGCGAACCGGTCCTGGTCATCGGCAACACGGCCGATGACGCCTGCACACCGTCACACACCCACCGGCTGTTCGAGGCGGTGCCGCATGACCGCAAGTGGTTGCACGAGATCGAGGGGGCGACCCATTACTACGGAGGACCCGGCGGCCGCGACCACCTGAACCAGGCGGTCGGCCACATCACCGACTTCCTGGCCCGCCTGTAGGGCCACGGGTCGGGATCAGGATCCACAGTGCGATGTAGACGATCTCGCCGGCGCCGACAAGCCCGAAGACCAGGAAGCCGAGACGGACGAGACCGACGCTGAGTCCGAAGCGATCGGCCAGGGCGCCGCAGACGCCGGCGATCATGCGTCCACGACCTCGGCTTGGACGAACGAGTTCCTGCGAAGTGCTCATAGGAGACATCTACCACGAATCGTGTCGTTCAACCGGGTGAACCTCCTTCGAAGCGGTTCATCCGACTTGACCGTGGTCGCCCGGTTCGCCCTGGTCCCGCCCGGCCAGAGCCCGCAACGTGCGGCGACTCAGGCGGTCGAGCGCAGGGTGATCGGCTGAGCCGGCGGCGATGGCGCAGGCGACACACAGCGCCCAGCCGGCGGCCCGATGCCACGTGGCGGTGTCGACGGGTTCGTTGTCGATGCGGGCCAGGCTCTGGAAGTGTTGACGCTGAACGGGATCGGGGAACACACACCAGGCCACCGCCAGGTCGGTGGCCGGATCTCCGCCGCAGATGTCGCCGAAGTCGATGACGGCGGCCAGACGGTCCTCGTGCCAGATCATGTTGAGCGGATGCAGATCGCCGTGCAGCCACCGATTGCCGCCCGCCCACCGGGGCTGGTCGAGCGCCTTGGCCCACACGACTCGGAGGCGCCCGGCCGCCTGCTCCGATCCGACGGCCGCCATCGCCGCCGATCCGGGGCTCAGGTGGGCGACGGTGCGTTCGGCTCGGCTGGTCAGCGGCAGGCCGCGAAACGGGTTGAACGGCGCATCGCTCGGAGCGGGCCGGTGAAGGCAGTGCAGGAAATTGGCGAGATCCGACGCCAACCGATCGCCGATCACCATGGACACCTCGGGCATCGAACGATCGCCGAGGGGCTCACCGTCGAACCAGGGAACGATCGACCACGGCCGCTCGAACATCGGTGACGGCAGACCGGCGAAGACCGGAACCGGGATCGGGATCGGAAGGTCGGGGGCGAGCTGCGGCAGCCAGCGCTGCTCATTGACCATCAACTCGACGGCGAGGGCGCGACGGGGCAGCCGCACGACGTGTTCGGCACCGAGGCGGTACAGCCTGTTGTCCCAGCCGTTGGCGACGAGTTGCAGATCGCGTGATGCCAACTCGGGGTCGAGGCCGTGGTGGGCGACTGCATGGTCGAGCAGTTCGCGGACCAGCGTGTCGTCGATCTCCACGTCGGCCGCCGGCATGTTTCCCGGTTCACCGTTGGCGGTCACACGTCACCACCGTGAACCCAGCGTCACCCTAACATTGTTCACCAGGCAATGGTACGAGATTGAAGGGCTTCAAGTCCGATCATCCGGTTTAACGGGCGAGCGGCGCCGGATCGCCGCCGTCTAGAATTCACCGGTATGGACGGGACCGGGCGGGAGGGTCAGGCGAACGGACCGACGGTTGGCAGCGGTGGGCGAACCGTCGCCGGCTACAGCGACCTGGTGCGGATCGGATCGGGCGGATCGAGCACCGTCTACCGAGCGACCGATGCTCGTCACCAACGATCGGTGGCGATCAAGGTGCTCGACCTGGAGGCGTCGACCGGGCCTCGACGCACGGCGTTCCAGCGGGAGATCGAGGCCATCGGCCGGGTCGGGAGCCACCCCTACATCGTCACGGTGCTCGGCTCGGGTTTCACCAGCGACGATCACCCCTATCTCGTGCTGCCCCTCTTCGAACGAGGCACCTTCAGCCGGCTCGTCGACGAGAACGGGCCGCTCACCTGGTCGGCCGCGGTCGACATCGGCATCAAGCTTTGCTCGGCCGTCGAGACGGTGCATCGGGCCGGGGTTGTGCATCGAGACATCAAACCGGGCAACGTCTTCGTCGGCGTAACCCCGGAGCATCCGCTCCTGGCCGACTTCGGTATCTCCTCGACGGTCGACGGCGAGCGAACCCAGACCCGGACCATGGCCGTCACGTTCGGCTACACCGCCCCCGAGGTCCTCGACGACGAGCGACCCACCCCGGCGAGCGACATCTACTCGCTGGCCATGACGATCTTTCGACTCATCCAGGGGCTCCACGCCTATCACGCCGACACCCCTGCTGCCGTCATGCGGAAGGTGCTCTCGGATCCGGATCGG
>JAOTVU010000128.1 GCA_029863385.1 Acidimicrobiia bacterium
CCGGCGACGAGGCCGTGGGGTCCGTCGGCTCGAAGGTCGACCGTGACCGGCCCGGCGGCGTTGGCGCCGACCGTGGCCACCAGGCCCTGGCGATCCTGGTTCCAGCACCGGATCATCGCATCGGCGTCGACCAGGCCGGCCGGATCCGCATGCAGGTCATGGAGGGTGACCGTGGTCGGCATGCCGTCTGCGGGGCCGGATACGGTGACATCCACCAGCGGCGCCACGTCGCGGGCCAGGGCGATGGCGCGGCCCACGTCGGCCCGCCACGGATCGACCCCGGTGACCGTGGTACCGGCGGCCAGATCGTGGACGTCGACCGACCCGCCGTCGCTCGCCACCGCCAGCGACATGGTTGACTCGGCCGGGAGCCCGTGACCGTCGGGGCTGATGAACAGAACCGACATGCCGGCACGCGGCACCAGGTCGAGGAAGCGGGCCACCGCCGCCGGTGACAGCCCGACCGGCGGGTGCAGCACGACCAGAACATGCGGTTCCGACTCGGCGCGGCCGACACCGATCCGATCACCGGCGGCGGCGGCTCGCCGCTCCGCCCTGGCCATCAGCCCGGCGAACAACGCCTCCGCTTCGTCGTCGTCCGACGCAATCGACCGGGTGGGGGGCTCGCCGCTGCCACCTCCGACCGGTCGCCTGGTGTGAGGCAGCCACTTCGCCCACTCCCAGCTGTGTTGCTGGTCGGGAGCCAGCACGACCAGCTCGAGGTCACGGGGAGACCGCAGCCCGATGAGCTGGACCACCAGCGAGCGGGCCAGGTCCACGGCCGCCGACCCGGCGGCCCGGCCGCCGGTCACGCCCACCACCGGATGACGTCGGAAGTCGACGACGACCGGGGCCGCCCGCTCGATCGAGACCCCGTCGACCACTGCGGCGGCGGCCGCCACCAGATCCGGAGCGCCATGCTCGGGCACGGTGACCTCCAGCGACGACGGTCGATCGGTGGTGCCGATGGCAACGGTCAGGAAATCGTCGTGGCGGGGGCGGCGGGCCCACAACTCCGGAGCGCCGCAACGAACCCACCGGGCGATCTCATCCAGGGTCGGGGTGCGGCGACGACGCCACGCCGCCAGCCGGTCGGCGGTGTCGGCCACAACCAGACGCTGCGACTCCAGCTCGTCGAGGAACGCCGCCCGGGCCGCGGCGAATGCCTGGCGGCCGGAACGGCGGTCGTCGATGTGGGTCCAGAGCACCATGAGCGGACTCATCGCCATGAACACCGCAAAGATCGGGGAGAACACGACCGCCATGACCGCCCCCATGACGATCGGGAGTACGGCCGCCCCCAACGGGAATCGACGCTTGGGCGGCTCGTTGGGCGGAGCGGGCAACACCACGGTCGAGAGCGGACGGGGCTCCATGGCCCGGGGTGCCGGCTGGAAATCGAGCTGCGCTCCACGGCGCTGGAACGGTGCGCCGTCGAGGCGGCGCCGACCCGGCGGCAGACCGGTCACGGTGAGGTTCACATCGCCGATGCCGACCACATCCCCCGGATGCACCGGGACGTCTCGACCCGGTTCGATCCCGACGCCGTTGACCGTCGTGCCGTTGGTCGACCCGAGATCGCCGATCGTCATCCCGCCGGCCGCTACGTCGAACCGAGCGTGTTGGCGTGAGACCGAGCGATGATCGAACCCGGCGTCGGTCCCCCGTCCGATGATCATGGGACACGAGTCGGTGACCACGACGAACGGTTCCCCCCGTTGGGGTCCGGTCAGGAATCCCAGGACCACCGTCGACGGATCCGGTTCGGCCACCCGGTCGGTCACCGCCACCAGTCGATCGCCGGTGAGCAACTCGGCTTCGAGCAGACGGTCGTCGTGGCCGATGGCGAGGCCGGTGCGTTCGTTGGTCAACAGCGGCGGCGTCCGGTTCAGGCCGAGGCCGCTCTGGGCCGAACCGAGCAGCCGATACAGGTCGGCTCCGGTCGCCGACGCGGGGAGCTCGATCAGCAGGTCGTGGTCGAGCGCGCCGAAGTTGACGGTGATCAACGCGGTGAACCCCGTCGGATGCTCGCCGTTCATCGTCGACCGTCGCCGGATGACGGTGGCCTCGACCTCGAGCTGAAAGTCGATGACGCCGATGACGCTGATGACGCCGGGCCGGGGGCCAGGAACTCGTCGCCCAACCGGGCCCGCATCGCCTGCAGCGCCCGGTAGGTCAGAGCCCGCACCCCCTGTTCGGTCAGGCCCAGCTCGGCGGCGCACTCGCCGACCGTCCACTCGTCGATGAACCGCAGTTCGAGGATCCGGCGTTGCCGGGGTTTCAGCTCGGCCAGGGCCTCCAGAAGTTCTGCGTCGCCGGCGCGGTCCATGAGCTGGTCGTCGACGTCGCCGGCCAACCGGGCGTCGCCGGTGTTGATCGGCCCGCGGGCCGCCCGTCGAGCGTTCGTGCGGTGGTGCGTCGCCACGAGATTACGGGCGATGGTGACGAGCCAGGCGGCGGCCGGGCGGCCTTCGTCACGGAACCGGTCGGCGGCCCGGAACGCCCGGAGATAGGTCTCGGCGATCACGTCGTCGACCTCCGCACCAGGAACCCGGACCGACACGTAACGGCGGAGAAACGGCTCGGTTTCGAGGTAGAAGCGATGGAAGGCCGCGTGGTCCCCGTCGGCGGCACGCGCCAACAGATCCGCATGAGTTCGGACTTCGCCTCTGTGGTCCACCACCGCCGGTGATTCACGATCCCCAATCGTTTCCTGCCGGGTCTCAATGTATCTGCGCGTCGTAGACTCGAAACTGATGGCACGTTCGACCGAAGACCTGCAGTCGTACCTCCCGCCCCAGTTCCGGGCCCGGGTATTCGTCGGCGATCCCCGCGACCACGGCGACGACCCCGACTACCGATTCACCCTCGCCAACGAGCGAACCTTCCTGGCCTGGATCCGCACCTCGCTGGCTCTGGCCGCCGGTGGTCTGGGCGCCGTCACGATCCTCAACGACTTCCCCGGCGAGGAGGTCCTCGGCCTGGGGCTGCTGACCCTTAGCTTCCTCACGGCGGCCACTTCCTATCGACGGTGGGCGATCATCGAGAAGGCCATGCGGCTGTCACAACCACTCCCGCCGTCGAAGCTGCCGCTGCTGATGGGCATCGGCGTCGGCCTGGTGTCGGTGGTGGCCGCGATCCTGTTCGCCTTCGGAGGTGCGGGCGGGTGAGCCTGTCGCCGTGGCTCGCCGGCCGGCCCCACAGCCGGCCCGGGCAGGTGCACGACACGATGCTCCAGCACGAGCGCACGGCGCTGGCGTGGGAGCGCACCGCCTTCGCCGCCATCGTGGCCGGGCTCCTGTTCATACGGTTCGCCACGGCTTTGCATCCGCTCCTGACCTTGATCGGTTTCGCCCAGGTGTTCTTCGGGGGTGGCCTGCTCATCTGGGCCGGTTACCACTACGACGAGTTGCACGGTCCGCTCCGGGCCGGTCAGAGTCCGGTCCACCCCAGGGCGACCAGGGCGGTCGGGTGGGTCACGACGGGGTTCATCGGCGGGGCCACGCTGGCCGCCACCGCAGCGGTGATACTCGGCCTGTAGCCGGCTTTGCGAGAAGTCCTGATTGCCAAATAGGTAAGCCGCCGCTAACGTTTAGGGATGGACGCACTGGAGGCGATCTCCCAGCCGACCCGCCGCCGTATCGTGGCCCGCATCGCCGAACTCGGTGAGGCGTCGGTCAACGACATCGCCGCCCCGCTCGACATCACCCGCCCCGCCGTCTCCCAGCACCTGAAGGTGCTGCGGGGCAGCGGCGTGGTGCTGGAGCGAAAGGTCGGACGGCGCCGCCTCCACCGATTGAACCCCGACGGCCTGGCTCGAGCCCGGGCCGAAATCGAGCTGTTCCTCGTCAACGAACTCGACGAACTGGAAACCGCGGCCCGACAGGTCGTCGGGCGCCGCACCACAACCGAACCGAGGTAAACCCATGTCCGTCGCAGTGCCGGAGGCCCTGCTTACCGAGTTTCGCCTCACGGCGAAACATCGTCCGCTACTGCTATTCCTATGGGACCGAAAGGCAACCACATGACAGACCCGATCGTGGTCGAGCGCCTGCTCGACACCAACACCGAGGAAACGTTTGCGCTCCTCACCGAACCGGAGCGGCTCCGGCGCTGGCTGGCCGTGTCGGCATCGGTCGACCTCCGCGTCGGCGGCGAGTACAGGATGCTGTGCGTGCCCGGCCACGCCGCCGTCGGCCAGGTCACCGAGATCGAACCGGGGAAGCGGGTCGTCTACAGCTGGGGATGGCACGGCGACGACGAGGTCCCGCCGGGATCGAGCTCCCTCATCGTCGAGCTCGAACCCGACGGCGAACGGACCCGGGTCCGCCTAACCCACGAGGGGCTCGTCGGGGTGTGGGCCGAACGTCACCTCGACGGCTGGAATCAGCATCTCGATCGCCTGGTGGCGGCGGCCGCCAAGGGCGACGCGGGTCTCGAACCGTGGATTATCGACCCCGACGACAAGAACCACCTGACCGTGGCCGAGGCGACGTGGGCCATCTGCCGTCAGCAGCTCCTTGCCCTCGGCCCCGACGACTCCGATCGGCCGACACCGTGCGCCGAGTTCAACGCCCACGAGCTCGTCGTCCACCTTCGTAATTCGATGGTTGCGCTGGGCACCCCGGCCGGCGCGGTCTTCGATGACGGGGCCGGGACGACCACCGCCGAGGACTACGTGGCCGGTGCGGTCGAGGCGGCGCTGGCCGCGTGGCGGGATCACGGTCTCGACGGGGAGGTCCCCTTCGGCGACGGGACGGCACCGGCGTTGCTGCCCGCAGGGATCCTGAGCCTCGAGTTCCTCGTCCACGCCTGGGACATCGCCCAGGCCAAGGGCTCCGAGCTCGATGTGCCGGAGGCGATTGCCGCCTACGTGCTCGACATCGCCACCTCGATCATCTCCGACGACAACCGTGGGCCCGGCAAGGGTTTCGGTGTGGCGCTCGACGCCCATTCCGACGACCCGATGGGCCGCCTCATCGCCTTCACCGGCCGCAAGGCCCTCGCCTGACAGCCGCCCCCATCGAGATTTGGCAGCAATTCCGCGCGCCAGTCGCGCGCAGATCCTGCCAGATCGCGCGGCGGGATCAATTGGCAGCAATTCCGCGCGCCAGTCGCGCGCAGATCCTGCCAGATCGCGCTGCGGGATCAATTGGCAGCAATTCCGCGCGCCAGTCGCGCGCAAATCCTGCCAGATTGCGCTCGGGGAACGGGGAACGGGGATCGGGAGGCGGGGATCCGGGATCCGGGAACGAGGAGTGGGACCGACGTCAGCCCTGCCAGACCTCGGTGTCGGGGTGGAACTGAGACCAGGCGAACCAGAACGCCTGGTGGCTGCCGATCTCGGCTCCGTCGGCGCCGACCGCCCGGACGCCGCCGGCGAACAGCTCCACGGTGATGTCGTCGAACTCGACGGTGCCGCCGTCGAGCAGGGTTCGACGGGCGGCCTCCACGGGGAAGGCGACGGGCTGACCCTCGGCGGTGGTCACCCCCAGGACCGGCTCCTGGACCGGTAGGCGGGGGTCGACGTCACCGACCGGGAAGATCGGGCCGTCGGCGTCGCGGGTGTTGAGCAGATCCGAGTCGCGTCCGAGGGCCACCGACTCGGCGAGGATCGTCGTGTCGGGGTGGGCGGCTTTCCACTCGCCCCAGGTCGTGGTCACGACCGTCGCCTGCTCCAGCTCCAGCCCGATGTCGGCCAGCGGACCGGCCACCGCGGTTCCGAGGAAGGTGTCGAACACACTGAAGGTGTTGACGTCGAACATGACCTTGTTCGATCGGGTCAGCAGACCGGACGTCCGTAGCACCGGACGCTCGACGCCCTCGGGCAGCTGATCGGTGAAATAGACCTGGGCCGACCCGCACAGGGTGCAATACGGCATGCCGATGTCGCGACCACCGAGGGTGTCGTTGACCATCTCCCGGATCTCCATGATGTTGCGGGGATAGGCCCGGGCCTCACCGTTGATCTCGACTCCGAACACGATGCGGTCGTCGTCGTACCAGCCGCCGCCTGCGGCATCGGTGACCGGCGGGTTGTCGACGGCCGGGATACAGCCGCACGGCAGGTTCGTCTGATCGAACGGCCGGTCGTCGATCCCGACCCCGCCCCACGACCAGAGGCGGTAGTCGACCAGGCCACCTGCGTCGACGGAGGCGTCCTCGTCGAAGAACGGTGCCCAGGCCGGAACGACTTCGGTGAACAGCCTGCGCTTGTGGGTGACGTAGCCCGGCGGGGCGGGAACGTCCCAGGCGATCAGGTGGTCGGTGAGGTCACCCCACGGTGAGATGTCGGACAGGTCGAGTCCGGTCAGGCCTTCGGCGGTGGTGATGAGCGAACCCTGGCCGGTTCCGAAAAAGCGGAGGAGGTCCGCGATGTTCCAGGCGAGTCGGGGATCGCCGGAGTCCTCGATGGCCTGGAGGGCGTCGCGCTCGGTGGTTGCGAACCCGGCGGTGGAGAGGGTGTTGCCGAAGACCCGGTCGAGTGCCTCATCGAGCGCCGGGTCGTAGTCGGAGGGAATCGGTGGCGGGTCCCCGAACGTGCTGGGAGCGTTGAACTCGCCGGCGGCGGGGAGGGCGGGGGCCGCGGCATCGTCGGTGTCCGGCTCGACGTTGTCGCCCTCACCGGCCGCGTCTCCATCACCGGCCGCGGCCGTCGACTGCTGGTCGGGCGCCGACTCGGTTTCATTGTCGGCAGCCGTGTCCGGCGCCTCGTCGTCTCCGGCGGTCGTGTCAGCGGCTCCGGAGCAGGCGGCGGCCGTGAGGGTCAACGCCACCACGATGGCGGTGAGACGGATGAACGGTCGCAATGACATGAACGACCAACCGTCGAGCGACCTCGATCCTTCCTGGCCGATCCTGACAATTCGCAAAACTCTCAAGTGCACCGGCACAGGTCCGATGGAGAACAATGGGCGCACCTGCTCGTATCACGGCGGATGCGAAGCCGGGTGCGCCCTTCCGAACTCCATCGTCAGCGGGTGACGCGACCCGGGCCGGGTCCAGTTGGACCCGGCCCGGTGTCAATCGTCGTTCAGGATCGGCTGAGGCTCGGCTGATCAGCCGCCGGTCGCCACCGAGGCGCTGACGAGACCGTGACCGAAGAAGTCGTTGTGGCCTTTCCCGCCACGGCACTTCACACGTTCGTCGCCATCGTTCAGCGGCGCCCAGTCGGCGGGGCACGGCTGCTCGGTCGCGGTTCGCTTCAACGCGGCCGACACGGCGCCGGGCCCCCACTTCGGATGCAGCTCGATGATCAGCGCGGCAACACCTGCGGCATGCGGCGACGCCATCGACGTTCCGTTGAGATAGCCGTATCGAGTGTCGTTGTGCGAGACGGTGAGGAACTTGAACGACGGATTGCCGGTCTGCTCGAGGGAGTCGAAGAACGCCCAGATTCCATTGTCGGGATCGCTGGTCGACGACATGCCACCGAGGATGGCATCGATCCGGGTCCCGGTAGCTCGGTTGTAGTCACCCCCGGGAGCCGCCACGTTGCCGCCGACCGTCGAGTAGTCGGCGATGTTCAGGCCGTACCCTTCGTAGCCGATCGGTCCGGTCGCCATGACCGTGACCACACCCGGTAGTTCGGCGGGGGCGACGCTGCAGTTGTTGTTGACATCGCGGGTTTCGGCCACGTCCGGCGGGAAGTCGGGGCTCGTGGTGTCGAGGCCGGGGTGACGAAGGTCGTTCGACCCGTTGCCGGCGGAACTGACGATCAGCACGCCCCGTTGCTGGGCATAGCGAGCAGCCTCGGCAATCATGTTGTAGATCTCACGCTGAGACTGGTCGTTCCTGCAGTAGAAGAGGTACGGATCGGCGAAGAGGCTGAGGTTGACCACATCGAGCCCGACATCCCCCGAGTAGCGGAGCGCGGCGGCGACCGAGTCGGCGAAGCAGAACCCGGCCGCCGAACAGACCTTGAGACCGACGACGGTCGCGTCCGGGGCCACACCGGCGATACCAAACCCGTTGATCGGGGCGGCGATCGTGGTGGCCACGTGTGTGCCGTGGTCACTGTAGTCCTGCGCTGCGGCCTTGTTGGAGCAGTCGCCGTTGGCCTTCTCCACATCGAGGGCCAGGGGATCGTCGTCGAAGATGAAGGAGCACGACAACTCGACATTGATGTTCTCGGCCAGATCCGGGTGGTCGAAATCGATACCGCTGTCGATGACACCGACCGTCACGCCTTTGCCGGTCGCGCGGCTGAAGGTGTCGTCGTTGGCGCCGATAAGGGCCATGTCCCACTGGCAGACGGCCAACGGCTCGCTCGTTGGCACTTCCATGTAGTCGCCGTAGAGCTCGATACAGCGAGCGACGAGTTCATCGTCGGGTGTTGCCGCCTCGGTTTGAGGTATGGCGACGAAGACGCCAAGGAAGGACAGCGCGGCAAGCGCCGCAAGGAGTCGTTTCCGCATTCTTTGCTCCGATCAGTTGGGTACGTACCCGCCCCGCGACAAGAACAGGCTTGTCGAACCAGAGGGTAGTGCCAGATCTCTCATCCGAAAGGGGGGGGTTCGGCTCACGCCTCAGTGACGAGGCGGCGAGAGCTGCTCTGGACCCTGCCCGGCACCGGTCCAGGCCAACACACCACTACCAGGCATCGTGGTGAGACCGAGCAGCGGACCGTCCAGCTCGACCCGGTCGCGATAGGCGTTGTCGGGATCGTCCACCAGAGGCTCAAGGGTCGAACCGTCGAACCAGACGAGCGCATCGCCGACACCGACGGCGAGCACCGTTTCGTGCATCGCAAGGTGCACGGTCGGCTGCCAACCGGCCGGGCGTCCTGGCTGTTCGGCAGCCGCCACCAGCATCGCCTTCACCGTCCGCCGAAACGACAGCGGAAGGTCGAGCACGTCGACGACGGCTCGATCGGCGATCGACGCGTAGGCGAGTTGACCGCCGACTCCGGCGCTGAGATCGAGGACGGCGAGTCTGGTTGCGCCGACGGCCAGAGCCGTCGTCGACAGGTCACCCTTCCCGAAGCTCGAAGGCAGGTCGAGGCAGAACGCCCACTCCTCGTCGAGATCGAGGATATGGACGAACCCGTCGGTGCCCGATCGACCGGACGCGTGGACATGGTCGGTCTGACGGATGTACAAGGTGTAGAGGCGGCTGTCGTTCAAACCCCAGACCTGACGCCGCCCGACACCGTTCATGTCCTCGATCAGGGGTTCCTTGGTCGGGCCGAGCATCTCCTGCAGTTCACCGGTCGCCAGGTCGAGAGGGCGGATCCGGTAGGTGCCCGGCCGACTACCGGCTTGATGGTCGATGACGAACAACGATCGACCATCGGTGGCGAACGCTTCGGGTTCGACCAATCCATCAAGATGGTGGATCGTTACGGTCACCGGATCATTCGAATCCGGATCGGCCTTCGTCGAGGAACGGTCGGCGATCAGGACGTCACTCCTGGTCACTCGGCCTGCTTCGTCGATTTCGTGGCGAACGAGGGCCGCCGTCGTGCCGGTGGCCGACAACGCCCGCAGCTCGTAGCCGGGTGGCAGATCAACCCGATCGCCGCCGCCCGCGCCGTTCGATTCGGTGAAAACCAGCGCGCCGTCCTCCACCTCGGCGACGACCGACGCATCGAAATTGGCCACCGCCGTTCGAGGGTCGAACCGGGCGCCGGGTTGGACACCGGGAAGCGGCGGGGCGACGGTCGCAGGCTGTGTCTCGTAGCCGCCGTGGTGAGTGACGTCGTCGTCGCCTTCGCCGCGGGCGTGGTCGTGAGCCGAGGCGACATCCTCGGTTCGGTTGCCGGCGGCGACCAGCCCGCTGAGAACGACGACCACGATCCCGACAACCCCAACGATCAAGGCGGCGATCAGCGCCATCCGTGCCTTGCGGCCCGAGCGGTGAACGACCTCGTCGGTTCGGGCCTGCGAGGGTGGGAATTCGTTCGACGTGTCGTGGGCCGACGGCAAGGTGGCCGAGGTGTCGCCGGTCGGGTGGGCGGCGTCGCCGAGGGTGAGGGTCATGCCGGAACTACCCGGCCGGCAGCAATTCGGTTCCCTCCGACGCCTCGACGGCCAGCCGGACGGCCTCATCCCGGCCGGCACCCTCGAGCCGCAGCTCCACGTCGTCGTCGACCCAGATCAACACCGGGCCGGCGTCGACGCTGAGTTCGAGATCCAGACCCTCCACCGGGTAGCTCAACTTGTGGGGTGCGCCGACCCAGGCGGCGACGAGGGACCGGGGTGCGAACGGGTCGTTCGGGACACTGAGGGTGAAGAACTCGACGTCATCCTCGGCGGCCAGCGACTTGACGGCCCAGGTGGAGGTCGTGGTCGAGCGAGCCGACAGGAGCAGCGGCACCCCGGTTTCGCCATCCCAGACGTAGGTGCGGCCCCGGCGGGGATGGTCGTAGACGGCGTCGGGTCGGCCCAGCGACCGGATCGGCACGATGTCGGGGGTCGGCGTGACGAGTTCACCGACGTCCGGCACCGAGACCTCCGTTGCGTCAGCCCCGGACTCGTCGGCGTCGCCGGGTTCGTCGACCTCGAAGGCGGTGGTGCCGATCCCGAACCAGTCGGCGACCGCCCGACCGGCCGGCGTCAGAGCCATGACCAGGCCGAACGCGACGATGAGGGCGACACCGGCCATCGTCGGCCGCCTCATCCGGGTGCCGAGACGGGGCGGCTCGGCCTCGTCTCCAGCGCCGTCGATCGGCTCCTCGACGATGCGGGCCATAACGGCCGGGGTCAGATCCACCTCGGGCAGATCGAGGTGGTCGATGGCATCGACGAAAGCCTCCTGCAGGTCATTCATGATTCGCTCGTCTCGGTCATCTCGATGCGCAGTCGCTGCATGGCCCGGCTGAGCCGGGACTTGACGGTGCCGGCCGGGCAGTCGAGCGCCTCGGCCATCTCGGCTTCCGACAGCTGCTCGTACCAGCGGTAGGTCAGGATCAGGCGGTCATCGACGCTCAGCCGGTTGATCGCCTCGACGAGGCGGCGACGCTGATCGAGGTGCACGGCGATATCAGCCGGCCCGTCGGACGAAGTCGCCGCCGGCGCCACCTCCATCGCAGCCGCCCGGAGTCGCAAGTTCTGGACTCGTCGACCGGTCCGCTGCCGGCTGCGAGCGGTGTTGACGACGATCCGGTAGAGCCAGGGGCGAAACGGTGCGGTCAGATCGAAGCCGGGAAGTGCCCGATGGACTCTGACGAAGGCGTCCTGGGCAACGTCGTCGGCGTCGGTCGACGAGCCGAGGGCGACCGCGGCGATGCGGACGGCGTCCCGCTGATAGCGACCGACAAGCCGCCCGAAGGACGCGACGTCACCCTCGATGGCCGCCACGATCAGCTGGTGGTCCGTCTCGGTGGGAGCAGCTCCCATACATTGTTTCTACTCCGCGTAACCGGCGTTGGTTCCGATTGGACCGGTCGGGACCATGGAGTCACGCGCCGAAGACGACGAAGTGATTCGACCCGGTGCGTAACTGCGGACGCAAGGCGGGCGACGCCGGCCTCACGCGCGATCATGTTGCGGCCCGGGGTGTTAGCGTACGGGAGTGCATCGTCGTCGGGGGGGTCACGCCCGCCAGCTTTCAGGACCGAGGCTCCGGTGACCCCGAGCTTCGTCCCGACCGGGCCTGAGGGCCGAAGCGATGCGGGGGTGATGCTGAGGCGATGGTGGGCCTGGACCGGACCACCAGTGGCCACCGGGGTGCTCATCGTGGCGGCTGTGGTTGCACTCGACTGGATGCTGCCCCCGACCTCCGGCCCCAACCGACCCCTCCGGGTCCTGCTCGAGGGGCTGCAGGGAGCGGTCGGCGGTCTGGCCGCGCTGCTGATGTACGGCCGGCTGCGGTCGACCGGGCGCCGGTCCGACGCCGCCCTGGTGGCCAGCCTCGGCCTGGCCGCCGCCACCAATCTCGGGATGGCGGTGGGGTTCGCCTCGCTTCCCGTCGACGGGACGTCGGTCGACGTCGACGCGGCTCTCGACTGGGCCGCCGTGACGTTGCGGATGGTGGCCGCCCTCTACCTGCTGGCGGCCGCGGTCGGGCCACCGCGCCGCCGGATCCGCCGGATCGACCCTCGCCTTTCGGTGATCGCGGCGGTGCTGGTACCGGCGGTTGTCACCCTCATCGCGGTTTTCTCGGCCAGGAGTCATCTGCCGGTTGCCGTTGTGGTCGGAGGGGACGGTGATCCACTCGGCTTCGAGAGCCACGCCCTGATCGCCGCGGCCCAGATCGTCCTGATCCTCCTCACCGCCACCAGCGCTGCCGCCTTCCTGGTCCGCAGCGCCCGCTTCGACGACCGGTTCCTGCTGTGGATCGGACTGGCCACCGGTCTGGGAACCGTGGCCCGCATCGAATTCTGGCTCCAGCCAACCATCTACAGCGACACGGTGCGGGTCGGCGATGCCCTCCGCTTCGCCGACTACCTGGTGCTGCTGGCGGCGGCCGTGGTCGAGATCCGGTCCTACTGGGCGGCCGAGGCGGTCGTGCTGGCCCAGCACGAGCGGCAACGGTTGGCCCGCACGCTCCACGACGGCCTGGTCCAGGAGCTGAGCTTCCTGCGGGCCTGGGCGTCCTCGGTGGCGGCCGGTCGGTCCCACCCGGAGCTGGCCGGTGATGTGGCGGCGGCGGTCGAGCGGGCCCATGTCGAGTCCCGCCAACTGCTCGATCTGCTAGCGGCCCCGCCGCTGTCCCTCGGCTCGCCGTCGACGGGCGACGACCCCCTGACCTCACTGCGGACCGAGGTGGAGACGCTGGCAGCTCGAGCCGGGGTCGAAGCCGAGGTCCGGTGGCCCCCCGGCCAGCGCTTCGACCAGCAGGAGGCCGCCGTGCTGGGAGCCATCGCCCGGGAGGCGGTGATCAACGCCCTGCGCCACGGCAGGCCTGAACAGGTGGTGGTCGAGCTCTGGCCCGATTCCCGCTGCGCCCTCCGTGTGGTCGACGACGGCCAAGGCTCCGAGGACGCCGCCCCTGGGTTCGGACGACGGGCCATGGCCGACCTTGCCGCCGAGCTGGAGGCCGACCTGTGGACCGGGGCCGGACCTGACTCGACGGGGACGATGGTCGAGGTTCGTCGCCGATGACCGAACCGACCGACTCCCGCGATCCGGACGGCGGCGACGGCGTTCCGTCGGGCCGCCCGGCCGGCGTGCTGATCGTCGACGACCACTACTCGATCGCACAGGCCCTTGTCCGGATTCTCGAGCTGGAGGGTCTCGGTCCGGTTTGGGCCACCCCGTCGGTCGGCGCCCGGTCGGTGATCGAGGAGGCGACCGCTCGGCGACCGGCCCTGGCTCTGCTCGACGTCCACCTCGGCGACGGCGCCAGCGGGATCGACCTGGTGACCCCCTTCCGGGCCCTGGGGGCGCGGGTGGTGCTGTGGACGGCCCACGTGAGCCCGGCCATCGAGACGGCGGGGCGGCGGGCCGGCGCCGAGGCGGTCTGTGACAAGTCGATGCCTCTCCACGAGTTGACCGACCTGATCCGCCAGGCCCTGGACGGCCGCCCTCTGGAGCGGTCACCGGGCGGTCCCGCCGGAGCCTCGACGGGCGACCCCGACGCAACGGACGCCTCCCCGCCTGCCGGCGCGGGTCCGGGTCCTGTCGACCTGGGCCGGCTGAGCCGCCGGGAGCAGGAGGTGTTGGCCGGACTGGTGGCCGGACAGGCCCCCAAGGAGATCGCCGCCGCTCTCGGCGTGGCCGTCCCCACGGTGCGGACCCAGATCCGTCAGCTGTTCGCCAAGCTCGGCGTCAACAGTCAGCGGGCCGCGGTGGCGGTGGCCTTGCGGTCGGGGTTCGATCTCATGGGCAGCTCTGCTCCCCCCTCACTCATCAACCTTGATGATTGTGACCCGGAGGGTCCCATCGTAGGTTTGTGATGTCGGGGCGTGGGCCCCCTCCAAGCGTCGTTCTGACGCAAGCTAACAACGTTCTACCCGCCGCTGGAGCCAACGCTAAGGCTGGGTAGCCATACCCAAGGAAGACTCTCATGCAATCCAGTATTCGTCGCGGGCTCGTTGCCGTGCTCAGCGTCATGTCCATCCTGCTCGGCATCACCGCCGTCGCCTCCGCCGATGACGTGTCG
>JAOTVU010000017.1 GCA_029863385.1 Acidimicrobiia bacterium
GGCAACCGGCTCGTCGGCATCCTCCACGGGTGCCTCCGCCACCACACCCCCTACGACGAACACACCGCCTGGGCACACCGCCACGACCTCGCCGCTTGACACTTCAAACCGTGGGATGTCTAGACCCGGCAGCGCCGATTTTTCGTCCGACTCGGCGGCCCCCACTACCCTTGGCTCCATGCACGTCGGCATGTCGGTCATCTTCCAGAACCCGGACGGGGCGCTCCCCGATTCACAGGTCTACGCCCAGGACCTGGCCCTGGCCCGATTGGCCGAACCACTCGGGTTCGAGTCGATATGGAGCGTCGAACACCACTTCACCGACTACACGATGTGCCCCGACGTGTTCCAGTTCCTGAGCTACATGGCCGGCTGCACGGAGCGGATCCAGCTCGGCTCGATGGTGTGTGTGCTGCCGTGGCACGACCCGGTCCGGGTGGCCGAGGAGATCTCGATGCTCGACGCCATGTCGGGCGGCCGGGTCGTTCTCGGCATCGGTCGGGGAACAGGTCGGGTCGAGTTCGAGGGTTTCCGGGTCGACATGCCCGAGGCCCGATCCCGGTTCGCCGAGGCCGCCGACATGATCCTCACCGGGCTCGAACGGGGTTGGGTGGAATACGACGGCGAGTTCGTGCGCCAACCCCGCAAGGACATTCGGCCCCGTCCCGAGAAGTCGTTCCGGGGACGAACCTATGCGGCCGCCATCTCCACCGAATCGGCGGCCATCATGGCAAAGATGGGTGTCGGCATTCTGATCATCCCCCAGAAGCCGTGGAAGCATGTGCGGGAAGAGCTCGCCACCTACCGGGCCACGTTCCGCGAGGCGACCGGCTCCGAGGCCCCACCGCCGTATGTGGCAGGCTGGACGCTCGTCGACGAATCGGCCGACCGGGCCGAGACCATGGCCCGGCACTGGATCGGCGGCTACTGGGACTCGGTCATCAAGCACTACGAATTCGACCGGGATCACCTGAAGAACACACCCGGCTACGAGTTTCACGGGCAGATGTACGACCTGCTGAACGCCCCCGGCGGCAAAGAGAAGATGGCCGACTTCTTCGTCGACCTCCAGGTCTGGGGTACGCCCGACCAGGTGAAGGACAAGATCGTCCACCTGCAGGACAACACCTACATGGACGCCTTCATGGGTGTGTTCGGCTACGCCGGCATGCCGCCCGAGGAGGCCGAGCGCAACGCCCGGCTGTTTGCGGCAGAGGTGCTACCCGACCTGAAGGCGATGGCCCCGGTGCACGACCGGTTGGGAATGCCGGTCTAGAAAAGCCGAAATCTGCAGCTCCGGTGACGCTGAGTGTCACCTGCCGTGCGCCGAACATGTTCAGATCGTGATGGCGGGCAGAACGTCGAGCTCGAAGAGGTACAGCGTGCCCATGACGATCGAACCGATGGCCACCACAACAGCCACGGTGGCGTAGACGGCGAAGTTGCGGCGGGCTTCCAGCAGACCGAAGCCGGCGAGCAACGACAAGCCGGAGTTGGCCACCACGAGCCCGACGCACCAGGCGGCCAGGATGGCAAGCCCCGCCGTCCAGCCCACGACCGAGGTGGATGCGACGAACACCGCGATCTGTGTAGGACTCTCGACGCCGACGCCGTGCAACATGCCGATCCCGGTGGCCGTGCCCGCCCCGGTCTCCGACGCTGCGCCCAACCGGTCCGGAAGCGGAACCACGTGGCGGTGGGCATGCGAGTGGCGAGTCCGACGGGCGAGCAGGCGCCGTAGGGGACCTCCGTCAACCGGGTCGGCTGCGGCAGCCGCCGGCCCTACACCAACCGGTTGCCTGATCTCGGTCGTTTCGTGGAAAGAGTCGTGGTCATCGGGGTGACGGTGGCGATGCCGGCGACCGTGTCCACCGATCGGCGTCTCCTCGACGTCCTCGCCAAAGTCACCAATCCTGGCGGCATCGTCGTGCTCGTGTTCGTGCTCGTGCTCGTGCTCGATCTCGAGGAGACGGCGATCGGCTGCGCTGGCCACCCGCCGGAATCCGGCGAACGTTCCGTCCAGCACCAGCAACCAACGGCTCCGCAGCCGAAAATCCCGGCCGTGCCGGACGAGTTCGACGATGACCCAGACACCCAGCCAGATCAGAGTCAGGCCGACGACCCTGCCCATCCAGCGATCCAACCCGTCGGGGATGGCGGTACCGGCGATGATGGCGACGCACCCGAGCACGAACACGACGGCGGCGTGACCGAACGCGTACAGGAGCGAGAGCCGAAACCCGCGGCGGCGATCGTTGGCGGCCCCACTCAGCTCGGCGATTGCGGCGATGTGGTCCCAGTCGACGCCGTGACGCAACCCGAGCGCCAGGGCGGTGAGGAGCAGTCCGGCGGTCACTGGTCCCCAGCGGCGAACAGCTCGCCCACGATGCGGGCCCAGACCGCCCTGGTGGCGACGTCTTGAGCGGCGCCGGCGGCGACGTCGGTGTTCCACGGCGACGATCCGGCGAGTCGCTCGGTCAGGCGGACCAGCATCTCCTGGCCGCCACCGCCTGTGGAGGAGGCGGCAAAGAGACCGCCCGCCCCGATGGGCCGGGTGCTCACGTCGCCGACATCCGCGGCCGATGGCGTGGGGGCGCCCAACGCCACCAAACCGGTCACCACCGACGTCAGACTTCCGATGGCGGGACCCGCGGCTCCGGTACTCGCCCTGACGGCGGCCAGTAGGCCGGCCGTCCAGTCGCCGTCATCATCGAGTTCGGCGTCATCGACGGTGCGCGCCATCAAACCGGCGTCGACCCGGAACTCGACCGCAGACCGTCGAAGGTTCTCCTCGACCAACGCCGACCGTGTGACGAACCGGGCATGAGGAAACGTGTCGTCGGCCCGGTTGAGCCGAACCTCGTGACGGCTGCGCAACAGGCGCCGGCCCGAGCGCGCCAGCTCGTCGGCCACCGCGTCGAAACGCCGGGCCAGCCGGGCCAGATCCTCCGGTTGGATCAGGATGCGGGCCATGCCGTGTTCAACGCCGATCGATGGGTGCTGTGACGGAATCCGAGCCGGGACCCGCCGCCTCGGCGATCACCGCCCTCGGTAGGTGGCCGATCCGGACGACCGGCCGCCTGTTCCCGCCATCGTGTCCTTGTTGAGCCGTTTCGACAGATGCAAGCCCTCGAGCAGCAGTTCGACGGCCGAGGCCTTGACCCCGGCGGAGCCGGATCCGTCGATGAGCGACGCGACGGCGGACGCCATCGCCGGACTGCGCTGCACCAGTTCCACGTAGTTGGCCGCCGGCAGGTCATCGCCGACGTTGGCCACCAGCTCACCCTCGAACTCATCGACGATTGCCCGGATGCGATCGGGCTCGACCGAGCTCTTGAACACGGTGAGCACCGCACCACGGAGTAGGTGGTCGATGACCTCGGCGTCCCGGTCCTCGTCGAGGGCCTCGACCTCGATCTTGCCTGCGGTTGAGGCGATGAGGGCGTCGAGATCGCTGATACGAGGCACCGCCTCGCTCTCACCGAGCCGCAGAGCCCGGCGGATGGCGGCGGCCACGAGCGTCTCGAGGTTGGCCACCGTCAGACGCACCGACACACCCGAACGCTGGTTGATGTGGCTCGATTGGCGGGCCAGCTGGGTGAACGTGGCCACGAGGTTCTCCATGAACGCGGGCACGATGACGGCGACGCCCGAATCGTCGGCGACGTCGTCGCCGCCGCCGGCCACTCCCCCGTCGACACCGGGGAGCACGGCCTCCTGCCGGGCGATGGCGATCTCGGTTTCGGTGTCGAGCGGGTAGTGCGTGCGGATCTGGGCCCCGAACCGGTCCTTGAGCGGGGTGATCATCCGTCCCCGGTTCGTGTAGTCCTCGGGGTTGGCCGAGGCCACGAGCATCACGTCGAGCGGCAACCGGACCTTGTAGCCGCGAATCTGCACGTCGCGTTCTTCCAGGATGTTGAGCAGACCGACCTGGATCCGTTCGGCCAGATCGGGCAGCTCGTTGATGGCGAAGACACCCCGATTGGTGCGGGGCACGAGCCCGTAGTGCAGGGTGAGTTCGTCAGAGAGGTACCGCCCCTCGGCCACCTTGATCGGATCGACCTCGCCGATCAGATCGGCGATCGAGGTGTCGGGGGTGGCCAGCTTCTCGCCGAACCGCCGATCCCGGTGCACCCAGCCGATCGCCGTGTCGTCGCCGTCCTCGGCCACCAGGTCGACTGCGTAGCGGGAGATCGGGTTGTAGGGGTCGTCGTTGATCTCCGAACCGGCGACAATCGGCATCCATTCGTCCAGCAGCCCGGTGAGAGCGCGGATCATGCGGGTCTTCGCCTGGCCCCGCTCCCCGAGGAAGATGACGTCGTGGCCGGCCAACACGGCGTGTTCCAGCTGAGGGAGCACGGTGTCGCCGTACCCGAGAATGCCGGGAAACAGATCGTCGCCGGAGCGGATCCGGGCGATGGCGTTGGCCCGCAGCTCCTCTTTGACCGAGCGCGAGCGCCAGCCCGATGCTTTCAGCTCGCCGATGGTGGAGGCTTGCGGGGCGGGTTCCGAGAGTTGAGGCACCTACACGACACTACAGCGGCCAACCCCCCGGCGACCATTCACCCCCGGCGGCCGTTCGTCACGCCCGACCCGGCCGCGGTTGGCGTGAGACGGGGTACGCTCCCATCTCCTCCCGATCGCCTCTCGCTGATACTTCCGGGAGGCGGCCCATCGTGGTGTTACCGTTTCGGGCATGCGTCCAACCGTTGTGCGCCCCGATCCAGCCGGCTCGACCAGGCCGTGATCCGAGGCCCCGTCCATCATCTCTCCGGCCGGTGGTACGCCCGACCGGTCGATCAGGAGCTGCGACGGACCGGCGCGGCCCCGGAGCTGGATCACAGCAGCTGGCCGACGGTCATCGTGCCGGGCCACTGGGCACGAAACCGGGCGCTGGCCGCGGAAGCAGGGCCGATTCTCTTCCGGCGGGGATTCACCAACGACGACCTCGGTGCCGTCACCGACGACCTCGACGGCGGCACCCGGCTCTGGCTCTGCTTCGACGGCGTGCTCGCCGGGGCCGAGGTCTGGATGGACGGCGGCTACCTCGGCGACACGGTCGGCTACTTCGCCCCCCACCGATTCGACATCACCGATCACGTTCGAGCCCGGTCGGAGCACATGGTCGCCGTCGACGTGTCGTGTCCACCGGGCGGCGGTCGGCAGGCGGAAGAGCGCACCAACATCTCCCTCACCGGCTCGCTTCAGACGGGATCGTTGGCTCCACCCGGCAATCCTGGTGGCATCTGGCGCCCGGTCCACATCGACGCCACCGGACCGGTGGCCATCCGCCACGCCCGCCTGCTCTGCACCGGCGCCGACGAGTCGAGAGCGACGCTGCTGATCCGACTGGTGGTCGACAGCATCGTCCACGACGAGATCACGGTCACCGCCACCGTCACCCGCGAAGGCGTTGACGTGGCCACAACCCGATCCGACCACCAACTTGCGGCTGGAGAGAACCGTCTCGAATGGGAGGTGATCGTCGAACGTCCCGAGTTGTGGTGGCCTCGGTCGCTCGGCGACCAACCGCTCTACGACGTCGACGTGGCCGTCGACCACGACGGCGTTCGCACCGATGGGAGGCAGTGGAGGACCGGCCTGCGCACCGTGTCGATGAACAACTTCATCTGGCGGATCAACGGCAAGCGGATGTTCGTGAAGGGCATCGCCTACGGACCACCGGGACCGAGGATGAACGAGGTTCCGGCCGAACGGCTGCGTGCCGACGTGGCGCTTGTCGCCGAGACCGGCCTCGACATGATGCGGGTTCACGCCCATGTCACCCGGCGTGAGATCTACGAGGCGGCCGACGAGACGGGGATACTGATCTGGCAGGATCTGCCACTGATCGGGGGCTACTCCTCGAAGATCCGGCGCGCCACGAAGACCATCGTCCGGGAAATCGTCGACGACGTCGGCGCCCACCCGTCGGTCATGGGCTGGGGTGGGCATGTACTCCCCAACGGCGATGCCGTCGAGCTACCGACAACCGACCGGCAGGAACGGCCCCGCGCCATCCTGCGGCGGTTCGCCAAACACATCACCCCGTCGTGGAATCGGGTCGTGCTCGACTCGATCATCGGCCGGGAGCTGACCGACGCCGACCCGACCCGGCCGATCATCAGCCGGTCGGGATCGCTTCCCAGCCCGACCGATCCGGGCGGATCCGACGCCTTCCTGTGGTTCGGCTGGCGGGCAGGGCTGGCCTCCGACTTCGCCGACGCCGTGGCCAGCTGGCCGCGGCTGGGGGCCTTCCCGGGAGGCATCGGCAGCCAGAGCGTGTCCGTCCACCCCTGGGGGGATGACGAACCCCGCTGGGTATCGGCCGAACGTCGATCGTTCGATCACTATCTCCCCCGCCGCGAGCACGCCGACGGGGAGTCCTGGGCAGTGGCGACCCGCCGGTATCAGGCCGACCTGCTGGAGTGCCACATCGACACGTTGCGCCGGCTCAAGTACTCGCCGACCGGCGGCTTCTGTCTGTTCACGGTGGTCGACGTCGAACCGGGAGGCGGGTTCGGGATCGTGGACATCGACCGGCGACCCAAGCTCGCGTGGTTCCGGGTCAAGGCGGCGTGTGCGCCACTGATCGCCTTGCTCGACTGGCTGCCCTCGATGATCACACCGGGTCAATCGGTGGCCACCGCCGTGCACGCGATCAGTGACCTTCCCCACGGACTGGCCGACGCCACCGTCGTGGCCCGCCTGGCCGACAGCCGCGGCGAAACGGTCGAGGCCGGCAGCGGTTCGGGGCCCGGTGTCCGGGCGTGGCGAAGTGGCCTCGACGCGGATTCCGTGCAGAAGGTCGACGATCTCGTGTTCGTCGCCCCCGACACGCTCGGACCGCTGACCATCGAGCTGTCGATCCACGCCGAGCATCAGGGCCGCGTGATCACCTCCAAGCGCCACTACCACACCCTTGTGGTGCCCCCCGACACCGGGCCGGGCTGAGATGTGGGAGGCGGCACACCGAGCGGGGAAATCCAGGACACGGATGGCCCATGCCGATCCCCGCCCGCTATCGTTGCCGCTGTACTGATTGCAACCCGCGATTGGCCGCGGTTTTGCAGCCACAGCACGCCACGCCACGGGCCCCCAAGCCACGGATTCACTGCTCTGCACTCATTGCTCTGGATTCGCAGTCAGGGGTCACACCATCCGGCCGCCGTGTGACTGTGCTGCCATCCGAATTCGACCGGTCCGGACATCGGTTCCAGCGATGACGACACCGTCGCTGCCATCTACGTCCTGCGGAGGTCGCCCCCCCATGGCTGCGCCAGCTGCTGCCAGAGATCCCCAACCAGCGCATTCCGACTCGGTGCGGAGTGCCGATCGGCCGATCCGGGCGAAAGGCCGGGAGGCTCCCCTCCCGCTCAGCCTCTACCAGACGGCGGTTGGCAAGAAGTGGGTCATGGCCCTGACCGGTGTTGCGCTGCTCGGGTTCGTGCTGTTCCACACGTTCGGCAACATCAAGCTCTACCTCGGCGTGATCGAGCACAACGGCGAGCCGATCTACGACATCGACCTCTACGCCGAGGGTCTGCGCGAACTGCTGACACCGATCTTCCCCCGCACCTGGCTGCTGTGGCTGCTCCGGGGTGGCCTGATCGCCGCCTTCGTCCTCCACATCCACTCGGCCTACAGCCTCACGAGGATGAACGCCCAGTCCAACATCGCCTACCAGTCGAAGCGCGACTGGCTGGCCGCCAACTTCGCCTCCCGGTCGATGCGCTACACCGGCATCATCGTCCTCGCCTACCTCATCTTCCACCTGGCCGACCTGACCTGGGGCTGGCTGCCTCACACCGACTGGGAGCGGGGTGAGGTGCAGGCCAACGTCGTGAATTCGCTCTCGAACCCGGCTGTCGCGATTATCTACATCGTGGCCAACGTGATGCTGGCCGTGCACATCTATCACGGCGTCTACTCGATGTTCCAGAGCCTGGGCATCAACAACCCCAACTACAACGGCGTACGCCGGGGCCTCGCCACGGCGCTGGCCGTCATCATTCTCATCGGCAATGTCAGCTTCCCGATTGCTGTTCTGACCGGAATCATCGACTACGACCCCAGCCTGCTGAGCGGTTAGGCGCAGAGGAGACGACCATGCTTCCCGATTCCCAGGTCCCCGACGGCCCGATGGCCGACAAGTGGGACAACCACATATTCGACATCAAGCTCGTCAATCCGGCCAACAAGCGGAAGTTCAAGATCATCGTGGTCGGAACAGGCCTGGCCGGCGCGTCGGCCGCGGCCACTTTCGGTGAGCTCGGCTACAACGTCCACGCCTTCACCTTCCACGATTCCCCCCGCCGGGCCCACTCGATCGCCGCCCAGGGCGGCATCAACGCGGCGAAGAACTACCAGAACGACGGTGACAGCATCTACCGGCTGTTCTACGACACGGTCAAAGGCGGCGACTACCGCTCCCGCGAAGCCAACGTCTACCGGCTGGCCCAGGTGTCGGTGAACATCATCGACCAGATGGCCGCCCAGGGCGTGCCCTTCGCCCGGGAATACGGCGGCCTGCTCGACAACCGCTCCTTCGGCGGTGCGCAGGTGTCGCGCACCTTCTACGCCCGAGGTCAGACGGGTCAGCAGCTGCTGCTAGGCGCCTACCAGCAGATGATGCGCCAGGTCCACGAGGGCAAGGTCACGCTGCACACCCAGACCGAGATGGTCGACCTGGTGGTGAAGGATGGTCAGGCCGTCGGCATCGTCTGCCGTGACCTGGTCACCGGTGAGATCACCTCCCACTCGGCCCACGCCGTCGTCCTCGCCACCGGCGGCTACGGCAACGTGTTCTACCTGAGCACCAACGCCATGGCCTGCAACGTCACGGCCGCCTGGCGGGCCCATCGCAAGGGCGCCTACTTCGCCAACCCGTGCTACACCCAGATCCACCCCACCTGCATCCCGGCGTCCGACGAGTTCCAGTCGAAGCTCACGCTCATGTCGGAGTCGCTGCGCAACGACGGCCGGATCTGGGTGCCCCGCAACCCCGACGAGACCCGCCGGGCACGCGACATCCCCGAGGCCGAGCGTTACTACTACCTCGAGGAGAAGTACCCCTCGTTCGGCAACCTGGTGCCCCGCGACGTCGCCTCCCGCAACGCCAAGACGGTGGTCGACCAGGGGCTCGGCGTCGGTCCGCTCAAGAACGGCGTCTATCTCGACTTCGCCGACGCCATCGCCCGCGACGGCCGGGACAAGATCGAGGAACGCTACGGCAACCTGTTCCAGATGTACGACCGCATCACCGGAGAGGACCCCTACTCCGTGCCGATGCGGATCTATCCCGCCACCCACTACACGATGGGTGGCCTGTGGGTCGACTACAACCTGATGACCACGATCCCCGGCTGCTTCTCGGCCGGCGAGGCCAATTTCTCCGACCACGGCGCCAACCGCCTCGGCGCCTCGGCGCTGATGCAGGGCCTGGCCGACGGCTACTTCGTCCTTCCCTACACGATCGGCAACTACCTGGCGCCGCTGCTCGGCTCCGACCCGGTGTCGGTCGACGACCCGGCCTTCATCCAGGCCGAAGCCGACGCCCAGGGGCAGATCCAGCGATTCCTCAGCCTCGGCGGCACCCGCTCGCCGGAGTACTTCCACCGGGAGCTGGGCAAGATCATCTGGGAACACATCGGCATGGCCCGCGACCGCAACGGCCTGGAGAAGGCCATCAGCGAGATCCAGGCCCTCCGCGACGAGTTCTGGAGCGACGTGCGAGTGCTCGGAACCAACGAGTCGCTCAACAGCTCGCTGGAGAAAGCGGGACGGGTGGCCGATTTCTTCGAACTCGGCGAGTTGATGGCCCGCGACGCTCTCGATCGTGAGGAGTCCTGTGGTGGCCACTTCCGGGTGGAGAGCCAAACCCCGGAGGGTGAGGCGCTGCGTGACGACGAGAACTTCGCCCACGTGTCGGCCTGGGAGTGGAACGGAGCGGACACCCCCCAGACCAAGCACGCCGAAGAGCTGACCTTCGAAGAAGTCGCGCTGACCCAGAGGAGCTACAAGTGACAGTCGCGCCGCCTGCGGCGGGGCTTAGCGAGTTTCGCCCTACGAGCGAAACGTCGGCCGCCGGAGGCGCCGATCCCCGAGTTTCGCCTCCGGCGAAACATCGTCCGCTGGAATCGTTCGTATGGGCCAAGGAGGCCAAGTAGTGTCTACCAAACTCAACCTCACCCTCAGCATCTGGCGTCAGGACGGGCCTGCCGCCAACGGTCGTTTCGAGACCTATCAGGCCAAGGGCATCCCCGACGACGCCTCGTTTCTGGAGATGCTCGACATCGTCAACGAGGGTCTCATCGATGACGGCCAGCTCCCCATCGAATTCCCGCACGACTGCCGGGAGGGTATCTGCGGAACCTGCGGCGTGATGATCAACGGTCGGGCCCACGGCCAGGAGAAGGGCACGGCCACCTGTCAGCTCCACATGCGCAAGTTCAACGACGGCAACACCATCGTCATCGAGCCGTGGCGGGCGGCCGCCTTCCCGGTGATCCGCGACCTCGTCGTCGACCGGTCACCGCTCGACCGCATCGTGGAAGCCGGCGGCTACATCACCGCACCCACCGGCTCGGCCCCCGACGCCAACGAGATCCCGATCCCGAAAGAGGTCGCCGACTCGGCCATGGACGCCGCCGCCTGCATCGGCTGCGCGGCCTGTGTCGCCGCCTGCCCCAACTCGGCGGCCCAACTGTTCACCTCGGCCAAGCTGTGGCACCTCAACTCGCTGCCCCAGGGCCAGGCCGAGCGGTTCCGCCGGACCGAAGCCATGGTCGAGACCATGGAGCAGTTCTTCGGATCGTGCACCAATCACGGCGAGTGCACCGAAGCCTGCCCCAAGGAAATCAGCCAGGACTTCATCGCCTACATGAACCGCGACTACGTGAAGTCGAAGATCGCCAATCGGAAGATGGCCGGCCGCAGCTGACCAACCTGTCCTCAGGTCGGCCGTTCGGTGAGCCGACCACGCCGTCGTTCACGGGTGAAAACGAATGAGCGTGACCGTTTTCGCCCGCGAACGCGGGATGGCCGGTCGCTCCTGGTCCTACGGCAACCCGACCGACCCGGACCGTCCGACGGTCCAAGGCCCCTGCATCGTCGGCAGTACCACCGAGCCGGGCCGAGATCGTAGCCGGTGGTCGAGCCCGTCGACATCGGTGTGGGCTGGACGGTCGCCGGTCCAGAGTGAGCGGCGGGCACGTCCGTCGATCGGCTGCTCGCCGTCGCCGGTGAGGAGGAGCCCTTCGATCGTGCCGGTCTGGGTGAAGGTTCCGGGATCGTGGTCCGGCACCGGCTCCGGCGGAGTGTCGGCGATGAAGTCGAGCTCCCATCCGAGCGGAACCCGGTGGCCGAGTCCGCGCCGGATCAGTTCGTCGGGCTCGTCGATGGCCAGAGCGAAGGCCTCGAGCCCGTAGCTCCAATGATCGAATGCCCGCTCCCGCACCTGTTCGGCCCACAACCCCGATGTGCGCAGCTCCCAACCCTGTCCGAAGGTGATGTCGACCGCGCTGATGACGACCGGCTGTGGCTCTGATGACGACGGCCGCCGACGCTCCGCCGATTCCAGGCCGAAGACGGCGGTCTGAAAGCCAGCCACGCCATCCCGCTGCTCGAACTGAACGGCAAACGCCAGGCCGGAACCGGAGGCCACGAGCCGGTGTGCCTCGCTTCCGCCGGGAACAGGGCGGGCGGGATCCGGAAAGGGAAAGGGGCTGTCGATCACGACAAGCCCCTTTGAGCGTTCCGGTTTTGGTTTCCTGTGGACGCGGAGCAGGCCGGCGGCCGTCCGGGCGACTGAACCGCCGCCGACCTGCGAATAGGACCGACTACGTGCGATATCCCTCAGTCGATCAGTTCTCCAAGACTTCGTGGTGGTCGGACCCGATCCCAAAGGGACAGCTGCTCGAACCACCATCGTTCAGCATAGTGCACGGACATCCGCCGCGTTTCACCACCTCGCCAACTTTCTCAACCCATATTATCCCACTTTCAACTACTCGCCAGTCCCGCAATCAACACGACATGAAATCGAAGTGGTTACGATGTTCGCCTGCCTTGCAGCACCCCCGGCCGGCCGCCCGACAGGCGAAACTTCCGTGGAGCGATTCTTTCCGCGCCACGCCGACCTAACCTGTGAGTCTGATGTCAGCGAACCCTCTCGAAACGATCGCCGCGCTCGAGGGGCTCGGCGAATCGCTCCGGGCCACAGGGCTGGAACTGGATTTGGGTTCGGCGAAACCTGCCCGCAACGCCCGCGACGAACTGGCGCATCAGATCGACGACTATCTCGTCCCCCGTCTTCGTCGCCTCGATGCTCCGCTGCTGGTGGTGCTGGGCGGCTCGACCGGTTCCGGCAAGTCGACCATCACCAACACCATCGTCGGGCGGGAGGTTTCGCCAGCCGGGGTGCTGCGGCCGACGACGCGCGCTCCGGTCCTGATCTGCCACCCCGACGACGGGGAGTGGTTCGCCGGTGGTGACGTGCTTCCGGATCTGCCACGAGTCACCGGCGGTCCGGGCGACGTGCCGACATCGACCGTGACCGGCACCGTGCTGCGCCTGGTCACCTCCGAAACGCTACAGCCGGGCCTCGCCCTGATCGACGCTCCCGACATCGACTCGGTCGAGGAGGCCAACCGCGAACTGGCGACCCAGCTGCTGTCGGCCGCTGATCTCTGGCTGTTCGCCACCACCGCCGTCCGTTACGCCGATGCCGTTCCCTGGGATTTCCTCCGGCAGGCCCGAAGCCGAGGTACATCGCTGGCTTGCATCGTGAATCGCATTCCGCCGGGAGCCACCAACGAGATCGTCACGCATTTCGTTTCGATGCTGACCGATGCCGGGCTGACCGACGTCACGGTGTTCCCCGTCGAGCAGCAGCCGGTTGAGGTCAGCACGCTGCCGGCCGAAGCGGTCGCCGACATCAATGCGCTGCTCACGGGCCTGGCGTCCGACGCCGAGCGTCGCGCCGCCGTGGTGCGGGCCACACTCGACGGAGCCATGGACAGCATCGGTCCCCGTACCAGGACCGTCATCGAGGCCGGCGTCGAGCAGCAGGCGGCCGTCGGTGAACTCCGTCAGTCGATGGAGCGGACCTACGCCGACACTCGAAACAGGCTGGCAGCCGACATACGATCGGGCACTCTGCTCCGGGGCGAGGTCCTGGAGCGATGGCAGGAGTTGATCGGCACCGCCGAACTCATGCGGGCCGTTCAGTCGAGAATCTCGCTGATCCGCGACCGGGTCGGGGCCTTCCTCACCGGTCGCACCGGTCAGACCGTCGAGGTCCAGGGCGAGATCACCTCGACCCTGGAGCAGCTGCTGATCGACCACGCCGATCGTGCCGCCTCGACCACCGTCTCCACCTGGAAGAGTCTGCCCGGAGGCCGTCAGACACTGGGCGACGATCGGGCGCTCGAGCACGCGTCCGATGCGTTTCGAGCCGAGGTTCGGGGCCAGGTTCAGGCCTGGCAGGACGACATCCTCGAGCTGGTTCGTGAGCAGGGGGCGAGCAAGCGCACGACCGCCCGGGTGCTGGCGGTCGGCGTCAACAGTGTCGGTATCGCCCTCATGCTGGTGATCTTCGCTCAGACCGCCGGTCTGACCGGGGCCGAAGTGGCGATCGGGGCCGGCACGGCCGGCATCTCCCAGACCCTGCTGAGCGCCCTGTTCGGCGAGCAGGCGGTTCGGGAGCTGGCGGCCGAGGCTCAGCGTCTGCTGCTGCAGCGGATCGGCACGATGCTCGACGCCGACGCCGACCGGTTCCGGGCTCGACTCACCGCACTGACCGGCGGCGGCAGCGACAACGAGGTGGTCGACGACCTTGCCGCGGCACTCGACCGTTTCGAGCGCAGCCGATGAGGCTGGGGCGTTTCGGTCGCGACCCGGTCGATCTGGCCGACCAGCTGGCAGCACTCGGCGAAGCGGTCGACCTGGCCACCGATCGGCTGCCGGCTGATCACGTCGAACAGGCCCGAGCGATCATCACCAAAGCCAACGATCGGCTCCGGCACGGAACGAACCACACGCTGGTGGCGCTGCTCGGAGCGACCGGCAGTGGGAAGTCATCGGTGGCCAACGCCCTGGTCGGAACCAACATCGCCACCACCGGCATTCGTCGTCCCACGACCTCCAGCACGCTCGGCTGCTACTGGGGTGGCGACGACCCGCACCCCCTGCTCGACTGGTTGGAGGTGCCGAACCGCCACGATGTCAGTGGTGAACCGGGCGCCGCCGCCGGGGCCCACTCCCCAGCTTCCTCGCTCGATGGTCTTGTCCTCCTCGACGTTCCCGATCACGACTCGGTGGAGGTTGGCCACCGTCTGGAGATGGAGCGCATCGCCAGACACGCCGACCTGCTCGTCTGGGTCACCGACGCGGAGAAATACGGTGACAAGGCCATGCACGACTACCTGCGTCGCCTGTCGCACCACGGCGCGGTCACGGCGATGGTGCTCAACAAGGTGGACCTCCTCACCGACGACGACGTCAAGACCTGCCTGGCCGACCTCCAGCGCCTGATGGCCGCCGACGGCCTGCCCGGCGCACCGGTTCTGGCCGTGTCCACGGCAACCGGTGAGGGTATTCCAGGGCTACGATCGCTGCTGGCCGAAACGGTGGCCGAACGCAGTGCCATGATCGAGCGGCTTCAAGCCGACGTCACGGCGACGTCGTTGACACTGCTCGATGATCTCGGCCCGGGTGACGGCCTCAACCAGGTCCCGTCCCGCGTGACCGATCAGCTGGCAGCGGAGCTGGTCGGCGCCTCCGGCATCGCAGTGGTGACCGACGCCGTGGCGGCCGGACATCGCCGGGATGCCGCCGGGCGTGTCGGCTGGCCGTTCACCCGCTGGGCTCGACGGCTACGACCCCATCCCTTACGACGCCTCCACCTCGGTCGGGGATCGAGTGGGCTGTCGTCGCTTCCGCAGCTGTCGGGCGTGCAGCTGGCCCGCTCCGAGAACGCCGTGCGGCAGGCTCTCGCCACCATCACCGCGGAGTTGCCGGAACCGTGGCCGGATCGCATCAGCGAGGTCGGCACACCGAATCATGCTCTGCTGAACAACCAGCTGGATGCGGTGGTCAGCGAGGCAGCCCGAGCGACCGGCGCCGGGCGAACACCACGGTGGTGGGCTGCCGCCAACGCTCTGCAGATGGCGCTCGCCGTCACCGCCGTCGTGGGAGCCGTCTGGCTTGCGTTGCTGGCGTTCGGTGCCTACCTTCGACTTCCCGACGTGCCGACACCCGACATCGTCGACACCGGTATCCCCTATCCGACCGCCATGCTGGTCGGCGGCCTGCTCCTCGGGGTGGTTCTGGCCGCCGTGTTCCGGCAGCTGGTGGCACTCGGAAGCCGCCGCCGGGCCACGGCGGTGAGGAGCAACGCCGAGGCCGCCGTCGTCCAGGTGGCCCGCGATCTCGTCGTCGATCCCGTCGATCGGGAACTGGCCGCCCGCAGCCGCCTTCGCGAGCTGTTGACGACCGCGACCGGGGGGCGACGATGAGCGAGACCGTTGACTATCTCGGCCCCGACTGGTTCCGGCAGGCCGATGAATCGGTGGCCGCACTTTCGCCGATCCCAAGTTCGGTCACGGTTGCGGTGAAGGTCGTCGGCCTGCCCGGTGATCGGGGCGACGTGCGGTATCAGCTCGTGCTGGGGCCGGACCGGGTTCGAATCCTGCCGGTCGACGGCGACGAAACCGACAACGGACACGGTGATGCGACCCTGACCATGTCCTACGACGTCGCCTCGGCCATCGCCCGAGGGGAGATCGGTGCCCAGCGGGCGTTCCTCGACGGAGAGGTTCGCCTCGGCGGTGACACCACCGCCCTGCTGGGCCATCAGGCTCGGCTGGCCGAGATCGAGGATCGGCTGGGCGATCTTCGATCCCGCACGACGTACTAGGAGACCGCGCCGCCTTCCCCCGCTCCTCCCGTCCTCTCCCGTTCTGGGGTTCCCCAGCCCCACTTCTGGGGTTCCCGAACCCCAGAACGGCGGGTCCGGTGGCCGCCTGATCGCCGTGAGTGCCTTGCTAGCCTTACTCCCATGCCGGAGATCCCGGAGGTACAGGCTCACAGCGAACGCATGACCGCTGCGCTGGCCGGCTCGACGCTCAGCCGGTTCGAACCGCTCAACTTCGCCGTGCTCAAGACCTTCGACCCGCCTCCCGACGGTGCCGTCGGACAGCGGCTGGTTACCGTCGGGCGTCGGGCCAAGTACCTGATCATGGAATTCGACAACGGCCATCGCCACGTCGTCCATCTGATGCAGGGAGGCCGTCTTCGACCCGACGAGAAACGGTCGAGGAAGCCGAAGTTCGGGTTGGCCCGCTGGGTTTTCACCGACGACGGCGCCGAGCAGGCGTGGCTGCTCACCGAGGCCGGAACCGAACGCAAGGCCGGCGTCTGGGTGGTCGACGGCGATCCGCTTCCCGTGGAGCCCCTCGATCGACTCGGACCCGAGGCCCCCGAACTCGACCGGGATCAGCTCGCCGAACTGCTGGGCCGGCATTCCCGCCGGATCCACGGTCTCCTCCGGGAACAGACCGTGATCGCCGGACTGGGTCGGATGCTGGCCAACGAGATCTGTTACGAGGCCAGGCTGTCACCGTTCGCCAACGCGGCCAAGCTCGACGACGACGAGATCGACCGGCTCCACGCCGCCATCGGCACGGTGGTGGAGGCGGCCACCGAGCACGAACGCACGCTGGACGACATCGGCAAGAGCGCCGATCGGCCGTCCAAGGTTCACAACCGGGCCGGCGAGCCCTGTACCGGCTGCGACGACACCGTCCACACCGTCGAGTACCGCCGCTACACGGTCTACTACTGCCCGACCGAGCAGACCGGCGGCAAGATCCTCGCCGACAACACGACGAGCAAGTTCCTCAAGTAGCAACCCTCGCACCTGCGAGTTTGCGGAGCAAACTCGGTAAGGTCCGGCCCCGCCGGACCGATCCGCAGAGCGGAAGGGGCGGTGGCCTCCTGGCAGGCTGCGGAAGAACCGATCTCCAGGCACCCCGGCACAGCCAGAGAGTTTGCGAAACGCAAACTCGTAGCGGCTTGCCGCCGTCGATACCTCCGGATCGGCGATTACGATTAGATGAGGCCGAGACCCTTCACGGTGTCGCGCTCGTCGACCAGCTCGGCAGCCGAGGCGTCGATACGGGCCCGGCTGAAGTCGTCGATATCGAGGCCACCGACGATGGCGTACTCGCCGTCGGACACCGTGCACGGGAAGCTGGAGATGATGCCCTCGGGCACGTCGTAGGAACCGTCGGAGGGCACCGACATCGACACCCAGTCGCCCTCGGGCGTGCCAAGAACCCAATCGTGCATGTGATCGATGGCCGCGTTGGCGGCCGATGCGGCCGACGACGCACCCCGGGCCTCTATGATGGCGGCGCCCCGTTTGGCCACCGTCGGAATGAACTCGTTCTCGACCCAGGCCATGTCGTCGACCACGTCGATGGCGTTGCGACCGTTGACCTCGCAGTGGAACAGGTCGGGGTACTGAGTGCTGGAATGGTTACCCCAGATCGTCATCTTCTTGATGTCGTTGACCGTTGCCCCGGACTTGTTGGCCAGTTGGCTGATCGCCCGGTTGTGGTCGAGGCGGGTCATGGCGTTGAACTGGCGGGGGTCGAGGTCGGGAGCGGCGTTCATGGCGATCAAGGCGTTGGTGTTGGCCGGGTTGCCGACGACCAGCACCTTGATGTCGGAGGAGGCGTTGTCGTTGATGGCCTTGCCCTGTGGACCGAAGATACCGCCGTTGGCCTCCAACAGATCGGCCCGTTCCATACCGGCCTTTCGGGGCATGGCACCCACCAGCAAGGCGTAGTCGGCATCGCCGAAGGCCACCGCGGCGTCATCGGTCTTGACCATGCCGGCGAGCAGCGGAAAGGCGCAGTCCTCCAGCTCCATGGCCACCCCGTCGAGTGCGCCGAGAGCCGGCGTGATCTCGAGCATCTGCAGGATCACCGGCTGGTCCGGTCCGAGGAGGTGGCCGGAGGCAATACGGAACAACAGGCTGTAGCCGATCTGGCCGGCGGCGCCGGTCACCGTCACTCGAGCGGGGGATGTGGACACGATGCAGCTCCTTCTCACCGACTCCTTCGGTGGTCCTTCCCACCGACTCGTTCGGTGGTTTTCACCGCCGATCGTAGCCGCTATCCAGGGCGACCGGCGGCTCGACCACGGGTGGCTCCTATCCTGCCTCGGGATGCGCATCCTCAGTTGGAACGTCAACTCGCTGCGGTCCCGGGTCGATCTCGTCGGCCGGGTGATCGACCGCCTGGAACCCGACGTGATGCTGTTGCAGGAGACCAAGTGCCGCGACGACCAGCTCGACGAGCTGCGCCTCGAGCTGTTCACCGGACGGGGTTACCAAATCGCTCACCACGGCCGCGATCATTGGAACGGGGTGGCCGTCGCGTCCCGGGTCGGGCTGCGATCGGTCGAGGTGGGGTTCGGCGGCGTCCAGCAACCGCCGTTCGACGAGGCCCGGCTGATCACCGCAGTGGTCGGAACCGGGTCGTCGCCGGTCCGGGTCGTGTCGATCTATGTGCCCAACGGTCGCGCGCTTGACGATCCCCACTATCTCTACAAGCTGGTGTGGCTGGAGCGGCTTCGCGGTGACGCCACCGCCCGAGGGTGGATCGACGGGCCGACGGTTCTCGCCGGCGATTTCAACGTGGCCCCCACCGACTCTGACATCTACGATCCACGCCGCTGGCGGGGAAAGAAGCACGCCTCGCCACCGGAGCGGGCCGCCATCGTTGCGCTCGGTGATCTCGGCTTCGTCGATGCCGCCCGGACACTCCACCCGGACACGCCGGAGTTCACCTGGTGGAACTATCGCCAGACGCTGGCCGACGACCGAGGGCTCCGCATCGACCTGTCGCTCATCTCCCCGCCCCTGTGGCCTCGGGTCGAAGCGTGCTGGGTCGATCGGGAGGCCCGAGCCGCCGACCGGCCGTCGGACCACGCCCCGCTGATCACCGACCTGATCGACTGACGGGCGCCGCCGGCTTGTCGCCGTTCGAGCGGGTGTTGCCGAGCCAGGCCTTGTGCAGCCCGTGGTAGACACCCGACCCCTTGGCCACCAGTTCACGGTGGGAACCGATGTCGACCAGACGGCTTCGGTCGAACACCAGCACAAGGTCGGCGACCTCGGCGGTCGACAGTCGGTGGGCGATCGAAACCATGGTGCGGCCCTCGGCGAGACGTCGCAGCGCCTGGGTCAGCGCCTGGTCGGTTTCGGGGTCGACGGCCGAGGTCGCCTCGTCGAGAATCAGGAGACCGGGGTCGGCCAGCTGGGCCCGGGCCAGCGCCACGAGCTGCCGTTCACCGACCGACAGGTTCTCACCCCGTTCCCCCACCCGGGTGTCGAGGCCCTGTTTGTCGATCCACCAGCCCAGGCCGAGCCGTTCGAAAGCCGACCTGATGTCGGCCTGCGTGGCGTGGTCGGCCCCGAACATGACGTTGTCGGCGATCGTCCCATCGAACAGGAAGCCGTCCTGGGGAACCATCCGGACCGAATGGATCCTCGATCGGTGGGAGACGACCCGCAGGTCGATGCCGTCGACGAGAATCCGTCCTGCGGTCGGGTCGGCCAGTCGACACAACAGTTTGGCGAAGGTCGTCTTGCCCGAGCCGGTCTCACCGACGATGGCGACGTTGAGGCCCGCCGGAATGACGACCGACACATCGGTCAACGCCCGTTCGCCGTCGCCGTAGCTGAAGTCGACGTTATCGGCCTCGATACGGAGCGGGCCGAGGGGCAGGTCCCGGGCCTCGTCCTCGTTCGGTTCGACCACGTCGATCGGATGGTCGAGCACCGACAGGATCTTGTTCCAGGAGGCGGCGGCCACCTGCGTCTGATCCAATACCTCCGAGATCGACCCGATGGGTTCCCGCACCAGATTGGCGAGGAACAGAACCGCAACCAGCTCACCGGCCTCGAGGCCCCAGGCCTGACGCTGCCACAGACCGACGACCAGGACGGCCGCCATCGACAGCGCTCCGAACACGTCGCCGACGACGAACAGCGACGCCATGTAGCTGTTGGCCCGCATCCTGGTGTGATAGCGGCGACCGATGGCGGTGTCGAGTTCGGTGCGGAACCGTTCCTCCGCCCCGTAGGCCCGAACCACGGGTGTGCCCGTGATCATCTCGGAGAAGGCGGCCAGCATGTCCGACACCCGATTTCGGTAGGCGTCGTAGACGGCGATCTGCCGGAGCTGCATCCATCGCAACAGCGGCAGCACCGGCAGGTGGACAACGAGCACGACGAGAGCCAGCTGCCACGAGTAGTAGGCCAGCACCAGAAGAACGCCGAGCATCATCACCGGATCGATCGACCAGACGTAGAGGCCCCACTGGGCGAACCGGGCCAGGGTCTCGGCGTCGCTAGTGACGCGGGAGACGAGAAGGCCCTTGCGGGTTTCGTTGTGATCGGCGATCGAGAACCGATGGATGCGATCGAACGTGCGGATACGCAGGTTGGTGATCGCCAGCTCGGCTTGACGGACGAGGCGGCGCTGGGCCCGCCAGCTGATCACCGCCGAGACGAGAATGATGATGGCGGCGAGAACGGCGGAGCGGACGACGTAGCCCATGTCGACGGTGTTGACGACGGTGCCCGCGGCGGCCCCATTCGCATCCCCACCGGCGGCAACACCGATTCCGTTGTCGATCGTCTGCTCGATCAGAACAGGGATGACCAGTCGACCGATGGCGACCGCGAACCCCATGGCGATGGTCATGCGCAGACCGTCGGCCAGCTCGGGACTGGCGGCCAGACCGCGACGGATCAGCTGGACGGTCCGGAGGTCGCCCGTGGCCTTCTCTTGTCCGGGCGTTGCGGCGGTCGTCATGTTCCCGCCAGTTCGTAGGCCATCACCAGGGCCCGGTAGTCGGCATTGGTCATGAGCTCGTCGTGGGTGCCTGCGGCGGCGATCCGCCCGTCGGCGAGGAACAGCACCCGGTCGGCCAGCCCGATCGTGGCCACCCGTTGAGCCACGACGAGCGTGGTGGTATGAAGCCGGGACCGCAGCCTGGCGAGAATCTCCTGCTCGATCTTCGGGTCGACGGCGCTGGTGGCGTCGTCGAGGATCAACAGCCGGGGTTTGCGGACGAGGGCCCGGGCCAGGGCCACCCGTTGCCGCTGGCCGCCGGACAGCGTCACGCCCCGCTCACCGAGGACCGTGTCGAAACCGTTTGGCAGGCGGTCGATGAACCCGGCGGCCCGGGCGACGGCCGCCGCCTCACGGATCTCGTCGGCCGTGTAGGCACCGTCGAGGTCGATGTTGCCGGTGACCGACGCACCGAACAGGAACGTCTCCTGGAAGACGAGCGCCACGGCATCGGTCCGCTCCCGGTCCGACAGATCGGCCAGCTCGACACCGCCCAATGTGATCGACCCGACCGACGGCGGCATCAGGCCGGCGACCAGCGAACACAGCGTCGACTTACCGGCGCCGGTCGAGCCGACCAGCGCCACGATCTCGCCGGGCTCGATGGTGAAGTCGATTCCGGTCAGCACCTCGACGTCGTCGTCGTACTGGTAGCCGACGGCCGAGGCTCGGACCGCGAGCGGCCCCTCGGGCAGGACCCCGCTCGAGGGAACGGGAGCGGGCAGTTGCTCGTCGAGCACCAGGTTGAGACGCTGGCGGGACACCACCGACGGCGGCACCGTTTCCAGGAAGAAACCGAGCACCCGCATCGGGAAGGCCAGCACCGTGAACAGCGCCGCCACCTGCACCAGATCACCTCGCGTCACCGCCCCGGCGTCGACCCGGAGCGCACCGACCACGATCACCAGCACGATGCCGATGTTCGGCAACATGTCGAGGACGGCTTCGAACAGCGCTCGGATGTAGCCGATCTCGACGCGGTGCTCCCGAAGCCGGTGGGCGGCGACGCCGAACCGTTCGACCTCGGCGTCGGCCCGGCCCAATGTCTTGACGATGAGCGCCCCGTCGAAGCTCTCGTGGGCGATGGCCGACGTCCGGCCGACCTCCTCCTGGGCGGCGGCTGCGGGCCGTTCGACCCGGGACGAGTAGACCCGGTTGAGCAGGATCAGCGCCGGGAACACGGAGAAGGCGACCGCGGCGAGGACGACGTCGACCAGGAGCAGCGAGACGGCGGAGAAGGCGGCCAGGAAAAAGGTCCCCAGGGAGAAGGGCAGCGGGTGGAGCACCTCTGCCATCTTCTCGGTGTCGTTGTCGGCATGGGCCAGAAGCTGCCCCGTCGGCATCCGCTGATGCCAGGAGATCGGGAGCCGCAGGTAGCGGTCGGTGAGGGTGCGGCGAAACGTGGCCTGCACCCGTTCGGCGGTCATGCCGGCGAAGTAGCGGCGGGCCACCACCCCGGCCGACCGGAGCGCCACGACGGCGACGATGGCGGCCGCGCCCCACAGCACGGGGTCGGGGGTTGGGCCGTCGGCGACATAGCTGGGATAGATCACCGAATCGGTCACGTAGCCGAGCACCTCGGCCGATACCACGGTCGCGCCGGCGTAGAGCACCGCCCCGAACACCGAGATGGCGAACGGCCCGGGATGGAGGGCGATCTGCTCGCGGATCAGCCTCCATGCGTCGGACGGTTGAACTCGTCGGTCATCGGCCCTGAATCGGGACATGATGGTCCTCCTCGGGACAGATCGATACGTGGACGTCACCGACTCCACGCCGGCAACCGGGTGCCACCCGAACCCGAACGACAACAGTATCAGCCGCAGACCAGCCGAAAAGGCGAATTTGGCCGGTCCGACCTCCCCGATAGTCTTGCCTGGTGACCGGCGACGACGCCAAACCCGAACCCGCCGACGAAGACAGCGGATCCGAGATCCCGCTCGTCAGAGCAACAATCATCGGCATGAGCGTCGGGGCCGTGGTGGTTGTGGGCCGGGCCCACTGGCCGAACCCGTTGGTGGCGATCGGGCTCGCCGCCATGACAGCCGTGTGCGGTTGGCTGGCGGTCATCGACCTCGACGAGCACCGACTCCCGAATCGAATCGTCGGGCCGCTGGCCCTCGCCGTCACCGTCGCCGTTGTCGCCGGTGGCCTCTGGACGGCGGATCCGGCCCGATCGGGCCGCTCGCTCCTGTTCGGTCTCGCGGCGGCGGCCTTCCTGCTGATCGGGAATCTGATCGGTGGACTCGGCATGGGCGACGTCAAGTACGCGTTCCCGCTTGCTGCCACACTCGGATGGTTCGGCTCGGAGCCCGTGCTGGCCTGGGCCTTCGTGACCGCCGTCGTCGGCGGACTGGCCGGTTTCGCGGCGATCGTCTCCGGACAGGGACGCCGCTACCGGATCCCCTACGGGCCCTTCATGACGATCGGTTTCTTCGCAGGCATTCTCAGCGCCGCACCCGGTCCCTGACATCGGTCCACGTCTCGACCTGTGCGGCAACGACCCTGCTTTTCGGGCGCTGGCCGCACAGAACCGGGAGGTGGTGAAGAGGCCGGGACTCGGCGCGGATCAGCTCATCCGCCGCTCGGCGGCGTCGACGGTGTTTTTCAGCAACAGGGCCACGGTGGTTGGGCCCACGCCACCGAGACGGGGGGTGATCCAGCCGGCCACCTCGCCGACGGACTCGTCGACGTCGGGCAGCAACGTGCGACCCTCCCACGTGATGCCGCCGCTCACGACGGCGGCCCCCGGCTTCACCATGTCGGGTTTGATGAAGTTGGGAACGCCGACCGCACCGATCAACACGTCGGCCCGTCGGGTGTAGTCGGCCAGGTTCGGCACACGGGAGTGGACCACGGTGACGGCCGCGTCGGCACCCTGACCCCGGTTGGACAGCAACAGCGCCATCGGGCGGCCCAGCGTCGGCCCCCGGCCGACCACCACGACGTTCCTACCGGCGACCTCGACGCCATAGTGCAGGAGCATGGCCTGGATGCCGGCCGGTGTGCACGGAACCGGACCCGGTTCCTGGAGCACGAGCTTGCCGAGGTTCGTGGGGTGGAGGCCATCCGCGTCCTTGCCCGGATCCATCCTGCTGAGCGCGGCGTTGAAATCGAATCCGTCCGGCACCGGATGCTGGATGATATAGCCGTCGACCTCGGGGTTGTCGTTGAAGTCGTCGACGGCGGCGAGAAGAGCCTCCTGACCGGCGTCGGCCGGGATCTCGTGGTGGAACGAGGCGATGCCGACCTGCTCGCACGTTTCGTGCTTGCGGCGGACGTAGCCGGCGGAAGCGTCGTCGTCGCCGACGAGGATCGTGCCCAGGCCCGGCGTGACGCCGGCGGCTTTCATCTCCTCGACTCTTGCCCTGGCCTCGGACAGAACCGCGTCGGCCACCGGCGCTCCCGGCATGAGAATCGCGCTCATCGAACTGCCCTGCTCATCGCTCCACCTTCCGTCCCATTCGTTGTTGCCGCCGCCGGTGTGTCGGGTCGACCGGCATCGGTCAGTGCCGGAACTGCCGCTCGCCGGTGAAGATCATAGCCAGACCGAGCCGGTTGGCCGCGTCGATGACCTCGTCGTCGCGGACCGAGCCACCGGGCTGGATGACCACGGAGGCCCCGGCCGAGGCGGCGGCCTCGAGACCGTCGGGGAACGGGAAGAACGCATCGGACGCGCAGGCTCCGCCCTTGGCCCGGCCGTCGGCTTTCTGCGTGGCCAGCTGCCCGGCTTCGACGCGGTTCTGCTGCCCGGCGCCGATACCCCAGGCCACACCGTCGCGGACCAGCACGATGGCGTTCGACGACACGTGACCGCATACCCGCCACGCCAGCTCGGCATCGGCCCGCTCCTCCGGACTGGGCCGGCGGTCGGTGACAACCTCCCAGTGCTCGGGCGTGGCATCGAAGCGATGGGCCCGCTGCACCAGAAACGAATCCGTGAGCTGGCGAACCGAGTCGGTGGGCGGAACGGGAGCCGGGGCCTTGAGGATTCTCGTGTTCTTGCGTTTGGCCACGAGCCGCTCGACGACCCCGTGACCGTAACCGGGGGCGATGATGACGTCGGCCTGGGCCGCGGCCTCGATCTCGGACGCGGTGGCGGAATCGATCGGCCTGTTGCAGGCGACGATGCCGCCGAAGGCACTGCGCGGATCACAGGCGTAGGCCTCGCTGTAGGCCTCGGCCATCGTGTCGGCCACCGCCACACCACACGGGTTGGCGTGCTTGATGATGGCACAGGCGGCGTGATCGGCCGGTTGGCCGAGGTCGTGAACGAGCGCCCACGCCGCGTCGGCATCGAAGATGTTGAGGTACGACATCGGCACGCCACCGAGCTGGGTGACCTCGTCCCACCAGCTCGGTGTGCCGGCGACGCGATAGTGGGCCCCCGCCTGATGGGGATTCTCGCCGTAGCGGAGATCCTGGATCTTCTCGAGCGCCAGATGGTACGACGCCGGCTCCTTGCGCTGCCCACGTGCTTCGTTGCCGGTGAACCAGTTGGCGATCTGGGCGTCATAGGAGGCGGTGTGGGCGAACGCCTTGCGGGCCAGACGCTGTCGCAGACCGGCGGAGGTCTTGCCGGCCCGACGGAGCTCATCGAGCATTGCCGGGTAGTCGGCGGGATCGACGAGCACGGTCACGTACTCGTGGTTCTTGGCCGCAGCTCGGAGCAGGGTCGGTCCGCCGATGTCGATGAGGTCGATCGACGGATCGTCGGTGAACGGATACAGGTTGCCGACCACGATGTCGATCAGGTCCAAACCGTGGGCCTCGAGATCCCTGAGATGGTCGGGATCACGGCGGTCGGCCAGAATGCCACCGTGGATCCTCGGGTGAAGGGTGACCACGCGATGGCCGAGCATGGGGGGAAAGCCGGTCAGGTCGGCCACGTCGCTCACCGGGATGTCGGCCCCGGCGATGACCCGGGCGGTGCCCCCGGATGATACGAGGTCGACGCCCAACTCGTGCAGTGCGGCGGCCAGTTCGGCGATTCCGGTCTTGTCGTAAACGGAGAGCAGAGCCCTCATTGCATCCTCCCGATGAACGATCCAGGCTCCAACGGTAGCGGCCCGACGGCAGCGGACCGCGGCTTCGTGCTCGGCCGCAACCGGCCGTGACAGGTGTCGCAGCCGCCAGAGGTATGGTTGGGCCATGACCTCGCCTTCCGGCTCCGGCCGCCGTCCCCTGCGCCCCGACGATCTCCACCGCCTCCGCTCGGTCTCGGAGGTCGTTCTTCATCCCGGCGGCGACACGGCGGTCTACACACCTGGCCGGACCGTGAGAGCGACAGCAACCGATCGAACCTGTACCGGGTTGGCGTCGACGGCACCAATCGGTTTCGACTCACCGAGGGCCACCACGACTCGTCAGCCCGATTCTCACCCGACGGCACCCGACTGGCGTTCGTGCGATCGGCCAAGGACGAGCCGGGACGGCTGATGGTGATGGACTGGCCGTCGGGCGAACTTCGCATCGCCGCCGAATTCGCCGACGGAGGGCCCGCTCGGATCGACTGGCTGGGGAGGCCACCTCGTGGCGCTGGCCCCGCAACGTCGGGATTCACCGGAGGAGATCGACGACGAGGAACGCAAGCGGCGGCCGAAGATCAGCGGCTCACCCCTGTACCGGTTCAACGGGCGCGGCTACTTCTTCGATCGACCGACGCAGTTGTGGGTCGTCGATACCGACGCCGACCGCCGGCAGTCGGGTGATGTTCCGACCCCGATCGGGGCTGTCGGGGTGGATCACGAATCGTTCGCCGTCAGCCCCGACGGTTCGACCGTTGTGGCCATCGCCCCGATCGACGGCACCGACCGGGTCCTGGGCGGCAGTCGTCTCATCCGCTACGACCTGTCCTGGGCCGACGACGGCACGGTCACGGCGTCGGATCCGACGATGTTGACCACCTCTCCGGGAGGTAGGGCCGAGCTGCTGTGGCACCCGACCGACGGGTTGTTCGTGGTGGGCAGCGACGATCTCAGCACCATCGAGTTCAACCGGCTCCACCGAGTGGACCCGTCGGCACCGGGCCGGCCGATCGAGGTTGCATTCGACGACGTGAACATCACGGCCGGCCCGTCCACCGGAGCGGTGGTCGACGGCGGGATCGTCACCGTCGGGCCGCGGCGGGGCCGGGTGGCGATCGACCGGTATTCCACCAGCGACGGCAGCCGCACGGTCGTGTACGAGGACGACGGCACCGTGGTGGCCTTCGCCGCCGACCCGACGGGGACGACCGTGGTGGCGGCCATCACCTCGGCTGTCCGGCCGGCCGAGCTCTGGCAGATCGACGACGGCGCGGCTACCCGCCTGGTCGCCCTCAACGACGAGCTGCTGTCGGAGCTCGACCTGGTCGAACCGGAGACGGGGCGGTGACGTCGGCCGACGGCACCGTCGTCGAGGCTTTCGTGACCCGTCCTCCGGCCTCGGCGCCGGAGACCGGAAACCCCCGGCCCGGACTCGTCTACGTCCACGGCGGACCGATGTTCCAGTACGGGCACTTCTTCTTCGACGAGTTCCAGGTCGCGGCCGCGCTCGGCTATGTCGTCATCGGCGGCAACCCCCGGGGCTCCGACGGCTACGGCGAGGCCTGGGCCCGGGACATCATCGCCAACTTCGGCAATCGCGACTGGGAGGATGTGCAGGCCATCACCAACCACTTGGCCGACCTGCCTGACGTCGACGCCGACCGGATCGGGATCGGTGGGGGGCAGCTACGGCGGCTTCATGACCTGCTGGGCCCTGAGCCATGACGACGCCGGGCGTTACAAGGCCGGGCTGGTCGAGCGGTCGGTCGTCGACTTCGTGTCGATGACCGGCACCAGCGACATCGGCCACAGCTTCGTCACCCGCTACCTCGGCGCCTCGATCGACGACGACCCGGCCAAGATCCTGCGCCAGTCACCGTTGACCTTCGCCCACAACATCTCGGTACCGACCCTGGTGCTCCACTCCGAGGAGGACTGGCGCTGCCCGATCGAGCAGGCCGAGCGGCTCCACGCCACGATCCACCGCAACAGTGCCGGGGGAGGATCGTCGATCCTCGTTCGCTTCCCGGCGGAGAACCACGAACTCAGCCGCAGTGGCCAACCCCGTCACCGGGTGGAACGCTTCGAGATCATCCACGAGTTCTACGCCCGCCACCTCGGCGGCGCCGACCTCGACACCTCCCACCTCCCCAGCTGAGTCCTACCACCGTGAAGTGAAGCGAACCCGCGCGATATCGCGCGGGTTCGCTTCATTTCGTTCGGGTTCGAAACCGTCGCGGTGACTGTCACCGGGCATCGATAGGTTCGTCGCATGCGAATCGATGACGCGTTTCAGGCGCTCGTCGAGCTCGCGGCCTCTCGACACAACGCCTTTCATTCAACCGAGGCGGCCGACATGGTGCCACCCCACCGTCTGCGACGAGCCGCCAATCGAGGGGTGCTGACGCCACTGGGCCCGCGAATCTGGTCGGTCTCCGCCCTCGGCTCGCCGCCCGGCCAGGCGCTCCGCGCCGCCACCCTCGGAACGTCGGCGGGTGCCGCCTGCCATCGTGGCTCGGGCTGGCTCCACGGCTGGTTCGAAAACGCTCCGATCGTCGCCGACATCTGGGTCCCGGGCCACGGTCGCCGAATCAGTCCGCCGGTGCGTCAACATCGCGCGGCCGCAGTCAATCCCGGCCGTGACATCACAGAGGTCGACGGCATCCGCACGCTTAACGCCGCAGCCACCTTGTGCCTGATGGGGCGGGTGGAGACCGACGAAGTGATCGAGAACTGCCTCGACGTGTTCCTGCAGACCCACTCGCATGCCTGGCTGGTCGAGACACTCGACCGGCTGTGGACCGACAACGGTGCTGGTCCAGCGGCGCTGCGACGAGTGCTGAACCACCCGGCCCGTCGCCTTGGGCTGGTGGAGTCACCCTTCGAGCGACGGGTGCAGCGGACCGTGGCCGACGCCGACCTGCCGCCCATCGTCCTGCAGCACCAGGTCTCGGTCGGCCGACGCCGTTACCGAATCGACCTCGCCATGCCGACCATCAAGCTCGGTGTGGAAAGCCACGGACGTCGATTTCACCGGGGCCGGCGAGCCGAGGAGGCCGACAATCAGCGGGATATGGCACTGGCCGGCGTTGGCTGGCAACTCCTGTACGTCACGTGGGACCAGCTCCAAGACCCATCTGCGCTCAGGAATCGCATCGGCGCGGCCGCCCGAGCCCGACTCGTTGAACCCCGATCGGCGTCAAAACAAAGCAAACCCGCGCGATATCGCGCGGGTTTGCTTCATTTTTCGAACGGAGTGGCCGGGCCGACCGGCTGAGCGACTACAAGGAGGCGACGATCTCGGCCATGAGCTCGCCCGCCTCGGTGGGGTTCTGACCCACCTTGGCGCCGGCGTCGGCCAGGGCCTCCATCTTGGCCTGGGCCGTGCCCTTGCCGCCCGACACGATCGCGCCGGCGTGACCCATCTTCTTGCCCGGAGGGGCGGTGACACCGGCGACGTAGCACGCCACCGGTTTCGTCATCGACGACTTGATGAACTCCGCCGCCTCCTCCTCGGCCGATCCACCGATCTCACCGATCATCATGACGGCCTTGGTCTCCGGGTCGGCCTCGAATCTCTTCAGGCAGTCGATGAACGTCGTGCCGGGCACCGGGTCGCCGCCGATGCCGACACAGGTGGTCACCCCGATGTCCTTCTGCTTCAGCTCGTAGAGGGCCTGATAGGTCAGCGTGCCCGAACGGCTGACGATGCCGACGGGGCCGCCGGGTTTGGCGATGTGACCGGCCGTGATACCGATGTTGCACTTGCCGGGGCTGATGATGCCCGGACAGTTCGGGCCGAGCAGCTGGGTGTCCGGGTAGTCGTTTCGCAGCTTGTTGTAGAAGTAGGCCTCCTCGTGGGCCGGGACGCCCTCGGTGATGGCCACGATGAACTCGATGCCGGCCTCGGCCGCCTCGAGCACCGCCCCCCGTACCCCCGGAGCGGGAATGAAGATGCAGGACGCCGTGGCGCCGGTGGCCTCTATCGCCTCGGCCACCGAGGCGAAGATCGGCACACCGTCTACCTCGGTGCCGCCCTTCTTCGGGTGGGTGCCGGCAACCACCTGGGTGCCGTAAGCCTTGTTGAGGCCGCCGTAGTAGCTGCCCTGTGAGCCGGTCAGACCCTGATAGACGACCTTGGTGTTCTCGTCGACGAAAATGCTCATTGGTTCAAACCTCTCCCTCAGCCCTCGGCCGGCTCGCCGGCTGCCAGTTCAACAGCGCGGCGGGCCGCGCTCAACATGGTGTCCTCCATCATCAGCTTGTCGCTGAGATGGGGTTCGAGGATCGCCCGACCCTCGTCGGCGTTCGTGCCGTCGAGGCGGATCACGATGGGAGCGTCGATCGACACCCGCTTCATGGCCTCGATGATGCCGTTGGCCACCTCCTCACCTCGGGTGATGCCGCCGAAGATGTTGATGAGGATCGACTTGACCTCGGGGTCGTTGTTGATGACCTCGAGCGCTCCGGCCATCACGTCGGCGTTTGCGCCGCCGCCGATGTCGAGGAAGTTGGCCGGTGCACCCCCGACCTGGTTGACGACGTCGACGGTGCTCATGGCCAGGCCCGCCCCGTTGGCGATCACCCCCACCGAGCCCTCCAGGCCGACGTACTGCAGCCCCTTCTCGTGCGCCGCCTCCTCGCGCTCGTCACGGGGCTGGGTGGCGTCGTACTGCTCGTACTCCGGATGTTCGTAGACCGCGTTGCCGTCGAGCGAGACCTTGGCATCCAGAGCGTGGACCTCACCGGTCGGCTTCAGGACCAGCGGGTTGATCTCGACGAGATCGGCGTCGCCCTCGACGTAGGCGTTGTAGAGCCTCAGCAGGATGTCGACGGCACCCTCGGTTGCGTCGGGATTGAGGTTGGCGGCGGCCACCCACGCCCGGCACGCGTCGGGGGTCAGGCCCTCGGTGGGGTCGACCCAGATCTTGGCGATGGCGTCGGGATTCGACTCGGCCACGGCCTCGATCTCCACACCACCCTCGGCCGACAGCATCCCGAGATACTTCTTGGCCGAGCGGTCGAGTGTGAAGCTGGCGTAGTACTCCTCGGCGATGTCGGACGCCTTCTCGACCCAGATCGTCTTCACGATGTGGCCCTTGATGTCGAGTCCGAGGATGTTCGACGCGTGGGTGCGGCACTCTTCCGCGTTCTCGGCAAGCTTCACACCGCCGGCTTTACCCCGACCACCCGTGTGTACCTGCGCCTTCACCACCACCGGGTAGCCGATGCGATCGGCGATGGCCACCGCCTCGTCGACATCGCCCGTCGCCTCGCCGGCCGAAACCGGGATGCCGTAGGTGGCGAAGAACTGCTTGCCTTGATATTCGAGTAGATCCACGTGAGTCTCCCGTGTCGGGTCCTTGTGGGCGCTGGACTGCCTCCCACCCGGCTCGGTACGGAGTGGTGGACGAAGTGACAGAGGGCAACCACGGACGCCATTGAGTGATACTGCTGCGATACTAGTGGGGTGGAACGATCGCCGCGGCCCGAGTCGGCCGCCGGCCGAAATCCGTCGCCACCCGTAGCCCTCTCCCCTCCCGCTGGTTCCATGCCCGTTGCCCAAGGATCACAAACCGACGCCCGCCAGGCCGCGCTGATCGCCCTGGGCGGCATCGCCGCGTTTCTCACGCTGGTGTTTCTGATCACCCGGCTCGGTGCGCTCGGCGACAACGGAGCCGAGGTGCCGATCCAACTCGGTGAGCCGGTGTTCCAGCCCGGCAACGCCGCCGATCTCGCCGCCGTCATCGCCGAGGACGGGCCCCTGCTGCTCCCCGACGCATCGGGCGGAGACCGTGACATCGTGCTCAATCACCTCGGCGACTCCCCCGACGAGGGCTGGGTGGCGTTCGCAGCCAGGAGCCTGACCGCTCCCCGAGATTGTTTCGTGGAGTGGCAGCCCGATCGCTCCCTGTTCGTCGACAACTGCGACGGTGCCGAGTATCCGGCCGATGGTGAAGGCCTCGAACAGTACGGCACCTCCATCGACGTCGACGGCAACCTCGTCATCAACCTCAATGTCGTCGAGAGCACCGCCGACGGCGACGGTTGATCACCATGACCTTCCTCCTCGCCCAGATCAGCGACACGCACGTGGTGGCCCCCGGCCACGACGGCGAACTCTATGTCGACAACAACGCCCGGCTCCGACTCGCCGTCGAGCGGCTGCTGGCCGAGACCGTGACGCCGGGCGCCGTACTGCTGACCGGTGACCTCACCGACCTCGGCACCTACGAGGAGATGGCCATCGTCGCCGAGTTGCTGGCGCCGCTGACGATGCCGGTCTTCGTCGTTCCCGGTAACCACGACCTGCGATCCTCGCTCCGAACGGCATTCGGAATGCCCTGGGCCGCCGACGACAACATGAGCTGGGTCGTCGACGCCGGTCCGATCACCGTGCTCGGCCTCGACACCCTGGCCGCCGACCAGATCGACGCGGACGGTGAGGTGAATCACGGCGGCGAGCTCGACGACACCCGTGCTCAGTGGCTCGACGAGGCGCTCGCCGCCACAGCGGGGCGACCGACCGTGATCGCCATGCACCACCCGCCGTTCACCACCGGCATCGGTTGGATGGACCAGACCGGGCTCGACGACCGCACCCGGTTCGCCGACATCGTTGGCGCCCACCCGCACGTCACCCGCATCTTCTGCGGACACCTGCACCGGTCCATCACCACAACGATCGCCGGCGTCCTCTGCAGCACCGGACTCAGTACGATTCACCAGGTCGAACTCAATCTTGCACCGGATGCCAGGCCTCAAGTGGTCTGCGATCCCCCCGGCTATCAGCTTCATATGTTCGACGGGAACTGCTGGGTCACCCACACCCGTCATTTCGACACCGGTCGGGCGGTCATCGACCCCGGTTGGGCGTAACGAATCGACCAAGTGACGATCCGATGGCGAGCTTGCGTCGGCTCTTCGTACGGCTATGGAACGGTTCCGGGGTGCGCTATGGTGTGTCGGAGATACAACCAGCTGAAATGGGTTGGTCACGGCACATGGCGCCTCTCCGGTGCCAGAAGAGGGGCTGCCCGTGGTCGATCTGCTAACCCGGTTCATCGGACCGGAAGGGGAGCGAGAATTCAATGGACTTCAAACGACTTGACGTGTTCCGTCGAAACGTTGGGCCGGTTCAGCTCGATCTGATCGAGTCGTACGCCCAAGGCCGCATCGGTCGCCGCGACTTCCTCAAGCGAGGCATGATCGTCGGCCTTTCGATGCCCGTGATGGGCACGATCATCGCCGCCTGCGGTGGCGACGACAGTGGCGACGGCGACACCGCATCGGGCGGCGACGGCGAGAGCAGCGGCACAACCGAGGGCGGCAACCTCGTGGTCGCCATCCAGCAGGGCGATGCCAACTCGGGCCTCGACCCGGTCAACATGCTCGATCTCGGCACCTACGCCGTGATCTCGCAGAGCTTCGAATATCTCGTCGGCGTCGGTTCCGACGGCAACATCGGCGACACCGGTCTGGCCACCGCCTGGGAGGCCAACGAAGACGGCTCGGTCTGGACGTTCACCCTGCGTGAGGGCGTCAAGTGGCAAAGCGGTGCCGACTTCACGTCGGCCGACGTCGCCGCCACCATGGACCGTCTGGCCGCTCAGGGCAACGCCGGTCTCGCCGGCGTGATCGGCGAGGGTTCGGTCGACGCCTCGGATCCCGGCGTCGCCGTCGTCAGCCTGCTCGAACCCAACGGCAACTTCCCCGTTCTTGTTTCCACCTTCAACGCCCAGTCGGTCATCACCCCGGCCGACTACACGGACGGCACCACGCTCGACGAGCGGCCCGACGGCACCGGTGCCTGGAAGTTCGTGAGCTTCGATCCGACCACCTTCGTGGTTCGGTTCGAGCGCAACCCGGATTGGTGGGGCGGCGCGACCCCGCTCGACACCATCGAGCTCCGGGGCTTTTCGGATCTCGGTACCGCCGTGACCGCCATGACCTCGCGTGACATCGACGCCATTCAGCAGTTCACCGTGATCGGCGGTGAGGGTCTTCTGGGCGACGAGAACTTCACGGTGCTGACGCCCCCGGCCGCCACCCACCGTCAGGTGTGGTTCAACACTCAGGAGGGCCAGTACACAGACAAGCTGGTCCGCCGGGCCATGGCCTACTGCCTCGACCGCAACGAGATGGTCACGACCCTGTTCAACGGGCGGGCGGAGATCGCCAACGACCACCCCATCCTGTCGACACTGCCGTTCTTCGATCCGGATGCGGTCGAGCAGCGCACCCGCGACATCGACATGGCCAAGTCGTTGCTCAGCGAGGCCGGCGTAACCGAGATCAGCGGCACGATCGAGACCGGCGACATCCAGGAGATTCCCGATCTCGCTGCCATCATCCAGCGCAACGCCGCGGAGGCCGGGTTCAATCTTCAGGTCAGCACCCAGTCGAATTCGACCTTCTACGGCAACGCATGGTGCCCCGACGACGGTGACGATTCGACGGTACCCTGCTGGGGTTCGGCCGAGTTCGGTATCGTCGACTACGGGCACCGTCCGACCCCGGACGTGTACTTCAGCTCGGCTCTGGCCTCGGGCGGAGTCTGGAACTCGTCGGTGTGGGAGAACTCCGACTTCGACGCTCTGCTCTCCCAGTACCGCACCTCGGTCACGGTCGACGATCAGAAGGCGGCGGTCGGCGAGATCCAGAAGCTCATGCACGAGGAGACGCCGGCCTGCTACCCGTACTTCTACAACTACCTCTCGGGCCACGACAACAGCGTCTCGGGCATGCAGGCAACCGCGCTGGGTCACGTGATCCTGAGTGGGGCGTCCAAGAGCGCCTGACCGTAACAACAAGCCAACCAAATTCAGCAAGCGGATTTGAGGCGGCGACGGGGTTCCGTCGCCGCCTCTGCCGTCTCAACCACAGGTCAACCAACAGCAACGAAACAAGGGGGAACACGTGAGCGTTCCAGATGCTCAGGTAGCCCAGGGGGCAGAGCCGACACCGGCGGGAGCCGAGACCAAAGTCCGAAGACAATTCGGCGGCTCGATGTTTCAGTTTTTGATACGTCGTTTGCTCCTGGCGGTGGTAACACTCTTTCTCATCCTGGTCATCGTGTTCGCCCTGACCCGGGTGTTCCCATCGGATCCGGCCCGCCAGTTGGCCGGGCCATTCGCCTCGGAGGAGCGGGTGGCCTCGCTCACCGAGAACCTCGGCCTCGATGACCCGCTGATAACCCAGTTCGGCCGTCTCCTGTGGTCGGTTGTGACGCTCGACTTCGGTGAGTCGTTCTCCCAGCCCGGTGTTCGGGTACTTGATCTCGTGCGACCGGCCCTGTGGAACTCGGCCAAGCTGGTCGGGCTGGCGCTGCTCCTGACCCTGCCGATCTCGATTCTGGGCGGCATCTGGGCCGGCTACAAGAAGGACACGCTGGCCGATCGGAGCATCGTGTCGTTCGGCTTGGCCAGCGCCTCGATTCCCGACTTCGTGTCCGGCGTGTTCCTCCAGTTCATCATCGGGGTGCAGCTGGGCTGGCTGCCGGCCATCTCCAACGCCCCGGACAACGCCAGCATCTTCACCGAGCTGCGCTACATCTTGCTGCCGGCGCTCGCCATCGTCTTCGTGTACTTCGGCTACATCGCCCGCATCACCCGGGCCGGAGCGATCACCGCCTTCGAGTCGGACTACACCCGCACGGCGTTCATGAAGGGTCTCAGTCCAAGTGAGGTGATCCGGAAACACGTCATGAAGAACGCCCTGCAACCGACGGTCGCCGTGACCGGTACGCAGATGGGCTACCTGTTCGGCGGTCTGGTCGGCCTGGAACTGGTGTTCAACTATCCCGGTCTCGGGGGCTTGATCTTCAGGGCCGCCACCGCCCCCGACTTCCCACTGCTTCAGGCAGGGGTCGTCACCGTGGCCATCATCTTCATGTTGTCGACGCTGGCCGCCGACCTACTGATCGCCTGGATGAACCCCCGGGCCCGGATCTCGTCATAAGGGGGATTGAGAGATGGAAGAAAGCAACGTCGTACAGGACCAACTCGAGTCTGAGGTGCAAGAACCCGATCTCGTACCGATCAGCACTGCGCCGGCCCTCGACCGCAAGTCGGTCCGAGCCGAACAGCGGCGGGAGCTGTTCCGCACGCCGTCGTTCCTGATCGGGCTGTTCATCGTTCTGCTGTGGCTCGCCTGCGGCATCGTACCGGAGGTCTTCGCCCGCTACCCGGAGCTCGATCCGGTCCGCGTCGACGGCCAGGTCATTCCCCGCGCCGCGCCGAGTGCCGATGCCTGGTTCGGAACCGACGGAACGGGTCGTGATGTGTTCTCCCGAGTGGTGTACGGTGCCGACAACGTGCTGATCAACGCCCCGGCCGCCGCACTGATAGCCGTGGCCCTGGGTGCCCTACTCGGCCTCATCATGGGTTACTACCGAGGCTGGGTCGACGAGATCATGAGCCGGATCATGGAAGCGGTCCTGTCGCTCCCGGTGATCCTGCTCGCCATAATGGTGCTGGTCGTGTTCGGTGCGTCGCGTCTCGCGATCATTCTGACGATTGCCGGCCTCTTCACACCCGTCGTGACCAGAACGGTGCGAGCCGCGGTGTTGACCGAATCCCAGCTCGACTATGTGGCCGCGGCGAAGTTACGTGGTGAGTCGGGCCTGTTCATCATGTTGCGGGAGATCCTGCCCAACATCACCAATGTGTTGGTGGTGGAATTCACCGTCCGTGTCGGCTATGCCATCTTCACCGTGGCGACCCTGGCCTTCCTGGGTCTCGGCGCCGACGACGTCACGGTTGCCGACTGGGGCACCGACATCTCCCAGAGCTACGACCTGGTGAAAGCCGGCCAGTGGTGGCCTTCGATCTTCCCGGCGCTGGCCATCGCAATCCTGGTGATCGGCGTCAACCTCATCGCCGACTCACTGGACAAAGTCTACAAGGGCTGATTTTTCAGCTCCTCGAGAAACGGGGGATCATATTCCTATGACCGCAGTAATGGACTCCGAGATTCCGATCGACCGGGGTGACCCGAACACGGCGGCGCTGGCCGTGCAGGACCTCAAGCTCGTGTACCACGTCCGGGGGAACCCGCGTGACGTGTTGCGTGGGGTCACGTTCCAGATCCGACCTGGAGAGGCCTACGGGCTCGTTGGTGAGTCAGGTTGTGGCAAGTCGACGACGGCCTATGCCGCCCTGCGCTACCTGCCCACCAACGGTGAGATCACGGGCGGTCAGGTTCTAGCTGATGGCCGTAACATAACCGCTATGCCGGCTTCGGAGCTTCGTAAGTTCCGGGCCACCGACGCGGCGATGGTCTACCAGGATCCGGTTCAGGCTCTGAACCCGGCCCTGAAGATCGGCAAGCAGGTGGCCGAGTGCTACCGCATCATCGGCCAAGGTAAGGAGGAGGCCGCCGAGAGTGCCCTTCAGGCCCTGACGCGGGTGCACATTGCCGACCCACGCTCGGTGCTCGACCGGTATCCGCACCAGCTGTCGGGCGGCATGCTCCAGCGTGTCGTGATCGCAATGGGCCTGGCCGGCGATCCGAAGCTCCTCGTGCTCGATGAGCCCACCACCGGCCTCGACGCCACCGTCGAGGCCGAGGTGCTCGACCTGGTCCGGGAACTCCGCAGCCAGACCGACGCCGCTGTTCTCCTGATCGCCCACAATCTCGGCGTCATCCGCACAATGTGCGATCGCGTCGGGGTGATGTACGCCGGACGAATGGTCGAGGAGGCCCCCGCCGACGAGCTGTTCGACCAGCCCCGCCACCCGTACACGATCGGTTTGATGAACGCCATCCCCCGGGCTGGTCTGCGCAAGACTGACCGAGCTCTGTCGACCATTCCCGGCAACATGCCCCCGATCGGGTCCGAACTCAGGACGTGTGTGTACGTCGACCGGTGCCCGCTGGCCTCGGACCTGTGCCGCACCGAGGTCCCACCGATCGTGGCGCTGAACGACGGTCGTTGGACCCGCTGCCACCACAGCGACCAGGTCACCGAGATCACCGCTCCGGAGGAGAAGATCCCGCTCTACGACGCCGGCGACAAGAGGGTTCTCGAGCTCAATCATGTCTCCAAGACCTTCCGTCAGAAGGGCCGTGACATCCCTGCGCTCGTCTCCGTCGACCTGGGGTTCGCCGAGGGCGAGACACTCGGCCTGGTCGGCGAATCCGGGTCGGGCAAGTCGACGCTGGCCAAGGCCATGCTCGGTGTCCATGCCGCCGATCCCGGCAGCGAGATGGTCCTCGACGGCAAGCCGATGAAGGCCGAAGCCACCGCCCGTCGCCGGGAGGCCATCCAGGCACTGCAGATGGTGTTCCAGAACCCCGATTCGGCGCTCAACCGATCGTGGACGGTGCGCCGCATCCTCAAGCGTACGGTGACCACACTCACCGGGGTCAAAGGGGAGGCGGCCGACAAGCGGGTCGAGGAGATCGCCGAAGCCATGCGGCTCTCACACCATCACCTCGATGTTCGACCCCGCCAGCTTTCGGGTGGGCTCAAGCAGCGGGTGGCCATCGCCCGCGCCTTCGCCGGTGACCCCCGCCTGGTGGTGTGCGACGAGCCGACCTCGGCGCTCGACGTGTCGGTCCAGGCCGCCATCCTGAACCTGCTGGCCAACCTGCAGCACGACGAGCGGATCAGCTACCTGTTCATCACCCACGACATCGGCGTCGTCCGCTACCTCGCCGACCGGATCGCCGTCATGTACGTCGGTCGGATCATGGAGAAGGGGGCCACCGACGACCTGTTCAAGGGTCCGGTACATCCCTACACCGAGGCGCTGCTCTCCGCCGTGCCCAGCGTCGACGGTGTGGCCAAGGAACGGATCCCGCTCACCGGCGAGATCCCCACTCCCGCCAATCCGCCTCCCGGCTGCGTGTTCCACACCCGGTGCCAGTACCACATGCCCGGCGTGTGCGATGTCGAGGTGCCACCGGCGGTCGAGGTCAGCCCACGCCACATCATCGTCTGCCATCTGCCGATCGATCAGATGCCCACACCGGTCAAGCTGACCAAGGGCAACGGTCAGGTCGTGGCGTAGGGGAAAACGATGACGGTCGCCAGACCTTCCCTCCGGCGGACTGGCGACCGTATTCAGTAGACGTCGCCGATCCTCGGCCTGATACCAATTTCTGGTGACCGATTCCACCCGGGCGACACGATCATCACCGGTGATGACTTCCGACGGCCGGCCGACACTGAGCACCTTGAGATCGACTTTCGCCTGCGTCGCGATCTTCTTGCGGGCCCGTTCGGAGGTTCGCGAATCGAACATCGCCCTGCCCTCCTAACATGGAGTGATGCGACCTGGTCTCCGATCCTTTGAAGCGGCCATCTTCGACATGGACGGCCTGCTGCTGGAATCGGAGTCGCTGTGGCGCAAGGCCGAGAGCGAAGCGGTGACCCGACTCGGGTTACCGCTCACCGAAGCGGATTTCGTGGAACACACCGGCGTGCGGATGCGCGACGTCGCCCGCATCTGGTTCGACCGCCACCCGTGGCAGGGTCCCAGCCCCGATGATGTGGCCGATCAGGTCATCGACCGCGTTGTCGAGCTGGTGGCCGAAGCCGAACCACTCGCCGGCGTCATCGACACCCTTAACTTGTGCGCCTCCCAGGGTCTCCGCCTGGCACTGTGCTCGTCATCGGACCGCAGACTCATCGACGCGGTTCTGACCACGCTCGACCTCGAGCCCTACTTCGAGGTGAGCCACTCCGCCGAGAACGACGGGTTCGGGAAACCCCATCCCCAGCCGTACCTGAGCACGGCGGCCAAGCTGGGCATCAACCCCGGGGCATGCCTCGCCTTCGAGGACTCGGTGACCGGCTGTCTGTCGGCCAAGAGCGCCGGCATGACCGTGATCGCCGTGCCCGACCCCGACGCCCGGGGGCTGCCGGGGTTCGGCATCGCCGACCTGGTCCTCGGTTCGCTCAGCCACTTCGACCGGGAGGCCCTCGAGGCGGTGTTGTCGGGCGTCCCGGCGCCGAACATGGCTCGACCACGGTTCCATCTGGCCTTCCCGGTCGACGATCTCGACGCCGCCCGGAGCTTCTACGGCGGCGTGCTGGGTTGTCGTGAAGGACGGTCGGCCGACACCTGGGTCGACTTCGATCTCTGGGGCCATCAAGTCGTGGCCCATTTGAGCAACGAGATGCACCCCCCGTCGACCAACGCCGTCGACGGACACGACGTTCCGGCCGAACACTTCGGCGTCCTGCTGCATCGCACGGCCTGGATCGATGTGGTCGAGCGTCTCGAACGGGCCGACACGCCCTTCCTCATCGAGCCGACGATTCGGTTTGCCGGGCTGCCGGGTGAGCAGCACACCTGCTTTGTGCTCGACCCGGCCGGCAACGCACTCGAGTTCAAAGCGTTCCGCGACGACCGTCAGGTGTTCGCTTCGGACGGCGAACCCGCCTGACGCGGCGAGGCCCGGGCTGACGCCCGGGCCCCTGGATCTCATCGCCAAACCGGCGAGGCTAATCAATCGCCGACTCGGCAACGTCCAGCTCGGTGTTGGCGTCGGCCGAGGACGAGCCGCTGCTCTCGGGCATCGACAGCCGACGCTGACCGTTCTCCGGGCCGCGGCGGGCGACGACGTCGAGGATGTTCACACCGGTGGCCGTCTCGATCTGTTCGGCGATCGAGACGACGGCGGCCGGCATCTGCCTCGCCACCCCACCGATTCCACCCTCGCCGCTGCCGTTGTCGATCACGGTCACCTTGTCGATGTCGATACCGTTCACCGTCTCGGTGATCAGCTCGACGATCTCCGGCAGCATCTTGAGCATGAGGATGTCGCGGGCCTCCGGTCCGGCGGCCGCGTACTCCTCCTGGAGCCGCTTGTACACCTCGACCTCCGCCTTGCCGTCCTCGATGATGCGCGCTGCTCGACCTTGGGCTTCCAGCTGCATGGCCTGAAGCTGGGCCCGGGCCGGTTCGAGCACATCGGCGGCGAGGCGACGCTTCTGCAGTTCGATGCGTTGCTCCTCGAGATGCTGCTGGGCTTCGACACGGGCCACATCGGCGGCCACCTCGGCTCGCTCCTCCGACGAATGCGCCTCGGCCTCGAGTTCGGCCCGACGGACACGAAGTTTGTTCTCCTCCTCGGCGATGACGAGGTCGGCCTGGACCCGGGCCAGCTCGGCCCGCTGGCGACCAGAGGCCTCGGCCTCCTCCGCCTCAGCCGCCTGATCGGCCTCGGTCTCCCGGGCCTCCCGCAGCACGTTGGCTGTGCGGCGACGACCGACCGCTTCGAGGTAACCGACCTGGTCGGTCACATTCTGGATCTTGAGGACGTCGAGTTCGAGTCCGAGCGTGCGGATGTCGTCGTCGGCCTCGTCGATCAATGTCTGGGCGAATTTCAGACGGTCCTCGTTGACCTCCTCGGGAGTCAGCGTGGCCAGCACGCCACGGAGGTTGGCCTCGAGGTTCTCCTTGGCGATCTGCTGGATGTAGTCGGCGTTCCGCCCGAGAAAGCGCTCGACCGAGTTCTCGAGAAGACCCTCACGGCTCGACACCTTGATGTTGGCCACGCCCTGAACATCGAGGGGGATGGCACCTTTCGAGTAGGCGTTGCTGACCGACACTTCGATCGGGATCGTGTTGAGGTCCATGAAGTCGACCTTCTCGATCAGAGGGATCCGTAACAGCCGACCACCTTTGATGACCCGATAGCCGACCGATCGTCCGTCGGACAGCTGGCGCGTACGACCGGACACGACGGCAACCTTGTTGGGAGGACAGATGACGATCAGACTCCGGACCGCGAACGCCGCGGCCATGATGATGACCACCACGAAGACGGCGATGATTGCTAGGAATTCCATGTTGCTCCTCCTTCAAAGAGAACGTGGGCGTGTAGTGCGACTGAGGTGAAACGGCGCGTTCGATCGACGGCGAACGGCTCGGTCGGGGTCATTCGAGATCGATCAGCGAGGCGACCCTGGCGATACCGTCCTTGATCTCCACGACCACGACTTCATGGCCGGGTTTGAAGGCCTCACCGTCGAACGACTCGGCCACCAAATAGTGGGGTTGTCCGGCCAGATCGATGCGAATGCGGCCCCGACGATCGGTGTCGATCGGGACGGTGACCGCTGCGGGGCGACCCTCGAAGGTCCGCTCGCCGAACTGGGACGTGGACTCGGACGATTTCAACAGACCGAAGAGAACCGAGTTGGCGACGGCCGCCACCACGCCGAGCACCAGCGCGGTCACCAGGGTGAGGACGACGTTGTAGCCAAGACCGGTGAAGACCAGCCCGGCCGCTCCGAAAAAGGCGGCGAAGAACACGATGGAACGGAACGACAGCAGGCTGCCGACGATCGCCTGACTCGCGTCGAGCCCGGCCGAGACCGGTGAGTGCGTCTCCGATCCGATGTCGGAGTCGAGGTCGACGTCGGTATCGAAGTCCGTCTCGAGTTCAAAGTCGGTGTCGAAGTCGACATCGGTGTCCACGTCGAAATCAGTGCCGAAATCAGTGTCGAGGTCGGTGTCGACCTCCATGTCGGATCCCAGGCCGCCCAGAATCATGGGAATCAGAAAGCTGCCTCCGAAGATGGCGGATGCGAGATAGAGCCAGAACACGGGACTTTCCTTTCCGATTACGAGTTCGTTGTTGTTGGTGACGACGGGGTTCGGTTGACGATGCGGCGGATCATGACGGCAAGTGGGCGGCGAGGATGGTCTCCACGCCCCGGTTGACGGTGCGCCAGTCGTCGATCCATTCGGTGAGGACCTGGCGACCGAGATCGGTGGGCCGGTACACCTTCCGGGCGGGACCGCTCGCAGAGGCGACCAGTTCGGCTTCGACGAGGTCATGCTTCTTCAGCCGTTTGAGCACCAGGTAGATGCTTGCCTCGCTCCCGGCCGGCATGCCCGCCTCCTCCAGTTTCTGGAGGAGCTCGTAGCCGTAGGAGGGCGAATCGACGAGACAGCCCAGCACACACATGTCGAGCACGCCTCGCATGACCTGGGCGTGATGTCCGTCCGAACTCAAAACCATAACTCGATTATTACATTTCGGTGTTAAGTAGTCAAGGGAAAAAGGTAGAGGTCGCCGATTTGTAGCGGGAACATCACTCGACCGCTGCTCGCGACGACCCGATCCCGGGTAGCGGCCGACCACCGATCGTCGGATCCGCAGATTTGCGTTAGGGTGCAGATGGTGTCGGACAAACCCTTGCAGATTCTGGTCACCAACGACGACGGCGTCGACTCGCTCGGCCTCCACGAACTCGCCCGGTCCATGGTCGAGCTCGGACAGGTCACGGTCGTGGCCCCCGACTCCGAGTATTCGGGAGCTTCAGCCTCCATCGGCTCGATCTTCGAGGACGATCGGGAGGTCCACCGGGCCATGATCGACGGTATCGATTCGGTCTGGACCGTCTCGGGACCACCGGCCCTGTGTGTGATGTACGCCCACCTGGGCGCGTTCGATTTCACACCGGATCTGGTCGTGAGCGGTATCAACCCCGGCGCCAACGTCGGCCGGTCCGTGTACTACTCGGGCACCCTCGGCGCGGCCATCACCGCCCGCAACTACGGCATCCCCGGCGTGGCGGTCAGCCAGGCCGTCGACAGCGGAGCCGTGGAAGGACAGGCCTGGGGCGAGATCGTCGCTCAGCTCGACTGGCGCATTGCGGCCGGGGTCGCCCAGAGGGTCGTCGAGGCCATCCTGCCGGAAACACAGGTCGACCACTCCCCTGGCACCGCCCCCGTCATCAACATCAACGTTCCCCACCGACCGCTCGACGAGATCGAGGGCTGGGCCTGGACCGAAGTGGCGCCCGGCCCCCAGCGAACGATGAGCAGGGTGAGGCTCAAGCCGAAACCCGGCCACCTGGGGGGTTACAACGTCGAGTTCGAGTTCGGCTCGGCCGATGAGGATCCCGAGGCCGGCACTGACGTCGCCGTGGTGTCCGAGCGGGTTTCGGTCAGCTACATCAGCACCATGACAGCGGTCGAGCCGACCCGGATGGGTACCACGGAGGCCGTCATGAAGTCGCTGAACGGGTTCTTCGCCGACCACAGGTAGGCAGGCTCCGCTCAGGGCGTCGCTGGTGGCACCAGCACCAGCCAGCGGGGAACAAGATCGTCGATGACGATCCGGCTAACCGACCGGTCCGGTGACGCGTCGAGATCGACGATTGTCACCAGGGCCGAGCGAAGACCGATGTTCGCGCTGTCGGCCATCGCCAGCAGGTGGGATCGGTTGACGGCCGTCATCGTCTCGGCATCGGCGCCGACAACCGGTACGAACCGGCCGGTTCCGTGATCGATGACGCCGCCGCTCTGGCGGAGCAGGATTCGATCGGCGTCGGCCACGAGCCGCAGATCGAACGGCCCGCCAACCGGAATCGACAGGCGTTCCGGCGGTGAGTCCGCCCGGCCACGACGCTGCAACACCCAGTCGCAGGAGTCGGGTTGGGTGCACTGCTGACCGACGATTGCCTGTTGGGATGTCGAGGAGGCGAACAGATCACCGACCCTGACCCAGCGACCGTCGACGCGCTCGAACGTTCCCGACCCGACGGTGGCCACCACCTCGGGTCCGCCGTAGACCGTCTCGGTCAGGGCTATCGAGTCGAGCACTGCGCCGTCGGCCAGGCGCACCTTGGTCCAGGTCTGTGGATTGGCGTTGTTGTTCGGCCACCAGATCGAAGCGTCGGCACCGCTTCCGACGACAACGGGCCGATCGGCCGGCCGTCCACGGGTGAGCATACGCTGCAGGTTGGGGACCTCGATGATCTCCTCGGTCGGCTGGTCGAGATCATCAGGATCCGACCAGCCCAGACGGGGATCCCGGTACACGAGCAGCCGGTCGTCGACGATCGCCAGCGGCGCCCCGACCCGGTCGTGACGAGTTTGGACCCCCGAGCCCAGATCCACGTCGACGATGGTCTGACCGTCGCCCACCAGCAGCCGCCAACCGTCGGTGTCGAGATCGCTCAACCCGGCCTGCGGCTCTCCGAAGACCTCACGCCTGTCGTCACCGGAGGGCGACGTCGATACCGAACCGGGTGAGGCCGGCGACGTCGTGGAGTCGGGATCCGACTGTCCGGCGGTCGGGGTGGCGGTGGTCGTTTCGGTCGGATCGGTCGCTCCGGCGAGGTTCTCGGCAACCGTGGAGGTGGGATCATCCGTCGTTCGTGTGTCGACACTCGGTCGGCTGATGGCGAACCAGGCGACGAGCACGGCCGTGATACCGGCGAGAGCGGCGAGCCAGTCCGGCACTCCCTGCCGCCGCACCTCACCACGTGTGGTCGAGACAGGAGGTCCGTCGTCACCCTCCCCGGGGACACGAGCCGGCGGTTGCGCATCCGATGGTCGGCTCACGGGCGGCCCCCTCGAGAAACAAACAACAGTTTCGAGAGAGGGGAACTCCGGCCGAGTTCGAATCGAACCTCATTCCGGGTGTCGAGGTCGTGAACGACGACATCGCTGCCGACCTCCCCCACCACGGCGGCCAGGAAACGATCGTCCTCGGTCACATCCTCGATGACGAACCAGGGCTCGTCGACGTCTCGGTAGTGGTCCTCGATCGAAATCTCGGCCGCCAGCCGGACGTCGAAGAAGCCCACGTGTCCGGGCTCGACGCCAACGGCGACCCGGCCGGTGCGGCCGAGCACATAGCCGACCTGCAATCCAGGGAGCGGTCTTGTGACCCGGACCCCCGTCGACCGCTGGAGCCAGAAACGCCGGCACTGCTCCGGGTCGTCGCATCGCTCCGCGAGCACGTAGGAGAGACCGAAGAACCGTACCGAGGCATCGGTCAACGACCGGAAGCCGTCCTCGGTGAGTTCGAACAAGCCGCCGCCGGGAACCTCGACAAGCCCCATCGCAGCCACCGAGGAGACGTCGATACGCTGCTCCTGCTCGGTGGTCACATCGAGTCGTATCATCGACGATCCGAATGAGTCGCCCGACGGCTCGACGATGGTCACGTACAGAACGCCGTCATCGTCGACGACGGCGGAGGCCACCTCGGAGCCATTCGGTTCCATCGTGATTATCGTTTCCGGATCCTCTTCCGGCGAGCCGACCGGTATGGCCGAGATCCCGATCGCCGGATCGACCAGAAAGAGCCGATCGTCGAAGAAGCCGATCAGGCGTCCCGCCACCTCGTGGGTGGCGATCTGCCCGGTGGCCAGGTCGATCTCGATCAGCTCCGACGAGCGTGAGGCGAAGAGGCGGTAGTCGGTGAGCGCCGGATCGAGTTCCCCAAGATCGGCGATCGCGACCGCGTCGGCTCCGTCAACTGCGTCGATTCCGCCACTGCCGGTCGAATTGTCGGCGGCGCCGTCACCGACGCTGGACGTCGTCGGACCCGCCAGCTCGTCGGCCAGGCCGGTGAGGCCAGTGGTCGGAGCCCGGGCCACCCCCAGGGCGATGACCACGGCGGCCAGAACAGCAAACCCAAGGGCGAGGATCGTCCTGATGCTCCGCGGTCGGCCGGTGTTGCGGCGGACGCGACTCTCGGTTTCATCGACGGTGCTCAGCCAACTCGACGGCGTCGGCGCCGATCGGCCGCTCCTCGACTCGTCGAGCAGGTCGACCGACAGACCGCACCGAGCGCAGTATCGGGCGTCGGCCGGCAGCGCCGCGCCGCATCCTGAACACGTCATTGCCTCCTGACCGACCGTATCGCTCATCAGCCGTCACCCGGCTTCGGGACGAGGACAACCGACTGCGGCCAACCGGGAAGGTCGACGGCTATGATCCCGCTCGTCCCCGATTCGAGATCGTGCACGGCCGCCCCGGACCGGATCGGCACGATGAGATACCGTCCGTCGGGCGAGACGACCTCGGCGGCCTGGTCGAAGCGTGAGCGACCGGTTGGGTTCTCCGGTCCCAGTAGATACGCCCCCGACACCGTATCGAAGTACCAACGCCTCGAACCGTCGTACACGGTCACGATGCGATCGTCGGGTCCGAGGACGTCGACGATGCCGAAACCGTCGACGCTCGCCGGGATTCGCCGATCGATCCGGCGCCCGGACTGCCGGTCCAGCCAGTACCGCTGACAGGTGTCGGGGTCGCCACATCGTCGGACCAGCGCCAGCCGATCCCCGGATGCCTCGACGAATCCGTCCTCGAACAACCGAATCCCGCCGTCGGCGTCGATCTCGTAGCTCCCATAGCCGGGGCTGAAGCCGACTCCGGGTTCCTCCGAGAGCAAAGACGAAAACCGACGGACCGTCTGACCTGAATCCAGATCGATGGTGAGCGATTCCAGGTCCTCGACGTTGGCGTTCGGATCGCTGGGCAGCCGCCACACGCCAACGGTTAGTGTGCCGTCGCCCGGTAGATCGAGACGCGCGATGTCGGATCGATCGCCCTCTCGGAGCAACCTGCGCTCATCGTCCGGATCCACGATGGAAACGGAGTGGATTCCCCTTCCGGCTCCGTTGACGACCACCAGTCTGTCACGGTGGTGGCCCACAACCAGCCCGCGAGGATTCTGGAGGACCGCCTCCCCGGTGGCGGGATCCAGTCGAACGAGGTGGGTTGTGTTGGACACGATCAACCAGTGATCGTCGAGACCGATCAGTTCTTCGAGATCGATCGACGGGAGGACGTTTTCGGACAGATCCGGGATCGGGACACCATCGGCAACAGACGCCGTGCGATCCACGAAGGACTCGAGATCGTGATCGATCAGCGGCTCTCCGGGCGGTCCCCGGAACCAGGCGTCGGGTACTCGGGCATCGACGGCGGTCAGCGTGGCGGCAACATCGGCGAGCGCCTCGGTCGGAGGCTGGAAGATCCGCAAGGCCGCCCAGCCGACCACGGCCAGCACCGCAGCGGTGAAAACGCGAGCCCGGAGCGAACTCCGTGCCTCCGAAGCCGTCGATTCGGTCGAGACGCCGCTCGGCGACTTCCGGATGGTCGAGGCGGCCGCCCCCGACACCGCCGGTGGGCTATCGCCCGGCTCGGGCTCCAGCGACAACCCACAGTCGGCACAGAACCGATCGGCCGGTTCCGATTCCCGCCCGCAGCCGAGGCATACACCCTCCGGCGTCACGATTCCGACTCCCACCGGTTCGGTTTCGGCACGGCGACGACGGCGGTGACGCCACGCAACGCCTCGGCCCCGAAGTCCAGATTCCAGGCGGCGTGCGTGTCGAGATCGTAGATCACGAGACCGCCGATGACGGGTGCGATCAGCAACCGCCCTCCGACCACCGCTTCGACCGGTTGGTCCACGTGATCGCCAGCGGTTCCTCTGATGATGTTGGCCGGCAGGAGCCATCCGTTCTCGACGTCGAAGTAGCGGTGACCGTCCTCGCCGTTGACGAACAACAGGCGATCGTCGGGGTCGAGCACGTCCAGCTGCCAGGGATCCCCTGGAGGCAGCGGCCGGTCGACGCGCCGGCCGGTTTGCCGATCGAGCCAGTGCCGGGCGCAGTCGTCGTACCGCTGGCACTCGTGCACGAGGACATGACGTCGGCCGGCGACCACGGCCGGCCCGTCGGCGAGGTACCGGTACGAGCCGTCGGCGAACTCGAACAGCCCGCCGCCGGGCACCCACGTCAGGTCATCGGGCCGCCAGCCGTCGGCCGGCACCCCGATCGACTCGCCGGCTTCGAGATCGACGAGGAGCCGACCGGGGGCCCGACCTGGGGGTTGGGCGAAACTCCACACCGTGAGCGACAGCCGGCGATCGTCGATCATGCGGGCGGCATGGATCGACGACGGCACGTCCGCTGACTCGAGATCGATCAGCAGGACGGAATCACCTGCGGGGTCCTCGGCCGACACGGCGGTCAACCTCAGTTGATCCTCGACGAGGATCAACTGATCCCGGTAGCGGCCGAGCAACGATCCTGCGACCTGGGAGCGATCGTAGTGATCGAGTTCGCCGGTGTCGGCGTCGATGCGAACCAGTCCGCGGGAGTGTGACACGAACAGGTGGTGGCCGGCCAGGGCGGCGAGCCCGGACCGCCCGGGGATCTCCTCGACGGCGAGCTCGACGAGATCGACCTCGGCCGGTGGCGGGGTGATCGTCGTGGTAGCCGAGGCTGAGGTCGATTCAGGAGCTGCTGTCGGTTCCGTCGACTCGCCGACAAGCCGACCCTGCTCGGAGCCCGCCGAGGGCAGACCATCGGAGCCCGGCTCGATGTATCGCCAACCCAGCATTCCGACCGCCAGCGTCACCACGACAAAGAGCGGCCAGATCGTGTTTCGGCCCTTCTCGACGTGCAGTGCTCGATAACCGCCGTCGACCGAATCGGCCACGTCGTCGTCGAGATGCGGCAACCCACACATCGGGCAGTAGCGGGCGTCGGATGGACCCTGGTGACCGCAGGCCGAACAGCGTCCGACGGTCATCGATCGCCGCCCGGTTTCGGCACGAGGAGCACTCTCGACAGGTTGAAGGTTCGGGGCAGGTCGAGCGTCCACGAAACAGCTCTCGTCAGATCGTGGATCTGGACATCGCCGCTGTCGGACGCCGGGACGGCGGCGAGGAACCGCTCATCGGGCGTGAGGTCGCCCGGAATCGAAAATCCGCGGTCGGAGGTGGCACCAACGAGGTTCGGCAGCGTTTCACCGGTCTCGGTGTCGAGGAAGACCTGGCCGCGGGGACCGTAGATGACGGCGATCCGGCCGTTGGGACCCAGCAGCCATCCAGACGATGCTTCGGGTACGGGGCGATCGAGCTCCTGACCGGTGGCCCGATCGAACCAGTAGCGGCGGCAACGGCCGGGTGCCTCGCACTCCTCGATCACCAGGAGCCGCTCGCCGTGGAACCGGACCGACCCGTCGGCCAGAGGCCGGAAACCGTCGCCCGTCAGTTCGAACAAACCCGCGCCGGCCACCTCCACCAAGCCGAACGTGCCGTACTGGTTCATCTCGGCTCGCTGTTCCGAACCGGTCGTCAGATCGATGCGGATCATGACCAGATCGGGCTCGGCGGAGGAGAGAACGCCCGTCGTCAGATGGATGAGCCCGTCCTCGGTGAGCGCGGCCGCGATGAGATCGTGCCCCTTCTCGATGGGCATGGCCACCAGCTCCCACTCGGCGTCGTCGTCGACCGGGAGCGAAAAGATCGCGTCCGAGTCGACAAGATAGAGCCGATACCCGAACTCGCC
>JAOTVU010000282.1 GCA_029863385.1 Acidimicrobiia bacterium
GTAGACCAGCACCGGAGCCAGCGAGTTCGGCAGGATGTGCCGGGTCATGATCCGCAGGTCGGAGGCACCGAGTGCCCGGGCCGCTTCCACGTAATCGGCGTTCTTGGTGCTCAGCGCAGACGATCGAGCGAGGCGCAACATCGTGGTCCAGCCGAGCAGCGTGAGGATGAACACGACCAGGCCGATGCCTCGTACCCCGGTGAAGTTGTCGAACACCTCGAAGACGCCGGACAGGATCCGAAGCGGCCACGACACGGTCGGGTCATCAGGGGAGGCGTTGCGGAAGGCGGTGATGAACACCAGGGCGGCGAGGATGGTGGGCAGCGCCAGGAACACGTCGGTGATACGGGCGATGATGGTGTCGGTCACCTTGCCGTAGTAGCCGGCGATCGTGCCGAAGACCAGGGCGATTGTCAGCGAGAAGACGGCCACGGTCGGGCCGATGATGAGAGACGGCCGCACACCGTAGATGACCCGGGGATAGTAAGGGCAACCCTTCTCGTCGAGACCGAAGATGAACTCCCGCGACGGCGGCTGGGCGCCGGCCCCGGTGTTGCACAGCGCCCGACCGGTCCCCTGGGGTGCGATGACCTGGGGAAAGAGCGCCATGAACGCGTAGAACAGGATCAGCAGGCCACCGAAAATGAAGGCCGGATTCCGGATGAGCTGTCGCCAGGCGTCGCGCCAGAGTCCGGACTCGGGGCCGGTGACCTCCTCGGCCGCCGCGGCGTCATCCTCCAGCGGTACCCGGGGGAACCCGCCCGCCTCGGCGGCGCTGTCGGTGTCGGTCTCGGTCGGGAGTGAATCAGTCATGGCGGATGTCAGTCATAACGGATGCGGGGATCGAGCACGGCGTACAGAAAGTCGACGAGCAGGTTGGCGATCATGTAGATCAGGATGAGGAAGGTGACGATGCCGACCACCAGGGCGCCGTCCTGACGGCCGACGGCTTCGAACACCTCGCGTCCGATACCGGGGATGTTGAACACTGTCTCAGTGACGATGGCCCCGGCCATCAGGCTGCCGAGATCGATGGCAAGGTAGGTGGCCACCGGGATCAGCGAATTGCGGAGAGTGTGGACGCCGATGGTGCGTCGCTCCGACAGCCCCTTGGCCCGGGCAGTTTTGACATAGTCGGCCCGCAGGTTCTCGACCACGCTCGTGCGGGTCAGGCGGGCGATGTAGGCCAACGACACCGAGGCAAGCACGAAGGCCGGCATGATGTAGCCGACCCATCCGTCTCTGACACCGGCCACCGGCAACCAGCCCAGCCGGACCCCGAAGGTGTACTGGGCGACGAGGGCGAGGACGAAGATCGGGACCGAGATGACGAGCACGGTGCTCACCCGCACCAGGGTGTCGAGAAAGCCGTCCTTGCGGAGCGCGGCCAACACGCCGGCGGCGATCCCGATCACCGATTCGATGACGAAGGCCGACACCGCAAGGCGAGCCGACACGGGGATCTTGTCGGCCATGATCTCCCACACGGGCCGGGGGTTCCGGCCGAGCGTGACGCCGAAGTCGCCGGTGAGGAGTCCACTCCGCTCGCCCGTGTCGTCGTCGACGAGGATGCCCATGTACTTGCCGTACTGGACAAGGAGCGGATCGTCGAGATCGTATTCGTCGCGCAGCTGCTGCACGACACTGGCGGGAACCGGGCGGTCGCCGGAAAGCGCCCGGATCGGATCCCCAGCCAGCGAGAACACGCCGGCGAAGATGATGAAGGTGACGGCAAGTGCCACCGGTATGAACTGAAGAATCCGGCGAATCATGTAACGGCCCATGATCAGCTCATCCTTCTCCCCATGTCGTCCCCTTTTTCGAATCCCGCCCGATTAAACGCAACGATCCCGGAGCGGGCCGGCACCGTTTGGTGCCGGCCCGTCGGGATCAACGATAGATGACCTTCTGAGCTAGTTCGAGGTCAAAGCGGTGTAGTCGAGCTGGCCGAAAGCGTTGACCGACACTCCACTCACGTTTTCACTCCAGGCGAAGGAGTTCTGGCCGTAGAACATCGGCGCAGCCGGCACGGCGGCGCAGGCGATGGCGTTGGCCTCCTGCCACACGGGAATCGACGCCTCGACGTCCGGGACGGCGAGCGCCTCGGCGATCTTGGCCGAGTAGGCGTCATCCTTCCAGTACGTGGCGTTGTTGCCACCCTCCTCCGCGGTCAGCTCGAGGAGGATCTGGAGGTAGTTCTGGGGGTGCGGGTAGTCCATACCCCAACCGAGCCGGAACGGACCGGTGAACTGGGCACCGTCGGCCAGCTCCAGGTATTCGGCGAACGGCAGCTGCTGGAAGGTCACCGAGTCGGCGGGGATGCCGAGGTTCTGCTCCCAGTTGGTGATGACGGCGTCCATCCAGGTTTCGTGGCCGCCACCCTCGTTGAACCAGACCTCGACGGAGTCACCAAGAGTGTCGAGACCGCCGGCGGCCTCGAAACGTTCGGCGGCGAGTTCGGGGTTGTAGGTCCACTCGTCGCAGACGGTGTCCTCGTAACCAGGGATGACCGGAGCGAGGATGTTGAACGCAGGCTGACGCTGACCCTCGAAGATGCCGGTGGTGATGGCCTCACGGTCGATGGCCATCGACAGGGCGGCCCGCATGTCGACGGTGTCGAACGGGGCGGCGTAGGTCGGGAAACCGATGTAGTTGATCGACGAGCTGGCCGACTGATCGTAGTTGCTCATCTGGCTCGTGACGTTGGCCCACTGCTCCGGCGGAACGGCATCGTGGATGTCGAGGTTGCCGGCGATCAGGTCGGTCACGGCGGTGTTGATGTCGGCGTAGATCACGAACTCGACACCGGGAATCTGGGCCGGGTTGTCACCGGCGTAGTCGGGGTAGGCGTCGGTCAGGATCTCGACGTCGTCCTCCCACTCGCCGTTCATCATGAACGGGCCGTTGCCGATCGGCGCCCGGTCGAACCCGGCCGGATCGTCGAAGAACGCTTGAGGCAGCGGTGCGTAGGCGTTGTAGCCGAGGCGGGTCAGGAAGAACGGCTCGGGAGCCGACAGGGTGATCGTGAACTGGGTGTCGGAGTCGACGGTCAAACCGGACAGCGTCTCGGCGGGGGGCGGCGAGCCATCGCAATCGGCGACCTCTTCGTCCTCACCCTCGTCGTTGGTCTGGGTGGTGGT
>JAOTVU010000129.1 GCA_029863385.1 Acidimicrobiia bacterium
GCAAACGAGACGAGCACGAGGCGGAGATCGCCCGCCTTCGCACGCTGATCGAGGGGGGGTCGAGCGGCAACGTGATCGACCTCCGGGCGCAGGAGCGGGCCAAGAGCGCCGGAGGAATGGCGCTCTAGAACCTCTGATGCGGGCGGCCGCCGGTCACCGCGTTCCATCACCATCCGAGTGCTGTCTGCCGGGGCCCCGATCGGGGCCCTTGTCGTGTTCAGTGGGGCGACGACGGAGCCGACTCGCGCCGACGATTCTTCCATGGTGTTTTCGGCGTAGCCTCCTACAGTAAGTGCGGAGGAAACGCAGGCTTGCCGTCGTCGATGGTGCTGGAAGGGAAGAAGGATGACTCGAACCGTCGCCGTGCTCAACCAGAAGGGTGGTGTCGGTAAGACGACCGTCGTGCTCGGCCTGGCCTCGGCGGCCTGGGCTCGGGGAATCAGAACCCTGGTCGTGGATCTTGACGCCCAGGCCAATGCCACCTGGGCCCTCGGTGTCGACCCCTCGCTCGAGACCTACGGAACCGGCGACGCCCTGAAGGCCAGCCGGTCGGGGGCCGCAACCGACATGATCGTGCAATCGGGATGGGGCGACGACGTCTGGCTCCTCCCGGCCGCAGGCGACCTCACCGAGCGCGACACCGACACCCGTCGAGAAACCACGATGGCGCGGCTGTCACGGGCATTGGACGGGGTGACCGAGGGCTTCGATCTGACGCTCATCGACTGCGCTCCCTCACTCGGTCTGAACACGGCGTCCGGGCTGGCGGCTGCGAACGCCGCGCTTCTCGTCGTCGAACCAACGATCTTCGGCCTCCGGGGCATCGGCCCGGTCCTCGATCTCATCGACGATGTGTGGACCGAGCACAACCCGAAACTCGATTTCGCCGGGGTCGTCCTCAATCGGGTTCCCGCCATCTCGAACGACGCCGAACTGCGGACCGAGGAACTCCACAAGATGGTCGGCCGGAAGGCCGTGTGGTCCCCGAGTATTCCCCTCCGGGTTGTCGTCAACCGGGCCCACGGCGAACGGGCCCCGCTCCACGCCTTCGGCGGCGAGGGTCGGGAACTGGCCGACATCTTCGATCGACTGCTGCGGCGTTTGCGCCGGAACCTCAGCTAGTGTGAGCGAACTGTGCATGTCGTAATCATTGGAGCCGGCGAGGTCGGCGGCTATCTGGCCGAACGCCTGGGTGCCGAGGGCGTCGACGTCGTCGTCATCGAAACCGACTCAACCCGGGCTGCGGCGCTGTCGGCCGACCTCGACATTCAGGTCATCAACGGCAGCGGAACGAGGCCGAGTGATCTCATCGAAGCCGGGATCGAACGGGCCTCCCTGCTGGCCGCCGTTACCCAGATCGACGAAGTGAACCTGGTCTCGTGCATGCTGGCCAAAGAGCACGGTGTCAGAACCACCGTGGTCCGGGTCGAGGACGACGATCTTCGCGGTGAGTCCGGGACCAAACTGCTGCGGCGTGTCGGTGCGGACGTGGTCATCGACCCCGACGCCGAAACCGCGGATGAGATCCTCGAACTCGTCCATGCCACGGGTGCCGACGAGCTCTACCCGATGGCCGACGGAAAGCTGGTGGTGGTCGGGGCCTTCGTCAACGAGAACTCCCTACTGGCCGATCGGTCGCTCGAGGAGATCGGCCGAACCAGCGAAGACTTCGTGTGCGGAGCCATCACCAGGGGCGACGAAACGGTCATCCCAGGCGGAAACGATGTGCTGCGTCCGGGTGACCACGTCCGCCTTCTGTGCCGGACCGAGGCCCGAGCCAAGGTGCTCAGACTGCTCGGAGCCGAGGTCAAACGCGTCCGGCGGGCCATGGTTCTCGGTGGTGGCGCCGTCGGCTCCCGGGTGGCCGAGCATCTCGAATACGAGGGTGTCGAGGTCGTCGTCATCGAACGCGATGTCGGCCGGGCCAACTATCTGGCCGAGAAGTTCCGCCACGTCACCGTGGTCCAGGGTGACGTGACCGACACCAACCTGCTGCTCGATGAATCCGTGGCCCGGATGGACGTCGTCGTGGCCGCCACCGGCGAGGATGCGGCCAACGTACTGGCTTGTGTGTTCGCCATGACCGAAGGCAAACCGTTCACCGTCGCCGTCCTCCATCGCCTGGCCCTGCTTCCCCTGGTCCGCCGGCTTGGGATCGATGCCGCACTCAGCCCCCGCACCGCATCGGCAAACGCCGTCATCCGGCATCTTCGGGGCGGAGCCACCGCTGTGGCCACGTTCCTCGAGGGCGACATCGAGGTCGATGAGATCGAGATCACGTTCGGGAGCGACGCCGACGGATCGCTGATCTCGGAGCTCGACATTCCCGACGGGCTGCTGCTCGGGGCGGTCATCCGACCGGGCCATGAGCCGGTCATCGCCCGAGGGGGCACCGATCTGGAGGCCGGGGATCACGTGGTGGTGTTCGGCCGTCCGGCGTCGCTGGCCGAGGCCAAGCCCATCTTCGCTCGATGATGAACACCGCCCGACGTCCGAGTCTCATCGCTCAGATCATCGGACTCACATTGGCATTCTCGGGCGCAGGGCTCGTCCTGTCGGCGCTGGTCGAGATCGCCTACGGTGACACCGGTGATTGGCGGGTCCTCGGCCTCCTCGGTCTTGTCACCCTGTTGATCGGCTACGTGCTCCGGGCGTTCACCTCGATACCCGACCGTATCCTCCGGCTGGACGTCTTTGCGTCGGTCACTGCGTCCTGGCTGTCGATGGCCCTGGTCGGGATGTTGCCGTTTCTCGCCACCGGCGCCATCTCGGACCTCGACATGGCGCTGTTCGAGTCGGTGTCCGGATTCACGACTACCGGGGCCACGGTGTTGCAGGCCGGTTCGGATCCGACGGTGTTCGACGCCTCGGTCGGTTTGCTCTTCTGGCGGTCGGTGACCCAGTGGCTCGGCGGGATGGGCGTCATCGTCCTGGTGGTGGCCGTCCTTCCGTCCGTCGGAAGTTGGGGAATGGGGTTACTCGAGGCCGAGGCTCCGGGTCCGACCGGCGAGCGCTTGACGCCGCGTGTCACCCACACCGCCCAGCACCTGTGGGCGTTCTACGTCGGTTTCACCCTGCTGACCATCATCGGCTACCTCGCTGCCGGCATGAACCTCTACGATGCGGCCAGCCACTCGTTCACGACGGTCTCGACCGGCGGATTCTCCCGCTACACCCTGTCGATCGCCCATTTCGAGTCGGCAGCGGTCGAGTGGGTGGCCATCGCCGCCATGCTCGTGGCCGGGAGCAGCTTCACCCTGCTGTATCGGCTGGTTCGAGGCAAACCGGGTCCGTTGGTCCGATCGGTCGAGTTCCGCCTGTACGTCGTCCTGGTGATACTGGCCACGTTCCTGACCTGGTACTCCTCCGGCGAGCCCACCACCATGACCGGTCTTCGGAACTCGCTGTTCACGGTGACGGCGGTTGTCACCACCACCGGTTACGGCACGGCCGACTTCGGCGGGGCCTGGAAACCCCCGGCGCAGGCGGTGCTCCTGATTCTGATGCCGATCGGGGCAATGGCAGGGTCGACCGCCGGCGGCGTGAAACTGGTTCGAGTGCTGGCGGTTGCCAGCCTGGCCCACCGTGAGACGCTGGCCCAGCTCCATCAGAAGCTGATCCGCCCCGTGCGGGTCGGCCGCAGCCTGATCGATGAACGCGTCGTCGACCGAGTCGTCGGCTTCCTCGTCCTGGTGCTGGCCGCATTCGGTGGCAGCGGTCTGCTCATAGCGTTGACCGGAGAGGACGTGGTGACGGCGTTCTCCGCCTCGGCCACGACGTTCGGGAACGTCGGGCCCGGGCTGGGCGACGTCGGGCCCCGAAGTGATTTCGCCGGACTGACGTGGTTTGCCCGGCTGGTGTGCATCGCCAACATGCTTCTCGGTCGTCTGGAGATCTATCCGATCCTCCTGGCCCTCGTCAAGCTGCCGATTCCCCGGGCCAGACCGCTTCTGGCCCGCACCTTCCGACGCCGCGAAAGCGTCTACGTCGACGCGTGAAACACAGGTTGCGACATGGTGCGGAGCCGGCGTCCGCAGTAGGTTTGCTCCGGTGAGAGAGAACACGCTCAAGACGGCTTGGAACGAGGGTTCGACGACGATTGGCTTGTGGATGGCCACCAGTGATGCGGCCGCCGCCGAGCCGCTCGGCGGGCTTGGCTACGACTACATCTGTCTCGATCTGCAGCATGGCCTGCTCGACTATGCCGACGTTGTCCCGATCCTGACGGCGCTCGGTTCCTCCACGGCGGTCCCGCTGGCCCGGGCTCCGTGGAACGAGCCGGGCATCATCGGTAAGCTTCTCGACGCCGGCTCGATGGGCGTGATCATCCCGATGGTCAACAGCCCAGCCGAAGCGGAGCAGGCTGTGGCGGCCTGCCGGTACGCCCCGGAGGGTTCCCGCAGCTGGGGTCCGACCAGGGCCGCCTCGTCGCTTCGAGGTACGTCGACCGACGGCGCGGACAGCGGCGGCTACCACGAGGGCGCCAACCGGGAGATCGCCTGCATCCCGATGATCGAAACCAAGGCGGCGGTCGATGATCTGGAGGCGATCCTCGAGGTCGAGGGCATCGACGCCGTCTATGTCGGCCCGGCCGACCTCTCCCTCAGCTACGGCCTGCCTCCGGCCACCGATCATCCCGACTCGGCGGTGTATCAGGAGGCGCTGGCCAAGATCGTCGAGTTGTCACAGGCTCGTGGCGTCGTCCCCGGCATCCACACCGTGCCATCACTGGTCCAGCACCGCCGGGAGCAGGGTTTCCAGATGATCACCGCCACGTCGAACCTGCTGGCTCAGATCGCCGGAGCCCGAGATTCCTTGGCCGAAGCCCGGGGCGAGGGCGGTGGCGCCGGTTCGGGTTCCATGTACTAGCGGATCTCGAACCAGCCGATCCGATGCAATCCGATTCCCGTCAGTCCAACGACCAGTCGACCGGCTCCCGGCCTGCGGCCACCAGGGCCTCGTTGATCCGGGAGAACGGGCGGGAGCCGAAGAAACCGCGATGGGCCGCCAGCGGGGACGGGTGGGCCGACTCGATCACGAAATGACGGTTCGTGTCGATCAGGTCCTTCTTTCGTCGAGCGGCCGAACCCCAGAGCACGAAGGCCACCATCTCATCCTTGGCCGACACGGCTTTGATCACCTCGTCGGTGAAGGTCTCCCAACCCTTCTTCTGGTGGGATCCCGCCGTCCCGCCCCGCACCGTCATGGTGGTGTTGAGCAGCAGCACGCCCTGCTCGGCCCAGCGGGTCAGTGAGCCGTGATCGGGCCTCGGGATGCCGAGATCGGACTCGAGTTCGGTGAAAATGTTGACGAGCGACGGGGGAGGAGGCACGCCAGGGCGGACCGAGAAGCAGAGGCCGTGAGCCTGGCCCGGGCCGTGATAGGGATCCTGGCCCAGAATCAGAACCTTGACATCGGCGAAGGGGGTGAGATGAAGCGCGGCGAACACCTCGCCGGGTGGCGGGTACACCGGGTAGCGGGAGCGTTCGGCGTGCACGAACTGCTGCAGTTCTCCCCAGTAGGGCTTGTCGAATTCGGAGCGAAGAATCGGGTTCCAGTCTGTCTTCGTCACGCTCACACCCTAGTGGGCGGCAGTTGGAAAATTCTTGGCCAAACGACTCCGGTTTGATCGCCGTGAACCTACCCTCTGAGGGTGGATGTGGCGGTCGAGCTCCTCACCCACCGGCGTCGTCCCCGGGCAGAAGGAACGTGTTGGAACTGTGAAGTCGAATTCGGTGAGGACGGTACAGGCGGCGGTTGTCGCCGTGGCGCTCCTGGCCGCGGCGTGCTCGACGACGGCTCCGGAGACGACCGACGAGGCCAGCGGCGACGGCGAGGCTGCCGCGGCGCCGGCCACGACCGCCACCGAGGTTGACATCGAGCCGCCGCCCGATCCCGGTGTCGTGGTCGACGAGGCCCTCGCCGCCCTCACCGTCGAGGAGAAGGTCGGCCAGCTGTTGATGCCGGTGCTGGCCGGATCCTCGGCCGATGAGGTCGATCCCGCCGACGCAGCGCTCAACCGTCAGATCTCGGGGCTCGAGCGACCAGCCGATATCGTCGACGCCTTCCACCTCGGCGGCGTTCTCTACCTGGAGAACAACATCGAATCAGCCGAGCAACTGGGGAGGCTGTCGAGTGGTCTACAGGCCGCTGCCCGCACCACTGGCGGGCCCGAGCTGCTGATCGCCGTCGATCAGGAGGGCGGTCGGGTCAACCGCATCACCGACCAGGTGACCGTCTTTCCGGCGGCGTCGGATCTTGCCGGCAACATCGACGCCGTGACCGAGGCCAGCTACGTCACCGGCCAGCAGCTGCAGCGCCAGGGCATCAACGTGGTGTTGGCCCCGGTTGCCGATGTGGTGCTCCCCGGTCTCCCCGGCTTCATCGGTGACCGTTCGTTCGGTGACGATCCCCAGATGGTCGCCGACATGGTCTCCGGATCGATCGTCGGTCTCCAGCAGTCCGGGGTGGCCGCTGCGGTCAAGCACTGGCCGGGGCACGGCGCGACGAGCACCGACAGCCACCTCAGCCTCCCGGAACTCGACGTCGACCGCCGACAGTGGGATAAGCGCGAGCGAGTACCGTTCGACGCCGCCATAGACCATGATGTGGCCATCGTGGTCGTCGGTCATCTCGCTGTTCCCGGTCTCGACGGTTCAGGCACGCCAGCCACCTTGTCGAGCGTCATCATCGATGACCTGTTGCGTCGCGAGCTGGGCTTCGACGGCGTCGTCATGACCGACGCGCTGAACATGGGTGCCGTCGGCCAGTTCGATGCCGGCCGCATTTCGGTCGACGCGATCATGGCCGGTGCCGATGTGCTGCTCGTGCCGCCCGACCTGGCCGCCTCCTATGAGGCTCTGCTCGCCGCGGCAACCGACGGTTCGCTGTCTGCGGACCGCCTCGATCGGTCGGTTCGACGTGTGCTGATGCTGAAGTACAAGCTCGGGCTGCTACCGGGGCAGGGCGACGGATAACCAGTCGAGTCTGTCGACGATCAGACGGGGGCCTAGGGAACGCTCGGGCCTGCGTCGAGCGCGATCGAGGTTGATGACGACGGCGGGGTGCTCGAGGTGGAGAGAGCGCTGGTCGACGATGTCGAGGTGACCGTGGTTTCGCTGGTCGAGGAGGACGTGGTCGTTGCGGTCGTGGTCGGTGTTAGGGCGGTGGTGGCCACGGTCGTCGGCACGGTTGCAGCGGGTGCTGTCGCCGCCCGAGTCGCGGTGGTCGTCTCCTCCTGGAAGTCAGACGGGAGGCCCGGCCGAATCGGCAGCTTGGCCAGGGGCGAGCGCACTTTCGGTCCGATCTGGGGACCCGATGGCGGCGCAGTCGTGGTCGTCGACATCTCGGTGACGTCGCTGACTTCGGCGTCCTGACCGCCGAGATCGGAGTCGACCGTGATCGCCTTGAACGCCAGAGGGGCGGCAACAGCAAGGGCCGTCACCGTCGACAATGACAGCGCAAGCAGGAACCGGCTACCGCCGGATGGTTCGTCGGGGCGTTGCAAATACATGGCGAATCAGGTCGGGCTGGAGGGTGCGGCTGACTCCTTGTCATTTTCTATCCGAATAGTTCGATCGATGTGGGTTTGCGGGATAAATCGCCCACCCACAAATACGCCCAAAGAACCTTCGGATGACCAGCTCGCCGCTGACCCCTGCAACTCAAAACTAGCGGAGTCTGATCATGTCGGACGGGCTCAATCGAGGTGATTGTCGTATTTTGAACCCAGATCCGGCCCGATTGCTACCTGGCGTGTTCGGTCAACCACTCTCGGTAGATAGAACCGGCGATGTCGAGCTGATCGACATCAACCCACTCGACGGCCTTGTGAGCCTGATCGATCGATCCAGGACCGAAGATCACGATCTCGGCGTCGAGGTCGTTGTAGGCCAGAGCATTCGTTCCATAGCTCGCGATATCGGCCGGGTTGCCGGACAGTCGGGCCAATTCGCTGACCAGCTCGCTGTCGGCCGGTCGGTAGAAGCCGGGCATTACCCGGTCGTAGCTCATTGCCACCTCGACCTCCAGCGGAGCGGCGGCATCGGCGACCAGGCTCCGCAGCCGTTCGAACATCGTCTCCACGTCTTCGCCCGGCGCAACCCGGCGATCACCGAAGATCCGGCAGCCGTCGGGGATGATGTTTCGGGCCAGACCGCCCTCGATGGAGGTCACGGCGAGCGTTCCGGTCCCGACCTCGGTGGGGGCATCGCCGGCCACGAGACGTTCGTGCTCGGCCTGGAGTGCCGCCACAACCCGCGACGCGGCCACGATGGCATTCTGGCCGAGATGAGGCTTCGACGAGTGCGCAGCCGCGCCGCGAACCATGACCTCGAGACCGAGGCCGCCCTTGTGACCGTAGACCGGTGCACACATCGTCGGTTCGGCGACCACGATCTGATCCACAGGCAGGTCCCGATCGGCGAATCGTTCTTGCAGGGCGAACGCCCCCGGAAACCCGCCCATCTCCTCGCTGATGCTGCCGACCAGCAACAGATCAGGTCCCAGCTCACGGCCTTCGGATTGCAGCGATTCGAGCATCTCGAGCACCACGGCGAAGGTGGCCTTGGTGTCGACGCTGCCCCGACCGTAGACGCGGTTGTCGGCCAGCCGGCCGTCGAACGGGTCGTCGGGCATGTGTTCCACCCCGACGGTGTCCAAGTGCACGTCGACGCACACCGTTCGGGGAGGCCCGTCGCCTCGTTTCGAGTGGGCGCCGGCGAAGTGGCAGTAGACGTTCGGGCGGTTGTCGAGGACCTCATCGAGCGTGACCTCGGCCCCGAGGCGATCGGCCTTTTCTCCGATCCAGCGGGCGAGGTCACCCTCACCCCCGGGTCCTGACTTCGGCCCCCCGTGGTCGGGGTTGACGCTGTTGATGCCAACCAGCTCGGACAGCAGCTCGGCACGGCGAAGCCGCGACGGTGAGTCGGCGGCGTCGATTTCGGAGTCGGAGATCATGGGCCAAACCCTACTTCGTCGGACCTTCGACGAGCCAGGACACCGATCAAGGCCGCTACCGTGGCGCTCATGGGCAGCGATCCCGACGCCGACGGCAGCGACGTCGACAGTTTCGACGTCGCTGAGGCCAAACGCCGCTGGCGGTCCCGGGCGCGGACCGAACGGGCATCGTTCGAGTTGAACCACGCCGGATTCTGCCGATCACTCGAGCGCTTCCTGACCGACGAGATTCCCCCTGAATCGAAGATCGTCCTCTATCAGGCGATGCGATCCGAGGTCGACCTGACCGGACTGGTCGCCGCCCACGACCACCCCGAGCAGCGGTTTGCGGTCACCAGAACGCCCGACGAGGGTCTCGTGCTCACCGTCCATCCTTGGGGCGGTCCTCAGGAGCGTCATCGGTACGGATACGACCAGCCTCGGGCCGAGAGCCCGCGGGTCGCCGACGACGAAATCGGTGCCGTGCTCGTTCCGGCGTTGGCATTCGACGAAGGCGGGGCTCGACTCGGGCGCGGCAAGGGCTACTACGACCGGTTCCTGGCCCGGCTGTCGCCATCGTGCCTCCGGATCGGCATCACCGGCGACTACGTCGTCGAACGCCTGCCGGTCGGGCGCCACGACGTGGCCATGACCCACCTGGCATTCAGCGACGGGGTCAGAGCGGTCCAGCCCGGCTCGTAGAGGATCTCGCGGATTGGCTTCTAACGTTGGGCGGCCGCCAGATCGGCCAGCACAGCCGCCCCATGGCCGCCGGGATCCGACACCTCGTAGCTCTTCACGATCATCCCGTCGGGATCGATCAGGTAGCTGATGCGCTGGGGATAGTCGGCGAATTTGTCGTCCGGATCCCGGAGCACCTCATAGGTCGCACCGACGGACTTGTCGGGGTCGGACAGCAACGGGAACGGGAAATCGTGCGCCTGTTTGAACGCCAGGTTGTCCTCCGGGCTGTCGAAGGAGATGCCGATGATGTCACACCCGGCTTCGCTGAATCGTGCGGCCTGATCACGCAGGCCCTGCCCCTGCAGCGTTCAGCCGGGGGTCGCCGCTTTCGGATACCACCACACGAGGACCCAACGACCCCGGTGGTCGAGGAGTGTGACGGGCTCGCCGTCCTGGTTGTCGAGGGTGAAATCGGGTGCCTCGGTTTTGGGCTCGAGCATTCGATGACCTTTCATGCGGAGCGTTCGAGAATCGAGTGACAGCTTATTGGCTGTGACCGGCAGAGTTGTCGGCCGCAGCGACGGGCCGGTCGACAACGGGGTGGTCGCCCACCGATGGTCGGGGCACAATGGTGCCATGTCTGAACTCGACACGCTCCAGGTAACCGATCAGGGTCTCGATCCGTCGTTGGCCGATCCGATGCTCGAGGACGGCGACCACGAGCGGTTCTCGCACTACGTGCGCAAGGACCGGATACTGCCAAGCGCAGTCGAGGGCACACCGGTCATTGCGCTGTGCGGCAAGAAGTGGGTGCCGACCCGCGATCCCAAACGGTTCCCCGTCTGCCCGGAATGCAAGGAGATCTACTCCAAACTCAAGGGCGAAAGCTGAGCGCCTCGGATCGGGCCGAGGCAGCGGTGGGCGCATCCGCATCCACAACCCGCCAGCGGATCCTGCTTGACTGCGATCCCGGCCACGACGACGCGGCCGCCATGGTGGTGGCTGCCCACTACGGCGATCTGGTCGGCGTCACCACCGTCGGGGGCAACGCCCCCCTCGCCGATGTCACCACCAACGCCCTGCTCACCGCCCAGATCTTCGGGATCGATGTCGACGTCCATCCCGGGTGCGATCGACCGCTCGTGGCCGAACCATTGAATGCGCCGGAGGTGCACGGTGTCTCAGGCTTCGCCGGACCGTCGTTGCCGACCTTGGAACGCACGGCATCGACCGTGGGGGCGATCGAGTACATCATCGAAACGATCCGGGCCGAGGACGGGCTGTGGCTGGTCCCCACGGGGCCCCTCACCAACATCGCCATGGTGATCCGGCGGGCGCCCGACGTCGTGGACCGGGTGGCCGGGATCAGCTTCATGGGCGGATCCGCGGAAGGTGGCAACCGAACCGCAGCCGCCGAGTTCAATGCGCTCGTCGATCCCGAGGCCGTGAAAGTCGTCGTCGACTGCGGCGCCCGGATCGTCATGTCGGGGTTGGATCTGACCCGACAGTTCGTCGTCGACGATCGTCTCGCCGACGATCTGGCCGCTCTCGGTTCGACCGGCGCCCTGGTATTCGCCGATCTGATTCGGGCCTACCTCGACAAGGCCGAGGAACGTGGCCTCCCGAGGCGGGGCGGGCTCCATGATCCCTGTGCGGTTCTCGCCGTCACCCACCCCGAGGCAATCGAGCGCACCGCTCGCCCGGTCGATGTCGAGCTGGGCGGTCGATTGACGCGGGGAATGACGGTGGTCGATCGCCGCCCACCGGCGAATGCCGCCGGCCGATCCTCAACCGACCGGAGAGATGCCAACGTCGAGCATTGCCACACGCTCGATCACGATCGCTGCCGGCAGCTGTTCCTCGACGCCGTCGCGGCTCTCGGTTCGGCGTCGTAGGCGCCGTCGACACCGGCGATCAGCGGCCACCCGATCCGTCACCGGCCAGGCCTTCCCCGTCGCCGCCATCGCTCGAGGCACCCGGTTCTGCCCCGACCTTGTCGGCGTAGCCGTTGGGGTAGCGGGATTGCCAGTTCCAGGCGTCGCGCAACATGGCCTCCAGGTTCCGGTCGGCCCGCCACTCGAGCGCCTCGTTGGCCTTCGACGGATCGGCCAGCGACGTGGCGATGTCGCCATCTCGTCGGCCGACCACCTCGAACGGAATCGAGCGTCCGCTGACGTGCTCGGTCGTCTTGATGACATCGAAGACCGAGGCCCCGGTTCCGGTCCCGATGTCGAAACCCTCACAACCGCCGTCGAGGTGTTCGAGCGCCGCCAGGTGGCCCTCGGCCAGGTCGAGCACATGGATGTAGTCACGCACCCCGGAACCATCCGGTGTGTCCCAGTCGGCGCCGAACACCCGCATGCGATCGCGCCGACCGACGGCGACCTGCATGACGTATGGCACCAGGTTGTTCGGCACACCGAGGGGATCTTCGCCCATTTCACCGCTGGGGTGGGCGCCGACGGGATTGAAGTATCGGAGCAGGATGATACGCCATCGGGGGTCGGAGGCGGCCAGATCCCGGCAGATCTCCTCGATCATCAGTTTGGTGCGGCCGTAGGGGTTGGTGGCCCCGGTGCGGGCCGACTCGGTGATCGGCAGCTCGTCCGGGTCGCCGTAGACGGTGGCCGACGACGAGAACACGAGATCCCACACGTCGTGGTGTTGCATGCGGCTGAGCAGGTTGAGCGTCGAGATCAGGTTGGCCCGGTAGTAGGCGAGGGGCATCGTGACCGATTCCCCGACGGCCTTGAGGCCGGCGAAGTGGATGACCGATTCGATGGGATGTGCCACGAAAACCTCGTCGAGGGCGTCCTCGTCGGTCAGATCGATCTGGTGGAAGGCAACGTCCCTTCCCGTCAGCCGCCTGATCGTGGCCACCGCCTCGGCGGAGCTGTTGGCCAGATTGTCGGCGATCACCACCCGGTGACCGCGCTCGAGCAACGTAACCGCCGTATGGCTACCGATGTATCCCGCACCGCCGGTCACAAGCACCGTTTTTTCCATGTCGCTCCAATCGGACGTCCACCGGCCATCTTCAGGCCATGGGACCTGCAGTCGGTGTTCGGCAGGCGTTCCACTGATTACGATAGGGCTCCCGAAACCGCCGCGCCGGCCCGAACGGGGAACCACCTATGGCGGTGGATCGAACCACGGCGCGGTCCCGGGTGAGCCGAGAGCCCGAAAGTTGACGACGACCGAATGACACACAGTGCAGGCCAACAACCCCCCGGCTGGTACCACGCCCACGGTGATCCCTCCGGCACCCAACGGTTCTGGGACGGCACCGGGTGGGTGGGCGCCCCCCGGCCCGGCCCCGGTTCCTCGAACGCCACGGCGGTCAACATCGCCCTGCCCATTCCCAGGATCGCGGCCCGGGTGATCGACTGGATCCTCTGGCTGGCCATTCGCGCCGGGGCGGCGGCCTTCATCGGTTACGTCGCCGGGAGCGAGTCGACCGACACCTGGCTCGATCGGGCCCTGATCCCTGTTCTGGGTGTCATCCTCATCTCGATCTACGAGATCTCGATGGTGGCGCGATCCGGTGCCACGGTGGGAAAGATGGCCATGGGCCTGAAGGTCGTCGACAACGACGGAACCGCCGTCGACCTGTCGACGGCGATGTTGCGGGTGCTCCCTCTGCTGGTGGCGGGGCTCATCGAGGCATTCCTGTTCGGACGGACCTGGTGGCTGACCATTCTCGGCCTGATGGGTTTTCTCGGGCTGGTCGTCTACAGCTTTGTGATGCTGTTCGCCGACTCGTCACGACGTACGCCGTGGGACCGTCTGGCCGGGACCCTGGTCGCACGGCGATAGCCGTCGGATAGCAGCTAAACTGAAGGACATGACTCGTCCCAAAGCCGGTAGCAGGGTGGGCGGCGGCCCGCCCAAACGAGAGCCCGTCGGCCCGCCGGACCTGCCGTCGATGCGCGAACGACGGCCGATCGTCTTCTGGGTGGTCGTCCTGGCCGTCGCAGCGATGGTTTTGAGCTCGGTCGCCGGGTTTTTGAGTGTGATTCTCTGAGTCAGATGCCATCCTTAGAAGCAGAGGCCGGGCCCAGGGTCAGGCGCAAAGCGCCTGCCCGCCAGGCCCCTAATACCTAGGAGTTACATGCCAACCTTCAAGTCGGGTGATCGAGTCGTCT
>JAOTVU010000130.1 GCA_029863385.1 Acidimicrobiia bacterium
ATCAGGAGATCATCTGATGAAAGCCATGGACCAGAACGGCTGGGACCGGGCCCTTCCCGCAAGCGATCCTGGTCTCTGTGCCGTCGGCGCTGGATTCGCCACGGCCACCGCAATTGGCGACGGCACCGACACCGAGGAACCGCCCGTCTGGCCGAGACGTGGCCGCTCTCCGGCTTCCCTCGAAGAACTGCTGCTCTCCCATCCCTCGGTTGTAGAGGTGGCGGTGGTTGGCCTGCCCGACCACAAGTACGGCGAGGTCGTCGATACGGTCGTCCGCCCCGCCGCCGGCGCGAGGATCGACGAGTCCGAGCTTTCGCCTTCGCCCGCGAGCGGCTCGCCCAACACAAAACGCCCAAGCACTGGGTCACCGTTGACGCGTTCTCCCTCACAGGCTCGGGCAAGATCCAGAAGTACCTCCTCCGTCAGCGGTGGGAGAACGCCACCCAGTAGCCGTCCCGTCAGGCCGCCACAGGAATCGACACCCACCCATCAAGCTTGGCGAGGCTCTTGGGGTGAGCCGCCAGTCGGCGTGGGAGTATTTCACCCGGCGAGTGAGCAACGAGATCGCGGACAACGTTGCTGAGGCGGATCTGTCTGAGGACGACGCTATGGAGCTGGCCGTCGAGGAGAGCCAGGCGGCACGGCGTTCTCGCAGCCACTGACGCATTCGAGTGAGGCGCTGACTTCGAGCCTGTACGACGGCCATCGCGGGACTGGGACTGGTGCATTTCGCCGCCTCATAGCTTGCTGCTTGGCGATGGCGTGAAGCGCTGTTGTTGATTTGACCGAGGAGGGAAATGCCGACGACGACCACATCTTGATTCCTGATTTCTTCGGCTGACGGCGCGTCGAGTTGATCCGTGGGTTTCGGCGGTGGTACCGACGACTCTAGTTCTGCTCGTCGGTGCTCGCTCCGGCGACCCTGAGCGATGAGCGGACAAGGAAGTTACAGCGCTTGTTCGTCCGATCGCACAGTGGTACCTTGCCCGCTTGACGGACGGATGTCCGCAAACGAGCACAGGGGGATCGATGCTCCATGTCCTGTTCAGCGGACCCGATGGCTGGAAGCTGCCGTTCGGCATTCTGTTGTGGCACCTCATCTATGGAGGGGTCTTGGGACCGCTGTATGATCCTGAGGCGGCCGACTAGAGAATCTGTTCGACGCAGGTCGCGAGCTGACGAAGGTTCCGCACCTCGAAGACCTCGTGACAATGGTCGGCGTAGGTGCTCATGACCGAGTCACCGTCGTCCCATTCGTCACGGGGTTCGGGATTGAGCCAGTAGACCCGTTTGGCACGTGCGGCGATCTCGGCGAGGATGCCGACCTCGGTGTCGCGGTAGTTGTTGCGGGCGTCACCGGTGATGATCACGGTCGATGACGATCGGAGTTCGGTGCGTCCGGTTTCGTCCCACCATTGTTTGAACACCGCGCCGTAGTCGGAGTGCCCGTCGGCGCCGATGACGTTGGTGTTGCGCATGATCTGCCAGGGTTCGATGCCGTGATCGGTGGCGTCGAGCAGTTGGGTGATGTCGTCAATGGCGTCGACGAAGACGAACGACCGGGTTCGCTGCACCTCGGCCGACAGGGCCGACATCAGGCTGAGCGTGAAGAGGGAGAACTCGGCGACCGAGCCGCTGATGTCGCAGAGCACCCACAGGTTTGGCCGGTGGGCCCGCGGCCGGTTGGTCGCCACGTCGATCGGCACACCACCGGTGGCAAGGGACTTCCGGGCTGTTCGTCGGAGGTTCACCCGCCCGGAGTTTCGGGCTTGGCGCCGTCGTGCGAAACGCGATGCCAGCCTCCGAGCGAGCGGTTTGATGGCGGCTCGGATCTCCTCGAGTTCGTTTCGGGACGCTTCGAGAAAGTCGACGTCCTCGATGTCGCCGATGATGTCAGTCGGGTCGGTTTCGCCGATCTGGCCGCGTATGTCGGCTGCGATCAACCGCTTCAACTCCTCGAGGCGGCGCCTGAGTTCGTCAACCGGGAGATTCGGGTCGAGTTTGCGGGCCTCGGACATGAGACGGGCGAGGTCGGCCGCCCGGTACACCCGGTGCATGTGGTGGCGTTCACCGCGGAGCTCGCCGTCGAGGCCGGCATGGTCGTCGACAAGGTCGGCGGCGAGTCCGGCGAGATCGGTGCCGTCGACGAGACGACCGACGGGATCGGCGGCCGGCTCATCCGTTGTGGAACCTCCACCCATGTCGGCTCGCCGTGACGGGAACAGCCGGTCGAAGGCGGCGTCGAAGGCCTCGACATGGAGGGGGTCTTTGATCATGGTTGCTTTGAGTGCGGTGCGGAGTTCGCTGCGGGATCCGAGGTCGATCAGCGTCGCCGCCCGGCTGGCGTCGATCACCTCGGACAGGGCGACGTCGATTCCCCGCAGCTGGAGCGCGCGTCCGAGCCGAACGATCCGGTCGGCCAGCGCATCTCCAACTTGGGCGTCGGCCGGCCGACCGGTCATCGCAGGGCGAGTGCCGCCGTGATGTCGCCGACGGTGTCGAGGAGGCGGGGGAGGAAGTGGTCGAGCACCTCGTCGAGATCGGTTCGCCCGGCGTGGGTGGACACGTTCATGGACGCAACGGCCGCGCCGTCGACGTTGCGTATCGGCGCCGACAGGGATCGTACGCCGATCTCGAGTTCCTGGTCGACCAGGGCCCAACCCTGATCCCGCACGGCCTTCAGCTCGGCCAGCAACGCCGTGCTCGAGGTGACGGTGCGGTCGGTGGCCAGGGAGTGATCGCTGCGATCGTAGATGTCGACGATGTCGTCGTTGTCGAGTTCGGCCAGCAGTACCCGTCCGAGCGACGTCTGGTACGCCGGGAATCGGGAGCCCAGGCCGATGGCGACGGTCATGATACGCTTGGCCGGCACGCGGGCGACGTAGACGATCTCGGTGTCGTCCAGCACGGCGATCGAGGAGGCCTCGTGAACCTCCTCACAGAATCGCTCCATGTAGGGCTGGGCGATCTCGGTGAGGTTCAGGGACGCGATGTAGGAGTGGGCGATGTCGAGGACTCGTGGCGTCAGCTCGAAGAACTTCTCGTCGGTCCGCACGTAGCCGAGCTGGGAGAGCGTGAGGAGCAGCCGGCGGGCCGTGGCCCGGGTGAGCCCCGTCGTCCGGGCGACATCGGAGAGTGTCTGCCGGGGTCGGTCGGGCGAGAACGAACGCATGACGGCCAGGCCCCGTTCGAGCGATTGCACGAAGTCCTTGTCAGACATCACGAATCACCGTCTGCGGGGCACCCGGCGACGTCTGAGATCCGGCCCTCATCGCGCCTTGACCTCGATTTGACGTTCGGATAGGGTGTTCTCTATCCGAACTTTGTGTTCGCATATCGCACATTGTGCGCATATCGTACACATCGTCGGGATCGAAATGCAAGGGGGAATCCGAGCGCCCTCTCTGGAACGCCAGCAAGGAGCACACGATGAGCGAGTACAAGACGGTCTTCGGGTCGCTTGACAACTACGAGAAGGGACGGGTCGAACCGATCAGCGACGACCCCAAGGCCTACGCCTTCTCGAACATGTTCGAAGTCGCAGCCAATTCGGCGCCCTATGAGAAGGTCGCCGTGGGGAAGAACATGGAGTACGTCCTCGAGACGATCAGAGCGGAGGGAACGGGGGAGTGGCGGGCAACGCCGCACGATGAGTTCGCCCTCTGCATGGACGGCGAGCTCCGGATCGAGCTCGTCGATCCCGACGAGCAGCTGGTCGACCCCGAGGCCTGGGGGTCGATCGGCCTCGACGCCGAACCCGCCGGTACGAAGATGGGCACGATCCACGCCGGGCGAGGCCACATGGCGCTGTTGCCGGCCGGCAAGGCCTACCGCTTCCACAGCGACGGCGTGGCCGTCGTGTTGCTTCAGACCATCGAGGGGCCGGACACGGTCTTCAAGTGGAACGAAATCTGCCAGACCGTTTGAGCGAGCCGAGAGAGAGAGCCGACCATGACCATGACCGAAACCGCACCAAACGCCTCCGGCTACAAGAGCTTCAGCATCGGAGGTTTCACCTTCAGCCGCGACGAGTACTTCGCCACCATCGAATGGCCGACCGGCAGCCATCAGATGGCCGTCGACAGTTTCCTCCGCTGCGTGCAACGCGACGTCGCCTGGGGATTCTTCTACGGCATCGTCAACTTCGACGAGGTGTTCGGCACGATGAACCACTACGGCAACGTCGACATGTTCGCCGGCCGGTTCAACGACGCCTACCGCAAAGCGGAGATGGACTACAACGAGAACTTCGGCCACGACGAGCTCATCGGCTGCTTCACCGCCATGCTGTCGGACTGGACCAACGAGGGCTACGACCCGTTCGCCGCTCCGATGGAAACCGGGAGCGCCTACGGTCCGGCCAATGGCTCGAACGAGGCGGCGATCACCCGTCATCGGGTGGTGGCCAGTCGGATGGTCGGCGTGCCCGGCGACGAGCAGATCCGCTCCGACGAGAGCGGCTATCCCATCAACCGCGCCTTCCACGACGTTCCCCAGGACGAGCCGGTGGTCGAAGCCGAGAACGGCTACGAGAACGAGGTCTGCGCGTTCAACCTGTTCGCCTACCTGTCCCGCTCCGACGTCACCTGGAATCCGTCTGTCGTCTCGGCGTGCAAGGAGAGCCTGTACTGCCCGACGACCGAGGAGTTCATCCTTCCGGTGATCCACGGCAACGACCGGGTCGAATGGTTCGTGCAACTCTCCGACGAGATCCAGTGGGACGTCGAGGATCGCGACTCCGGGGCCAAGCGGTCACGGGTGACGATGAGGGCGGGCGACGTGGCCGCCATGCCGGCCGACATCCGTCACCAGGGCTACGCCCCCAAACGCTCGATGCTGCTGGTGTGGGAGAACGGCTCCAACCGGATCCCGGATCTGATTGCATCCGGTCAGATACCGGTGAACCCGGTCGACTTCTGATCTCCACGACTTGCCTCGAGACGAACAACCGGTTCAACAGTGAGCGAACTCCTGGCCCTTGGTGACGCCGTCGCCCGACATGTGCGCGACGGCGACATCGTGGCCCTCGAGGGTTTCACCCACTTGATCCCGTTCGCCGCCGGACATGAGATCATCCGACAGGAGCGACGCGACCTCACCCTGGTGCGGATGACCCCTGACGTCATCTACGACCAGATGATCGGCGCCGGTTGTGCCCGCAAGCTGATCTTCTCCTGGGGCGGGAACCCGGGCGTCGGCTCGCTGCACCGCATGCGGGATGCCATGGAGAACCAGTGGCCCCGGCCGCTCGAGTTGGAGGAGCACAGCCACGCCGGTATGGCCGCCCGCTGGCAGGCCGGAGCCTCCGGCCTCCCGTTCGGCGTGCTGCGGGGCTATGTCGGTACGAGCCTGGTCGATCACACGAAGACGATCTCCACCGTCACCTGCCCGTTCACCGGTGAGGAGCTCACGGCGGTGCCCGCGCTCCGCCCCGACGTCGGCATCATCCACGCCCAGCAGGCCGATCGACGGGGCAACGTGATGCTGTGGGGGATCACCGGCGTGCAGAAGGAATGTGTGCTGGCCAGCCGGCGCGCCATCGTCACCGTCGAGGAGGTTGTCGAGTCGTTCGAGCCGCGGGTGAACGGTGTCGTGCTGCCCGCCTGGGTCGTCGATGCCGTGTGTGTCGTCCCTGGTGGAGCCCATCCCTCCTACGCCTCCGGATACACGGAACGCGACAACGAGCACTACGCGGCGTGGGATGCCGTGAGCCGCGATCGTGAGACGTTCGGTGACTGGTTGACGGCTCTGCGGGCCGACGTGGCCGTCGGGAAGGGCGGTTTGACGTGAACGGCTACTCGTCCGATGAGATGATGACGATCGCCGCGGCTCGGGCGCTCGAGGATCGGACGGTTTGCTTCGTCGGCATCGGCCTGCCCAGTACGGCTGCCAACCTGGCCCGGCGTATGCACGCACCCGATGCGGTGCTCATCTACGAGTCGGGGTGCATCGGTTCGAAGCCCACCCGGCTGCCGGCCTCAATCGGCGACGGTGTGCTGTCCGACGGGGCCGACGCCGTCGTCAGCGTGCCCGAGATCTTCGCCTACTGGCTGCAGGCCGGGCGGATCGACGTCGGCTTCCTCGGCGCCGCCCAGCTCGATCGGTTCGCCAACATCAACACCACGGTCATTGGCGACTACGAACACCCGACCGTGCGCCTCCCGGGTGCCGGTGGCGCCCCGGAGATCGCCGCGAACTGCGGTGAGGTGATCATCACGTTGCGCCATTCCCGACGGGCTTTCGTCGAGAAGCTCGACTTCGTCACCTCGGTCGGCCACGGCCACGGTGCCGGTCACCGGGAGGCGCTCGGACTGCGGGGGCGCGGTCCGTCGATCGTCATCACCGATCTTGGTGAGCTCCGTCCCGATCCGGTCACCAAGGAATTGACCCTGGTGAGCGTGCACCCCGGTGTGACCGTCGATCAGGTCCGTGAGGCGACCGGCTGGACGTTGAAGGTGGCGACGGATGTGGCGACGAGTGCCGCGCCGACCGAGCGGGAGCTCCAGCAGCTGCGGACCCTGGAGGCGGCGTAGAGCGTGGCGACCCCCTTCACCTACGACGCCATTCCGGGCCGGGTCGTCTTCGGCGCCGGCAGCCGCCACCAGCTGCCGGACGAACTCGACCGCCTTGGCGCCGGACGGGTGCTCATCGTGGCCGGCGAACAGGAGGACGCAATCGCCGCTGAGATCGGTGCCGGTATCGGAGACCGGGTCGTCGGGCGGTTCAGCGGCGTCGTGCAGCACGTCCCGGTCGAGGCAGCCGCTGAAGCGGTCGACCTGGTCCGGTCGAGCGCGGCCGACGCCGTCCTCACCATCGGCGGCGGTTCGGCCACCGGATTCGGGAAGGCCATTGCGCTCGAGGTCGATGTTCCGATCGTCGCCGTGCCCACCACCTACGCCGGATCGGAGATGACGACGATCTGGGGCATGACCAGCGGCGATCACAAGCAGACGGGCAGGGACCCGACAGTGAAGCCGGTCGTCGTCGTCTACGATCCCGAGCTCACGGTCAGCCTTCCTCCTGCGATCGCCGGGCCGTCCGGAATGAACGCCCTGGCCCACTCCGTCGAGGCGCTGTACGGTCCCGGCGCCAATCCGGTCATCTCCGTGGTGGCGTTGGAATCGATTCGTTCGCTCGTGGCCGCTCTGCCCGCCGTCTGCCGGCGCCCGGACGATCTCGACGCCCGGTCCGATGCCCTCTATGGCGCCTATCTGGCCGGCGTCGCCCTCGCCACCGGCGGTACGGCCCTGCACCACAAGACCTGTCATGTGCTCGGCGGGATGTTCAACCTCAACCACGGCGACATGAACGCGGTGGTGCTCGGCCACGCTGTCGCCTACAACGCGCCCGCGATACCCGAGTTGCTGGAACGAATCGGACGGGTGCTGGGAATCGGCGGCGACGAGGTCCCCGGCGCTCTGTTCGATCTGGCAGCGTCGATCGGCGCGCCGACAAGTCTCGAAGCCATCGGCATGCCCGCCGATGGCCTGGAGGAGGCGGTTCGAAGGGTCGTCGTCGAAGCGGCTGCCAACGTGCGACCGCCGGAGCAGGACGGGATTCGACAGATGTTGGATGACGCCTTTCACGGAAAGAGGCCGGCGTAACGCCGTTCAAACCAAGGGAGAAACGAAATGACCGAAAACGATCCGCTGGACCCGACAGTGACCAGCCGGCGCCGATTCCTCGGCCTGGCGGCGGCTGTTGCCGTTGCCGCCGGCGGCGGTGGCATCCTGGCCGCCTGTGGGAGTGACGGCGAGACGAGCAGCACGGGCGACACCACCGGTGACACGACGGGCGACACGACCGCTGACACCACGGCCGAAACCACCGCGGAGACGACCGACACGACCACAGCCGCAGCCTCGGGTGACGGCGTACCGCCGATCAAGATCGGTTATGTGACCCCACGCACCGGACCGCTTGCGCCGTTCGGGGAGGCCGACGACTTCGTGCTGGCCGCCATGGCGGCTGCGCTGGGAGCCAATGTCGAGATCATCGGCAAGGACGCCGAGTCGGACTCTGCCCGGGCCGGCGAGGTGACCCAGGAACTCATCAGCGAGGGTGCGAACATCATTCTCGCGGCCGGTACGCCCGACATCTCGGTGCCCGTTGCCGCCGCCTGCGATCTTGGCGAGGTGCCGTGCATCACGAGCATCGCGCCGTGGCAGGCCCACTATCTGGGTGTTGGCGGCGACCTCGCAGCGTCCCCACCGCCGGTGGCCTCGGCCTGGAACTACCACTTCTTCTGGGGCCTCGAAGATGTGATCGCCAACTTCATCGAGTTGTGGGAGCAGTCCGGTGTCGAGAAGATCGTCGGCGCCATGTGGCCCAACGATCCCGACGGCAACGCCTGGGGCGATCCGAACGTCGGTTTCCCACCTCAGCTCGAAGCGGCCGGCTTCACCGTGATCGACGCCGGCCGATTCGACCTCAGCACCCAGGATTACAGTGCCATCATCAGCCAGTTCAAGGACGCCGGGGTCCAGATCGTGTCCGGTGTCGTTCCCCCTCCGGTGTTCGCCACCTTTCAGTCCCAGGCCCTCCAGCAGGACTTCAACCCGCCGGTCATCACCATGGCGAAGGCGCTCCTCTTCCCCTCCGCCGTCGAGTCGTTCCCCAAGGGTGAAGGCCTCAGCTCCGAGGTGTGGTGGACCAACCGCCATCCGTTCAGCTCCAGCCTCACCGGCCAGTCGGCCGCCGAGCTGGCGACCGCGTTCGAGTCCGAAACCGGTCAGCAGTGGACCCAGCCGCTTGGCTTCGCCCATGCGCTGTTCGAGGTGGCCGTCGACGCAGCCACCCGTGCGGGCTCGACCGACAAGCAGGCATTGATCGACGCCATCGCCGCCACGAACCTCGACACCGTAGTCGGCAACGTCAACTTCGGCGCCGGCCCGGTGGCCGGCGTGGCGAAGACGCCGCTGGTGGCCGGCCAGTGGGTCGCCGGCGGGACCTACCCGCTGGAGCTGGCGATCAATGTCAACACGGGGCTGCCCGACCTGCCCGTGGACGCCGACATCGTCCCGATCACCTACTAGATCGACAGGACGGATGACACCGCTCCTCGAAGTGACGGGGCTGTCGAAGTCCTTCGGTGTGAAGGTGATCGACGACCTCTCCGTCTCCGTCGCGGCCGGCGATGCGCTTGGCATCGTCGGCCCGAACGGCGCGGGGAAGACGACGATGCTGAACCTCGTCGCCGGTGACCTCGCGCCCGACCAGGGCACGGTTCGGTATCGAGGTCACGACATCACCGAGCACAGCCCGGAACGGCGATGTCGGGCCGGGATCTCGCGCACGGCGCAGATCCCCAGACCCTTCGAGCGGATGACCGTGTTCGAGAACGTGTTGATCGGAGCCTGCTTCGGTGGTCGACACCTCCTGAGCGAGGCCAATGCCGTGCCGCTGGTGACCGAGGCGCTGGCCCGAACCGGCCTCATCGACGATGCCAATGTGGCCGCCGGTTCGCTGCCGCTGCTGCAGCGGAAGCGGCTCGAGCTCGCTCGGGCCCTGGCCACCCAACCCGACATACTCCTGCTTGACGAGATCGCCGGCGGGTTGACCGAGGCGGAGGTCCACGAGCTGGTGGCGACCATCAAGGCGATCCACGCCGACGGTGTCACGCTGGTCTGGATCGAGCACATTGTGCACGCCCTCCTCGCCGTCGTCGACCGGATCATGGCCATGAGCTTCGGTCGCAAAATCGCCGAGGGAGATCCCGCCGAGGTGATGAACAGCCGGGAGGTCCAGGAGGTCTATCTGGGGATGGAGCCGGGGTGACGGCGCTGCTCGAGATCGAGAATCTGTCGTCCGGCTACGGCGATTTCCAGGCCCTGTTCGACGTCGACGTCACGGTCGACGAAGGAGAGACCCTGGCCATCATCGGCGCCAATGGGGCGGGAAAGACGACGTTGCTCCGGACGATTTCGGGGCTTGTCCCGGCCTGGTCGGGCACGATCCGGTTCGACGGTCGCGACCTGCTTCGCGTCGCCGCCCACAAACGGGTGGGGGAGGGGATCGCCATGGTTCCCGAGGGACGTTTACTGTTTCCCAGCCTCAACGTTCGTGAGAACCTGCTGGTCGGCGCCTACGGGCGTCGGCCCGGGACCTGGACCATCGAGCGAGTGGTGGAAACCTTCCCCCTACTCGAACCATTGCTCGATCGGCCGTCGTCGGTGCTGTCGGGGGGTGAACGCCAGGCCGTCGCCATAGGCCGTGCGCTGATGGCGAATCCCCGCCTCATCCTTCTCGACGAGTTGTCACTCGGTCTGGCGCCGATCGTGGTGAAACAGGTCTACGCTGCGCTGCCGGCGGTGACAGGTGCCGGTACGACGGCGCTGGTGGTGGAGCAGGACATCGGGCTGGCGATGGAGGTGGCCGACCGGGTCACGTGTTTCCTGGAGGGCAGGGTGTCGCTCCAGGGCACGCCGGAGACGTTGGGTCGGCATCAGATCACCGCCGCCTACTTCGGTCTGGAGCAGGAGGCGACCGAGTCGACGCAGGAGTCGGTGAACCGATGAGCTGGGTGAACGCCATCGTGCAGGGTGTCCTCCTCGGCGGTCTGTTCGCCCTGTTCGCCACCGGACTCTCGCTCGCGTTCGGTGTGATGCGGTTCGTGAACCTGGCCCACGGAGATCTGGCCATCCTCGGTGCCTTCCTCGCCGTCTCGACCACAGCGACGCTCGACATCAATCCCTTCCTCAGCCTGTTCGTCGTGGTGCCGGTGATGGCGGCAGCCGGGTACTGCCTCCAGCGCTTCGCTTTCAATCGCACGATCGGCGAGGATCCGCTGCCGTCGATCCTGGTCACGTTCGGGCTCGGCGTCGTGATCCAGAACGCCCTGCTCGAACGCTACACCGCCGACTCCCAGGGACTCGACGCCGGCGAGATCGAGACCAGGAGCCTGCAACTGGCCGGCGACATCGCCGTCGGCTGGTTCCCGGTGATCGTCCTTGCGGTCGCCGTCGTGGTGCTCATCGGGCTGCAACTCCTCCTGTCCCGGACGCGGATCGGCCGAGCCTTCCGGGCCACATCCGACGATCCGGCGACCGCCCGCCTCATGGGTATCAACGATCGCAACATCTACGCCGTGGTGATGGCCATCGCGTTCGGCACGGTCGCCGTGGCCGGGGTGTTCCTCGGTATCCGGCAGACGTTTGGCCCCAACGACGGCCCGGCGCAACTGATCTTCGGCTTCGAGGCCGTGGTCATCGGGGGACTCGGCTCGCTGTGGGGAACGCTGCTCGGCGGGGTGATACTCGGCGTGGCCCAGACGGTCGGCAACCAGATCGATGTCGAATACGACTTCCTGTCCGGCCCCCTGTTCGGCCACCTGATCTTCTTGGCCGTTCTCGCTTTCCGCCCGACCGGCCTGCTCGGAGCAAGGTCGAGCAAATGACAGGGAAGAGCAAGTGAGCGACGACACGCCGCCGAACGGCTACCGGATCAGCCGCACCACACCGGAATCGACAGCGGGTCTCATCGGGTTCGGGCTCCTGGTTCTCGTGCTGATCACGCTGCCGTTGTGGGACTCGGACGGCAGCCTCCAGACCCCTCTCGTCGTCATCCTGTACTACCTGGCGCTGGCCCAGATGTGGAACCTGCTCGCCGGATTTGCCGGCCTCATCTCCGTCGGCCAACAGATGTTCGTCGGCATCGGCATCTACTCGCTGTTGCAGCTGGCCGAAGTCGTCGGCGTCGACCCGTTCCTGTCGGTCCTGTTCGCCGGGGTGGTCGCCGCCGCGGTGTCGGTGCCGGTGGCCCTGTTCGCCTTCCGGCTCGAGGGCGGCTACTTCGCCATCGGAAGCTGGGTTGTGGCCGAGGTGTTCCGCCTTCTGACCACCGAGAGCAGTGATCTACGAGGCGGCGACGTCCGTTCGCTGACCAGGGAGTCACTCGGCGGGTACTCACTGGAGACCCGTACGAACCTCAACTACTGGCTGTCGCTCGGACTGGCCGTCGGGAGCACCCTCATCGTGGTGTTCGTCCTGCGTAGCCGCATGGGGTTGGCGCTGCGGGCGCTTCGTGACAATCCCGCGGGAGCCCGGGCGCTCGGTGTCGAGGTCACGAAGACCAGGCTGAAGATCTGGATCCTGACCGCGTTCTGGACCGGGGCGACCGGCGCGGTCATCCTGTTGAACACCACGTCCACCACGGCAAACTCCGGATTCAGCGTGTTGCGCTGGACGGCGCTGGTCATCTTCATCGTCGTCATTGGCGGGGTCGGCTCCACCACGGGACCGATTCTCGGGGTCCTGGTGTTCTGGCTGATCGACAAGCAGCTGGCCGACGCCGAGAACTGGCGTTTCATCATCCTCGGTGCGGTCGCCGCCGTCATGGCCATCACCGCCCCCAAGGGCCTCTACGGTCTTCTGCAGCGGTGGCGCCCACTTCAGTTCTTCCCCGTGCGACGGCGTCTCGTCGCCACTACCGACGGTCGCTCGACCGGATGAACACACGCCCGACCTCGTCCCACCCGAAGGAGTCGTTCATGGCCAACATCACCCCCGCTCAGCACCTCGAGGAGGTCCTGGACCGGTACCGGGACTCGCCCAACCCGAGGCTGGCCGAGATCACGACCGCCGCGATACGCCATTTGCACGCGTTCGTGGAGGAGGTCTCCCTGACCCGTGAGGAGTGGTTCACCGGCATCAAGACGCTCACCGCAATCGGCCAGCTCTGCGACGAGAAGCGCCAGGAGTTCATCCTGCTCTCGGACACCCTCGGTGTTTCGATGCTGGTGGAGATGATCAACCAGGCCGGCGCAGAAGGCACGACCGAACCGACAGTGTTCGGGCCGTTCCACGTCGACGACGCCCCACGCTGCGCGATGGGGGAGTCGATCGTCATCGATCCGAGCGACGCCGACCGGCCCCTGGTGCTCACCGGTCGTATCCTCGATCTCGACGGCCAACCGATCGGCGGCGCTGAGCTCGACGTCTGGCAGACGGCCTCCGACGGCACCTACGACGTGCAGAGCGACGACCAGACCCCGATGAACATGCGGGGCGTCTTCACCACCGGACTAGATGGTCGCTACGAGATCCACTCGGTCCGTCCGGTGGCCTACCCGATCCCCGGCGACGGCCCGGCCGGGGCCCTGCTGTTCGCCAACGGCCGGCACAACTGGCGCCCGGGTCACGTGCACTTCGTTGTCTCGGCCCCCGGCTACAAGTCGGTGATCACCCATTTGTTCGACGCCGAGAGCGAGTACCTCGACTCCGACGCCGTCTTCGGCGTCCGCGAGTCGCTGATCATCGACATGTCCGACGGGACCTGCGACTTCGACTTCGTCCTCGAGCCCGAAACCTGATCCACGGGGGAGTGGGCGGGCCGGTCGAGATGACGCCGAAGCACCCGATTCCACTTGTTGGCCGGAAGGTGCGGATTGGCGGCGGCGAGGCCGGTGCAGTACTTGCTGATCGTCGCCGGCCTGTGACCGGCCCGCCAGAGGACCCGGTCGAAGGCGCACGGCTTGCCCGACGTCTTCGTCTCGATCAGCACCAGCGGACCGAGGTCGAGTTCCCGGTCCCCGCCCGTTCGCCAGATCAGGTCGGTGTCGACGGTGATGCGAGCGGGTTCGCTTCCGTCGAGTTCGCTGCCGCCGAGCAGGATCGTGGCCCGCTCGTAGGTCGTCGTC
>JAOTVU010000283.1 GCA_029863385.1 Acidimicrobiia bacterium
TCTCGGTGGTGTGGGCCGGAGCAGCCGTCACCACGATCGGCCTGGCCGCCGCCGCCGTAGCACGGCGACGCCGCTCGCGACGTCGATCCGGGATCGAGCCTGCCGTAATCTAGGTGGATGCTCTCGCCGCGCTTCGAGGACCTTCTGGATGAACTCCTCCTGGCCGCCGCGTCCTACCATCGGATACCCCGTGGTCCCGACTCGGTGGTCCAGCTTGCCCACGCTCGGTGGTACCTGGAAGCGGTGCGGGCCGAGATCGCCGAGGAACGCGAGCTGCTGACCCGGGTCTGATCCCGGAATCGCCGGAGCCGCATCGCCCCCGACCCCCCTATCTGGTGGCTCATGGCGAAGTTGGTTGAAGGAGCTTGCACTGTGTTATCTTCGCGTCGAGGGAATCGTGAAGGGAACGGGCGAACGATGACCTCACCGGGGCTCGTGGTCGGGTTGACCGCGGGCTGGTTTCGATTGACGGTCCTACGTAGAGCCGAGGTTTAAATGCGAAAGTCCCCAGTGGCCATCGGGTTGCTCCTGGCAATGGTGGCGGCACTCCTTCCGTTGAGTGGCGCATCCGCCGCCGATCCTCCGTTGAGGTTGGACAACCCGATCGGGGCCAATGTCGACGACATTCCCCACCCGCTCGGTCAGGACCAGCGCGAGCGGCGGGCGAAGGCCCTCGAGATGGTCCTGCAAGGCAAGGCCGAGGGCCCGGTCGTCAAGGTGGCCAAGGGTCAGTTCGTCGAACTGGAACAGGAGGACGAGGACCTCATCTGGACCGTGCTCGGCGAGTTCGGCGACCAGAAGTCCCCGTTCGGCATTCTCCAGGGAGGGCTCACCGGGCCCCAACACAACCAGATTCCCGAGCCCGACCGTTCGGTCGACAACTCCACGATCTGGGAACCCGACTTCGACACCGGCTACTACGAGGAGCTGCTCTTCGGCGGTGACGGCTCGATGCGCGACTTCTACGAGGAGAACTCTTCGGGTCGCTACACCGTCGACGGTGATGTGACCGACTGGGGTCAGGTGCAGTATCGGGCCGCCCATTACGGTCGCGACTGGTGCGGCAGCATCGTCTGCGGTCAGACGACCTGGTGGTTCGTGCAGGAGTCGGTGAACGACTGGTATGCGTCCCAGATCGCAGGAGGCATGACGGCCGACGAGATCGACGCCTACCTGTCGAAGTTCGATGTCTGGGACCGCTATGACTTCGACGGTGACGGCAACTTCGACGAGCCCGATGGCTACATCGACCATTTCCAGGCGGTGCACGCCGGGGCCGGCCAGGAGACCGGTGGGGGCGCCTACGGGTCCGATGCCATCTGGTCGCATCGCTGGTACGTGCAGCTCACGGGAATCGGCGCGGGCGGCCCGATACTCGATGACGGCACCCAGGTTCCCTTCGGCGGCACCCAGGTCGGCAACTCGAAGTACTGGATCGGCGACTACACGATCGAGCCGGAGAACGGTGGCGTTGGCGTGTTCGCCCATGAGTTCGCCCACGACCTCGGCCTGCCCGACCTCTACGACACCTCGGGTAACACCTGCGGGTCGGCCTGTGAGAACTCGACTGCGTGGTGGACGCTCATGTCGTCCGGTTCCTACGGCAACGACGGCACCGTCGACATCGGCACCAAGCCCACCCACATGGGAGCCTGGGAGAAGTTCCAGCTCGGCTGGTTGAACTACGAGGTGGCTTTCGCCGGGGAGCGGTCGACCCATCGGCTCGGCCCGGCGTCGACCAACACCAAACAGGCCCAGGCGCTCTTCACGGTCCTGCCCGACAAGTTGGTGACCGAGGTGATCGGCTCCCCGTTCGCCGGTGAGAAGTTCTACTATTCCGGCCAGGGCAACAACCTCGACCACGTGATGTATCGTGAGTTCGATCTTGGCGCAGGGTCGACGCTCAGCGCCCGGGTCGACTACGACATCGAAGTCGACTGGGACTACGCCTATCTCGTGGCGTCCAGCGACGGTGGCAGCACGTGGGAAGAGGTCGAGACGAGCGTTTCCACCTCCGACGATCCCAACGGCCAGAACTTCGGCTACGGCATCACCGGAAGCTCCGGTGGCTGGGTGTCGCTGACCGCCGACCTGTCGGGCTACAGCGGACCGACCCTGGTCGGCTTCCGGTACTGGACCGACGTGGCCGTGGTCAACCCCGGCTTCAAGGTCGACGAGATCACCATCGGCGGCGAGATCTTCGGCGCCGAGGTCGACGGTGAGTTCACCCTCGACGGCTTCGTGGCCACGACCGGAACCGAGGAGGCGGCCTACTTCAACGCCTACGTCGCCGAGAACCGGGCCTACTACGGGTTCGACGATGCGCTGCGCACCGGCCCCTACAACTTCGGGTTCCTCGACAACCCGACGTTGGTCAACTGGGTCGAGCGGTTCAGCTACGAGGACGGTCTGTTGATCAGCTACTGGGATTCATCGCAGACAGACAACAGCACCAGCGCCCACCCGGGCGAGGGCCTCATCCTCCCGATCGACGCCCATCCGGCGACCATGTACCAGGGTGACGGTGGCATCTGGCGAAGCAGAATCCAGAGCTACGACTCCACGTTCGGCCTCGAACCGACTGCGGCGTTGACACTACACTGGCTCAGCCAGGAGTCACACCACCCGAGCCAACCGGCGGTGCCGGTCTTCGACGACACCAAGCAGTACTACAACCCCGAGACCCCGACAGCAGGCGTGATCAACCCGAACACGGGCACCCAGATCCGAGTGGTGCAGGTTGGCCCGAGGGGCGGGGCGTTCATGCAGGTTCGCGTGCAACCGTCGAACTAGCTGATCGGCGGGTGGCCTGAGGTCGCCCAACCGATCGATCATCAGAGGGCCCCGGATGCACGTGCATCCGGGGCCCGTTCTCGTGAGAGGCGGATCAGGGGCTGGATCAGGGACTGGATCAGCTGGTGCGGGTGATCTCCACCATGGCCACCGGACCGGTCCAGCCGTGAACGGCCGGATCGAGGTCGGCGCCGCCGGCGATACCGGGGTGCATGGTGATGACGCCACCCTCGGCCAGACCGGGGTTGGTCACGCCGGTGCCGCCCTGGTCACCGAAGCCGGTGAGCGGAGCACACGGCG
>JAOTVU010000131.1 GCA_029863385.1 Acidimicrobiia bacterium
GGCGGCGGATTGTTCCGGGCGTTGTCGAGGGTGAAGTACCGGCCCGCGAAGGTCGTGACCTCCTGGGTCAACAGGCCGACGATCACCGCCAACGCCTCGTCGAACCGGTCGAACCGCTCGGTCAGTGTGCCGAGTTCGATCCCGTAGGCGTCGCACTCCTCCTCGTTCCAGCCGGCGCCGAGCCCGAGCTCCAACCGCCCGTTCGACACGATGTCGAGCGCGCAGGTCATGTTGGCCAGCACTGCCGGGTGGCGGTAGACGATGCCGTTGACCATGCAGCCGATTCGGATCCGCGAGGTGGCCTGGGCCAGCGCGGTGAGCACCACCCACGATTCCATGCACGGCCCGGTCGTGTCGGGGACGTTGATGGGGTAGAAGTGATCGAACACCCAGGCCGACTCGAACAGATCGATCTGGTCGGCCTCGGTCCAGGTGGCCAGGAGATCGGACCAGGTCGTGTACTGGGGCGAGGTCTTGATGGCGTACCGCATACCCCGACCGTAGCGGTTGGAGGCTGACCGTGTCCCGTCCGTCGCCGCCCCTCGCCCGCCCACCGAAGCCATGGCTGATCACTGCGGTGTGCACCGCCGCCATCGGCGTCGGTGCCGCACTCGGGTTCGTTCCCGGCTACGTCTCGGTGGCGCTGCAGGACTCGCTGGATCTGTCGAAGGCCCAGGTCGGACTGCTGGTGTCGCTCTACTTCGGCTCGACCGGTCTGGCGTCGGTCGGGGGTGGGCGGCTGGCCGCCCGGTTCGGTGCCCGAACGGTGGTGGTGGCTGACATGGTGGTCGTCGCCGCCTGCGCTGCGGTGGGGGCGCTCACCGAGCGCTACTGGGTGCTGCTCGCTTCGGCGGTGGTCGCCGGTGCCGGGTACGCCTGGGCCAACGCCGGTACCAACGATGCGCTGGCCCGCACCGTTCCGTCCCGGCATCGGACGGTTGCGCTGTCGGTCAAGACCGCCGGCGTCCCGACGATGGCCGCCACGACCGCCGCACTCGGCGCGCCGGCCGCCGCCCGATGGTCGTGGACGGTGGTGTGGTCGGCGGTGGCGGTCGCGGCCGTCGTGGTGGCGGTCGCCGTTGCGCTGGTCCTCGACCCCTCCGTTCCGGCCGCCGTCGACCACCAGAGAAGCACCCGCCGGCGGCCGGAATCGTTGGACGGGGCGGCGCCGCTGGCGAGCAGCGTCGATCTCCGGTCGTTCCACTGGTTCTCGCTGGCCAGCTTCCTGTTCGTCGGCGGTTCGCAACCGATCTTCTCGTGGGTCGTGCCGTACCTCCAGGACCGGCTCGACACCTCGGCCGGGTTGGCCGGGGCGCTGGCCTCGGCGGCGGCCGGACTCGGGGTCGTGGCCATGATCGGCAACGGTCGCCTGGCCGACCGCATCGGCCCCGACCGCCGTATCGGCCGGCTCCTGCTTCTCGTCATGGTGGCCACGGTGGGGATGGCCGCCATTCTGGCCGGCCCGGCGCTCGGTGCGGGTCGGGGTTTGCTGGTCGTCGGCGCCGGCATGATCGTCGGCACCGGTGTACAACTGGCCACCATCGGCACGATGCACGCCGCATTGGTCGACCGGGCGGGCCTGGCGGTGGCCCAGGCAACGGGGATCACGATGACCGGCTACTACCTTGGCGCGCTCTTGTCACCGGTCGGGTTCGGCTGGCTGGTCGACGTCACAGGCCGGTACTGGCCCAGCTGGCTGGTGATGGTCGTCCTGACGGCGGCTTCGCTGCCGGTGTGGCGCCGAGCCGGCCGTATCCCCGTGGTCGGCGCAACCGCGGCGGCGACACCGTCTGCGTCCCCCTGACGGACCCAACTCATCCGGCCACACACGAATCTGCCAAATCCGGAAGGCGCGGGGTGGACAGACAGGGACGGGCGGGCTGGGCGGGGGATCGGTCGGAGCTATGCCCGGTCGTCGGGCTCCCGGCGGGGCCACCAGTACCAGCTCGTCCCCTCGAACCCCTCGACGATGCTGATCTCCACCCGGCGCCGGTCGAGCAACCACGCGCCGTCGACTCGGGCCAGCTCGTCGACGTAGCGGAGCGCCAGGAGCTCTCGCTCACCGGACCACCGTTCGTGCCAGGTCATGGCCGCGGTGAGGGCCGAGGCCCGACCCGGGTCGCCGGCGTCGAAGGTGACCGTGCCGTGGCCGAGTTGATGGTGGGTGCGACGGAACGCAGCCTGTCCGGCGCGGATCCGTTCGGCGATGGCCGCTCGTGAGACGATCTCACCCCCTCGACCGGGGCCGTAGTCGGCTCGGGCGTCGGCAGTGAAACAGGCGGCGACGCCATCGATGTCATAGGCGTCGAGCCGGTCGCAGTACCGGGCCAGCAGATCGCCGATGGCGATCCGGTCGTCGTGGCGGAGGTTGTCGGCTGTCATGGGTTCCCGGGTCGGGGTTGCGCCGGGGCCGGATCGGGTGGCGAGTCCCGATCCGGCCCCGGCGAGCGGGGATCGCCGTCTCAGTCCTGGGGCTGGAGGAAGTCGGTGATGAACACCCAGTCACCGCCCGTGTACTGCGCGATTCGGGCACCGGTCGTGCCGCTGTGACCACCGGGAACCGGCCCGAAGGTCACCGGGGCGACCAGCCCCGTCTCGAAATTGTCGAGCGACTCGAGCGAAGCGTGGAGGGCGTCCCAACACAGGTCGTCACCCAGTGACTCGAGCACGCTGTAGAACACGATCGAGTGGGCGTAGGCCTGCAGGCCGAAGGCGTTGTCGGCCACATCGCTGTGCCCGGCGGCGTCCATGGCCGCCCGATAGGCCTGGACCTCGGGCGCGTCCGAGGTTGTGAAGGCCAGGATGGCCGAACCGTAGAAGCCCTCGGCCGCCTCCGGAGCCGCCGCGCCGACGGTACCCACGGCGCCCGGACCGGCGGTCGACGAGTTACCGATGATGATTGGCTCCCATCCCAGGTCATAGGCCTGATCGAGCAGGAGCGCCGTTTGGGTGTTGTCGGCCCCAGAGATGACCGCATCCGGGTCCGCATCGCGGATGTTCAGAACCTGAGCCGAGACGTCGGTGCTCTGCGGCTCGACCACCTCCTCGGCCACGATCTCGATGTTGTGCTTGGGCGCCTGCGCTTCCAGGCCGGCCTTGAACGCGGCGCCGAGGTCGTTGTCCTGGCGCAGCAAACCGATCGAGGTGACTCCCTGCTCGGCCAGCCAGTCGACGATGAGCCGGACCTGGTCCGAGTGCCCGGTGCCGATCAGGTACACCTCCTGCTGATCCGGGTCGGGCGGCAGGACGGGGGCGAACATCGGCAGACCCTTCTGGGACAGGTACTCGTAGCTGCCGGGCAGGTTGGCCGATCCGGCCGGGCTCAGCACGGCGAAGACCTCCTCCTCGTCGCCGAGCCGCCGGACGTTGGCCACCGAGCGGGCGGCCTCGAAGCCGTCGTCGAGAATGGTCAGCTCGATCATGCGTCCGTTGATCCCGCCGGCGTCGTTGCGCTCCTGCGCAGCGGCCTCGAGACCGGCGGCGAAGGCCTCACCGGCTGTTGCCGCCCCGCCCGAGAGCGGTTGGGTCGACCCGATCTTGATGGTGGCGTCGGTGATGCCCTGACCGGGTTCGGTGCAGACGGCGGCGCTGTCGTCAGCCGCCTCGGTGGTGTCGGTCTCCTCGGCCATCGTGGTGTCGGTCGCTTCGTCCTCGGCCGCCGACTCCTCCTCGGCCGTCGTGGTGTCGCTCGTTGAGCTGTCGGACGTGTCGTCGGAACCACAGCCGGCAGCGAACAGGCCAATGGCGAGCAGCAGGGCCAGCCAGAACCGGCCGGACCGCCCTCTCGATGATGACAGTGCGTTTGATGGTGTGTGCATTGGTAGTCTCCCCCTTCGGGTGCGTCAGTCTTGGTCGGTCTCGATTGGTGTGGCGGCGGCGGTGATGTCGGCGTCGTGGTCTCCCAGATAGGAGCGGACGAGCTGGTCGGTGTCGACCTTGTCGGCGGCCGATTCGAGGATCGTCCGACCGCCCGACACCACGTAGATCCGGTCGGAGATGGCGACGGCGCCGGCGTGTTGCTCCACGAGCAGGAACGTGGTGCCCTCGTCCCGCAGGCTCCTGATCATGGCGAACATCTCCTTGACGAGGAGGGGCGCCAGGCCGAACGAGAGTTCGTCGATCATCAGAAGACGGGGCCGTCCGATCAGTGCACGGCCGACGGCCAGCATCTGTTGTTGACCGCCCGAGAGCCGCGACGCCGGTTCGTCGAGCCGTCCGGCCAGCGGCTCGAACAGGGTGAGGACCCGGTCGAGGTCGGCCTTGACCGCCTTCGGTCCGTCACGGCGGAGGGTGGCGCCCAGCTCCAGGTTCTGGCCGACGGTCAGCGTGGTCAGGATGCCGCGGCCCTCGGGGACGTGGCCGATGCCGTGGGCGGCTCGTTTCTCCGGGACCTCGTCGGAGAAGGTCACACCGTCGAAGGTGATCGATCCCCGCCAGGCCGGGATGATGCCCGAGATCGCCCGCAGGGTTGTCGTCTTGCCGACCCCGTTGGCGCCGAGGATCGAGACGACCTCGCCCTCGTCGACGTGAAGGTCGATCCCCCGGAGCACCTGGACCCGGCCATAGCCGGCTTCGAGCTCGCTGATCTTAAGCATTGACGCCCCCGGCTCCCTTACCGATGGCTCCGCCTTTGTCGCCGTCGGCGCCGCCTCTGTCGCTGATGCCGACGTAGGCCTCCACCACCTGCGGGTCGCTCATGCAGTGGGCGGGTGTACCTCGGGCGATGATATGGCCGAGGTGGAGCACGGCGACGTCGTCGCAGAGGTCTGTGACCAGCTCGAGGTCGTGTTCGATGATGATCACCGTCGTGCCGTGTCCGGCCGCCCACCGTTTGAGCGGTTCGACGAGGCGTTCCACGTCGTCTCGGCCGAGGCCTGCCGCCGGTTCGTCGAGCAGCAGCAGCGACGGCTCCGAGACCAGGGCCCGACACACCTCGACGATCTTCTGACTGCCCAGGGGCAGGGAGCCGGCGTCGAGATTGGCCGAATCGGCCAGTGAGAAGGTGTCGATGACCGACAGCGCCCGATCGATGTTGGCCTGACCCCGACCCCGCAGGCTGACCGCTTGGCGGACCTGGTCGAGGAGCGACGACCGCCCGTCGATACCCAGCAGCACGTTCTCCAGCACCGACAGGTCGCCGATGAGTTTCGGCGTCTGGAACGTTCGGGCGACCCCGCTGCGGCCGACCAGGGTCTGGGGCGCCCCGGTGATGTCGGCGCCGTCCAGCTTGACCGTGCCCCGACTGGCGGTGACGTAGCCTGACACCACGTTGAACAGTGTGGTCTTGCCCGCCCCGTTCGGGCCGATCAACCCGGTGAAGGGATGGGTGACGTCGAGGTCGACGCCGGTGAGCACATGGTTACCGCCGAACGACACTCGGAGGTCCGAAACGCTGAGGGCCGGCCCCGCTCGACCGGCTGACCGGCTCACGCCTCCGGTCATGACCCCGCTCATGAGAGGGCCTCCTGCGGCTGCCGATCGAGCCGGCGCATCTCCCGGAGGCGGGGCAGCAACGAGGTCAGGCCGCCGGGGAGGAAGCGAACGGCCAGAACCAGCGAGAGTCCGAAGACAAGGCGCTGCCAGTCGCCGACGTCCTGGAACAACTCGCGCGAAACCACCACGAAGATGGCGCCGATCACCGCCCCCGAAAGGCGGTTGACTCCGCCGACGAACACAACGACCAGGAACTGGATGAGCAGCGCCGTGTGGAAGGTGTCGGGCGAGACGTAGGTCAGGAGCTGGCCGAACAGGCCGCCGGCCAGGGCGGCGATGAAACCGGAGAGACCGAAGGCCAACAGCTTGTAGCGCGTGGCCGAGATCCCGAGCGATCCGGTGGCGACTTCGGCGTCGCGGACCATGCGCAGGCAGCGACCGAAGGCGGTGCGACCGAGGCGGTCGGTGGCCGTGAACACCACCACGGCCAGCAGGAGGGCGATGTACCACTGGCTGCGGTCGGGGTCCAGTCCGAACAGCTGGATGATCTCGATCGGCTTGCCGGCTATGCCGCCGGTGATCGTGTCGGCCTCGACGAAGAACCGGACGATCAGCTCGGCGAAGGCCAGCGTGGCGATGGCCAGGTAGAACCCGCGGAGGCGGGCCGCCGGGAAGCCAATGAGCACACCGACCACGGCGGCCGCCAGCGCCGAAAGCAGGAGTGAGAGAAGCCACGGAACGCCGAGGTCGCTGAACAACCAGTTGGTGCCGTAGGCCCCGATTCCCATGAACGCCACATGGGCCAGCGCGATCTGGCCCGTCCACCCCATGATCACGACGAGACCGACACCGGCCGTGGCGAACACCACGATGAGGGTCGCGAGGAACAGCCGGTAGGCGTTGACGAAATCGGGCAGGACGATGGCGACCGCCGCCAGGGCGACCGCCAGTACCGCCGTTGCCAGTCGTCGGTTCAAGCTCAGACCTCCCGGGGCCGGGCCTTGGAGAACAACCCTTCCGGCTTGGCCATGAGAATCAGGACGACGAAGATCATGGCCACGGCGGCCCGGCTACCGGTGCCGATGTAGAAGCCGGCCAGATTCTCGATCACGCCGAGGGCCAGCCCGCCGAGGAACGCACCGATGATCGATCCGAAGCCGCCCATAGTGGCCGCCACGAACGCCTTCAGGATCAGCGGGGCGCCGGCGGTGTCGGTCAGAACCGTCGACTGGGTGTGCAGGGTCATGGCCACGGTGGCGATGGCGGCGGCCAGTGCCCACGAGATCGAGAACACCCGGTCGACCCGCACACCGAGCAGCCGGGGGGTGACCCGGTCCTCGGCGATCGCCTGCATTCTCACCCCCCACGGCGATTTGAAGAACCACAACAGCGCGGCGGTGATGAGCGCGCCGAGGCCGATGGTGGCCAACTGGTCGTAGGTGACGAAGTTGCCGGCGACCTCGAAGTTGCCGCTGAAGGGGGCGTCGATCCGTCGGGGCTCGGAACCCCAGATGAGCTGGATGACCGCGCTCAACACCACGAACACGCCGATCGTCATGAGCACGGTGGCGAAATGCGACTCGGCCAGGATCGGCCGGATGGCGATCCGCTCGATCACCAGCGCCAGCACCATGCCGAACAGAATGGCGGCCGGTATCGCCAACCAGTAGGTCAGGTCGAAGGAGTCCATGAGCTGCCAGCCGACGAACGTCGGTACCAGGCCCATGTCGGCGGTGGCGAAGTTGGGTACGTCGGTGGCTTTCAGAATCAGCACCACGGCGAGGGCCAGCATGGCGTAGGTACTTCCCGCTTGCAGCCCCGCGATCACCTGTTGAATCACGTCTCCCCCTTCGACGTTGCGCTCCCCGCCGCCGATTTCACATTGCGGCGTCGTTAGTAACCTCGCAACTAGTGTGGTCGAGCTTAGCCCGCGGCTCGACCGGTGTCGAGACGGGCCGGTCAGACGGCGTTGGCGGCCCAACCACCGTCGGCGTACACGATCTCCCCCGACACATAGGAGGCCCGGTCCGAGAGGAGGAACTCGGCCAGCTCACCGATCTCGGATGGTTCGCCGATTCGACCGAGCGGGACCCGCCCGGTCAACCAGGCGACCTGGGCCGGCTCCTGCAGGCGTTCGGACGCCATCGGCGTGCGGATCGGCCCCGGGGCGATGGCGTTGACCCGAACGCCGAGCGGTGCCCCCTCGAGTGCGGCGGCCCTGGTCAGCGCGGCGATGCCGCCTTTGCTGGCGACGTAATGGGCCTGATCGGGAACGGCGATGGTGGCGTTGACCGAGGCGATGGTCACGATCGCCCGGGAGTGTGGCGGTGGTCCCTGCTCGAACGTGCCATCGACCTGATCGGCGGCGGCCGCACGGAGGAACGCCCGAATGGCCAGCCAGGTGCCGGTGAGATTGACTCGAAGATGCCGCTCCCATTCGTCGAGCGACGTCTCGACGATGGCGCTCCGAGTCCGGATCCCGGCGCTCGTGACGAGCCCGTCGACCGGGCCGATATCAGCCATCAGCGTCTCCCAGCCCGCTTCGTCGGTCACGTCGAGGTGGCGGACTCCGGCAGCCGGCCCGAGGTCGACGCCGATGACCTCCCAGCCATGGTCGGTCAACACCTCGCAGCACGCGGCGCCGATACCCGATGCCGCCCCCGTCACCAGTATCCGTCGCATGATCGGCCATCCCTTCATCCATCGGACCCGCCGCCGATCGTAGACAGGTGGCGGGCGCCGACCTGGAACGTCAACTCCTGCGTCGCTAGACTACTGACGACGCCTGCATCTCGACAAGCAGGGCTCCGACGTGTGGAAAGGCAGCCATGACCTCGGCACTTCACATCCGCAACGGCTCGCTGATCGACGGCACCGGCTCGGATCCGGTCCCCGGTACCGACGTGGTGATCCGGGGCGACGAGATCATCGCCGTCGGCACGACCGGCACCATCGACGACTCCGTGCCGGACGGCGCCACGGTGATCGACGCCGAGGGCGCGACGATCATGCCCGGCCTCATCGACGCCCACTGCCACATCACGTTCGACGACGTGCAGTCGAACGACGAGCTCTTCTACCATCGACCCCCGACGACGGCGGCGATGATCACCCTTTTCAACCTGCCGAAGCTGCTGCTGGCCGGCGTCACCTCCTTCATGGATCCCGACACGGTCATGGGTATCGGTCCCGAGATACGTGATGTCGTCGACAGCGGTGCGTTTCCCGGTCCCCGCATGAAGACGGGCGTCCAGGCGCTGCTCACGGCGGTCGGCGGTACCGCCGGGAGGCTGATCCCGGACCAGGGTGAGGTCGGCTACGCCGCGGTCGTGCAGACGGTCGACGAGATGATCGTCGAGACCCGACGCCAGATCAAGATGGGAGCCGACTGGATCAAGATCCACGCCACCGGTTCCATCCCCACCCGGAAAGGCGAGCTCCAGGTGTGGACCCTCGAGGAGATGAAGGCGGTGTGCGACACCGCCCACGCCCTCGGTGTGCCGGTCACCGCCCACTGCCGCAACGCCACCTCCACCCGCGATGCGGCGCTGGCCGGCGTCGACCTCATCCTCCACGCCTCCTACATGGATGACGACGGTCTTGAGGCCATCATCGACAACGGTTCGGCCGTCTGCCCGACCTTCACGTTCCTGGCCAACCTCGCCGACTACGGCGAAGCGGTCGGTGCCGGCATCGGCATGCAGGACGTCTTCCGCGGTGAGATCAAGGCAACCGCGGCCATGGTGCGAAAGGCCTATGACGAGGGCGTGCCGATCCTGTGCGGATCCGAGAGCGGCTTCGCCCTCACCCCCTACGGTCACTGGCACGCCCGGGAGATGGAGGTGTTCGTCAACGAACTCGGATTGTCGCCGGTCGAGGCGATCAAATGCGCCACGATGAGCAACGCCACCGCCATGAAGGCCCCCGACGAACTCGGCGTGGTCGGACCGGGTAGGTGGGCCGACGTCCTGGTGATCGAGGGCAACCCGGCGGCCGACGTCACGATCCTGCAGGACCGGTCGAACCTCAAAGCCGTGATCAGCCGCGGCCAACCGATCGACCTGACGACACCGTGGCCGGACCGCCGGGCCATCGCCGGCGAGAAGGTGGCCAACTGGGCGGCCCAGATCCTCACCTACGATCGGGCGCCGCTGCCCTGACGTCCGCCCCACTTTTGGGGCCGAAGCGGTCGGTCGACTATGGTCGCAGGGCGGGTGGTCGTTGCTGAGGAGCACCACCATGAAACTCGTACGCACACTGGCCATCGTCGTGAGCCTGATCACCGCTGCCGTGATGACCGCGACCGCAGCGGCCGCCGACCCCGATCCCGACACCTTCGCCCAACCGAACGGGCCCTGGATCACACCACAGCAGACGGTGAGCCTCGAGGCCTTCACCGAGTACGAGCAGCTGTCGGAAACCCTCATGGGTATCGACCGGCGCTCCGACGTGGTCGAGGTCGAGTCGATCGGTACGACGACCCACGGGCGCGACATCTGGCTGGCCAAGATCGGCAACCCGTCGAAAACCCCAGTCATGGTCATCACCCAGCAGCACGGCGATGAACCGCACGGCACCGAGGCTGCCCTCCATGTCATCCAGTGGCTGGGCACCAACTCTGCGGCCGCCCGGGCAATTCTCGACGAGCTGTACGTGCTCATCGTGCCCCGGGTCAACCCCGACGGCTCCACCATCCCCGAGCGGGGCAACACCGACTTCACCGCCCCCGAGGCAGACACCCGAGGCTGTTTCAACGCCGACGGAACCGTCAACCCGGCTCGCCTGAATCGGGGCCGTGGCGTCTACACCACCGATCTGATCACGGCCGACGGCGACCGATTGTGGAGCTACGACATCAACCGATACCACTGGATGGACTGGACCGAGAGCTGGCAGATCCAGTGCAACCCCGATGTCGGCGGTGTGCACTTCGATCCGAACCAGAATCCGGTTCCCGAGGCTGTTGCCGTGGTGGACGCCTACGAAATCCACCAGCCGATCTGGGTGATCGACGTCCACAACCAGGACATCGACCGGATCGCTTTCGATGCCGATCCGGACGGGCCGAACCGCCCCGGCCGTCGTCACACCTCCTCGGTGTTGTGGCCGACGAACACCGACGTCCACCCCGACGCCGTCGACTTCTCCAAGCAGCTCGCGTTGACCATGAAACTGGCATCGATGGAGAAGGGGTTCTCGGAGATGGACCGCTACAACGGCGGCTCGTTCCCCGGCATCGCCCGCAACGCCTACGGCCTGATGGCCGGCGATCGGATCGCCGCCGGTGAGGTCGGTGTGGGCGGCAGCGTGCTGGTCGAGATCAGTGGCCAGACCGAGGGCACCGGCGACTCACTGATCGGTCAGAAGGCCATCGGCATGCTCAACAACGAGGCCCGGCTGATCATCTCCGCCGCCCTCGAGGCCACGGCCGACGGCTCGATCTACGACCTCGATCCGAACCTGGTCGACGACCTGATCCTCGACGTCGACGAGGACCTCGACAATCCCCGTACCGAATAGAACTCCACTGGATCGCCGTCCCCGCCGTCGCTAGACTGCTGACGACGCTGGGCGCCCCGGGGATGAGCGGGTGGCGCGTCGAGACCGATACCGAGGTATGACGCAAAAGGAGTGGCGATGATTCCTGCCGGATTCGCCTACACGAGAGCGGCCAGTGCGGCTGAGGCGTTGTCGCTGCTGGCCGAGCACGGTGACGAGGCCAAGCTCCTGGCCGGAGGCCACAGCCTCCTGCCGTTGATGAAACTGCGGCTGGCCCAACCCGAGCGGCTGATCGACATCGGGGAGGTGGCCGATCTGTCGTACATCAACGACGGCGGCGATCACGTCGCCGTCGGCGCCCTGACCCGCCATCGCGACGTCGAACACTCGGACCTGCTGGCCAAGCACCTGCCGCTCCTGGCTCACGTGGCGGCCCACGTCGGCGACCCCCAGGTACGGAACCGGGGAACGATCGGCGGGTCGCTGGTCCACGGCGACCCGGCCTCCGATCTTCCGTCGGTGGCGCTGACCACGGGAGCCACCATGGTCATCACCGGCCCGTCGGGAGAACGGACGGTGGCCGCCGCCGACTTCTTCCAGGGATTCCTCGAGACCGCGGTCGGGGCCGACGAACTCCTGACCGAGATCCGCTTCCCCAAGCACACCGGTGCCGGCTGGGGTTTCCAGAAGTTCAATCGCCGGGCCCAGGACTGGGCCATCGTCGGCTGCTCGGTTCAAGCGGCCGCCGATGGCAACGGGGGCGGCGTCGCTCTCGTGAACATGGGCTCGACGCCGATGCTGGCATCGTCGGCCACCGACGCCCTGCGCTCGGGGTCCTCCGCCGCCGACATCGGTTCGGTCGCCGCCGAGGGCACGGAACCGCCGTCGGATCTGCACGCCCAGGCCGCCTACCGGCAGCACCTGGCCCGGGTACTCGTCGAGCGAGCCGCCACCGCGGCCGGACTCTAGATCGAAGGGAGCACAATCATGCCAACGATGGTCGGAGCCCGGGTCATCCGTAAGGAGGATCCCAACCTCATCACCGGTCGAGGGAACTATGTCGACGACGTCCAACTGGTCGGCACCCTGCACGTTGCCTTTGCCCGAAGCGTCGAGGCCCACGCCGACATCACCTCGGTCGACACCGGCGCCGCCGCCGCGGTCGAGGGCGTGCACGGCGTCTACACGATCGACGACTTCGAGGGCTACGGCAACGTGCCCGGCGTGCCCGGCATGGACCGGCCGATCCTGGCCCGGGGCCGGGTGCGATTCGTCGGTGAACCGGTGGCCATCGTCGTGGCCGACACCGCCGCCATCGCCGCCGATGCCGCCGAACAGGTGGTCATCGACTACAGCCCGCTGCCGGTGGTGACCACGCCGGCCTCGGCCATGGCCGAGGGCGCGCCCGTGCTCCACGAGGCCATCGGCGGCAACGTCCTGCTCGACACCCCGTTCGCCGACGACCTCAGCGAGGTGTTCGACTCGGCGCCCAACACGGCGTCGCTGAAGCTCTACAACAACCGGGTGCACCCGGTGCCGCTGGAGACCAGCGTGGTCCTGGCCGACTGGGGCCGCGACAAGCTCACGGTCTGGGCCTCCACCCAGGTGCCCCACGCGCTCCGCAACACGCTGTCGAGTTACCTCGGGCTGTCGCAGAGCCAGCTTCGGGTGATCCAGCCCGATGTCGGCGGCGGGTTCGGGGCCAAGGTGCAGTGGTATCCCGAGCTGTTGATGGTGCCGGTGCTGTCGAAGTGGCTTGGCCATCCGGTGAAGTACGTGCAGACTCGCAGCGAGTGTTTCCTCCTCATGTACTCGGGCCGTGATCAGCACCACGAGATCGACGTGGCATTCGACGACGACGGCAAGATCCTCGGGCTCCGGTCGATGGTAATCGGCGATGTCGGGGCCTACCCCGACGTGCCGGTGGCGCTCGGCATGCCGACGCTCACCAACTGGATGGCCAGCGGCTGCTACGCCATCCCGGCCATTGCCGCCGGGCACAAGGTGGTGGCCACCAACAAGTCGCCCCTCTCCTCCTACCGGGGGGCCGGTCGACCCGAGGCCACCTACATGGTCGAGCGGGTCGTCGACCTGGTGGCCGACGAAACCGGGGTCGATCCGGCCGAGGTGCGGATGCGGAACTTCATCGCCGCCGACGCTTTCCCCTACAAGACGCCCCACGCCGAGGTCTACTACGACTCGGGCAACTACCAGGCCACGCTGCGCACCGCCCTGGAGCTGTGCGACTACGAGGCGCTCAAGGCGGAGCGGGATCGTCGCAACGCCGATCCGTCCGAGAAGCTGATGGGCATCGGCCTGTCGACCTGGGTGGAGATCGCCGCCTTCGGCCCCCGGGGGGCGCTGGAGGGCTTCGGCCACATCGGCTCCTACGAGACCGCCCAGGTGAAGATCCAACCCGACGGTACCGCCATCATCGCCACCGGCGCCGCACCCCACGGGCAGGGCACGGTGACGATCCTGGCCCAGATCGCGGCCGACGAGCTGCAGATGGACATCGACAACATCAGCGTCCGCTACGGCGACACCGACAGCGTTCCCCAGGGTGTCGGCACGATGGGCTCCCGGATCGCCGCCATCGCCGGTATGGCCACCCAGCAGGCCTCGGCCAAGGTGGCGGCCACGGCCAAGCTGATCGCCGCCCACAAGTTGGAGGCCAACGCTGAC
>JAOTVU010000132.1 GCA_029863385.1 Acidimicrobiia bacterium
AGCACCCCCGTTCCCCCCGACGGCCCCTTCTACGACGATCTCGAACCCGGCATGGAGCTGGAGGCCCAGCCGGCGGTCACGCTCGATCTCGGCCTGGCGGCCTGGTATCAGTCGGTCGTCGGCGAGGTCCTCCCGGTCTGTCTCGATCACCGTTTGGCCCGAGCCGTTACCGGCAACCACCAGCCGCTGGCCTCGCCGGGCCTGGTGGCCAACCTCTCGGTCGGTCAGTCGACCGTGGCCACCCGGCGAGCCATCGCCAACCTGTTCTATCGCAACCTGCGGGTGTCGCGACCGGTGCACATCGGCGAGACGGTGCACACACGAGTGCGGCTTCTCGCCATGGCCGACGCCACCCCCCGCCCCGATCGACCGAACCGGGGCAAGGTGCTGCTCGGTATGCAGACCACGGCCGACGACGAGGTCGTCATGGATTACCAGCGATGCGCCCTGCTGCCGGTACGCGGCGACGTGATGCCGGGCCACGACGGTGACACCGGTAGGGCCCCCGACGCAATCGACATCGGCGACTACGCCGATCTGGTGCCGGCCTGGAACGCCGATCCGCTGGAGGCCCCGACCACCTGGCATGACGACGAGGTCCGAGCCGACGTCACCCGGGACATTGTCGATCAGGCGACGGGCCTGGTTCGCCTCACCCACAACCGGGCCATCGTCCACCGAGACGTCGACGCCACCGCCTTCGACACCCGCCTGGTTTACGGTGGGCACGTGCAGGCGTTGGCCCAGGCGTCGCTCACCCGGATCGAACCTCGCCTGGCCACGATCGTGGCCTGGCATGCCTGTAGCCACGTGGGCCCGGCGTTCGAGGGCGACCTGCTGTCATTCGAGCATCGGCTGGTGGCCGAGCATGCCGGGTCCGGCGGCCTGACGTTGCGGGCCTACGAGACGATCGGCTACGCCAACCGACCGGCCGAGGGCACCACCGGGCCGGCCACCGAACGCAGCGAGATCCTGCGCTGGATCCCGGTCGCCGTGGCCCGATCCTGAGTCGAATCGACGCGAACCCGTGGAGCCCGCACTACCGATCGATGTCGCCGAGATCGAGGCCGCTGCGTCCCGAATCGCGCCCTACGTGCACCGAACGCCGCTGGTGACCAACGCGGCGCTGAACGCCCTGGCCGGCTGTGATCTCCTGCTGAAAGCGGAGAACCTGCAGAAGGTCGGGGCCTTCAAAGCACGAGGCGCCCACAACGCCGTGTTCGCCCTCTGTGAGGCCGAGGCGGCCGCCGGGGTCGTCACCCATTCCTCGGGCAATCACGCCGCTGCCGTGGCGCTGGCGGCCCGAAACCGGGGAACGACGGCACACGTGGTCATGCCGTCGAACGCACCGGGGGTGAAGAAGGCCGCGGTGGCAGGCTACGGGGCCGAGATCACCCTGTGCGAGCCGACCCTGCAGGCCAGGGAGGACGCCGTGGCGGAGATCCGGGAGCGCACCGGTGCCGTCCTCGTCCATCCCTACGACGACCCGCTCGTCATCGCCGGCCAGGGAACGACCGGGGTCGAGATCCTCGACCAGGTCGATGCCATGGGCCTTGGTCCACCGGATGCGGTGGTGGTTCCAGTGGGTGGCGGCGGTCTGCTGTCGGGAATCGCGGTTGCCGTCAAGGCCCGCTATCCCGACTGCGCCGTCATCGGAGCGGAGCCGACCGGCGCCGACGACGCCCACCGCAGCTTTCACAGCGGGACCCTCGTACCCCAGACCGCGCCCGACACGATCGCCGACGGCCTCCTCACCTCACTGGGAGAGAGGAACTTCGCCATCATCTCCCGCCTCGTCGATGACATTCTGCTCGTCGACGACCCGGGAATCGCAGATGCGATGGAGCTGATCTGGACCCGGGTGAAGCTCGTGGTGGAACCGTCGGGAGCGGTCGGCGTCGCCGCAATTCTGGCCCACCGGGCCCGTTTTGCCGGCCAACGGGTGGTGGCCGTCCTCACCGGCGGGAACGTGGATCTTCGTAACCTGCCGTGGTCGTGAACGCCGCTGATCGGTAACCGGTTGGGGCAGACGTGATGTGACCGAAATTGCTCCCTACCGACTGGTCGGTAGGGAGCGGTTCCCGACTAGAATGATCACGTGTTGGAGAGCGTGCGGAGCGCTACCCGAGTCAGGAGCACATATGACCACGACCGATTCGACGGCGGGGTTGGGAGGCTCCACCCCCGCAACCCCGACTGGCAAATCATCCACCGGTGACAAGCCAACCGGCCTGAAGCCGGTGCTCGATGTCATCCCCGAGCACTGCTACCAGCGATCGACGGCCCGGGGGCTGTTCCTGGTCGCCCGAGATCTCGTGATTTACGGCCTGGCGCTGTGGGGCCTGGCCTCGACCAACAACCCCCTCTTCCTGGTGCCGTTGTGGCTGCTGGCCGGACTGGCGGTTTCGGGGCTGTTCGTTCTGGGTCACGACGCGGCCCACGACGCTCTGTTCGACTCGAGGAGACTGAACGCCGTCATCGGCCGGCTCACCATGTTGCCGTCGTGGCATGCCACCGAACAGTGGATCTTCGGTCACAACCGGGTTCATCACGGCCACACGCTGCGGCAGGGCATGGACTTCGTCTGGCATCCCCTCACCGCCGACCAGTACCGGGAGCTGAGCACACCGGCCCGGCTCCGGCACAGGCTGGAATGGGGTCCGCTCGGTTCGGGGGCCTACTACCTGCGTGAGGTGTGGTGGAACAAGATGGTGCGGTTCAGCCCACCCGAACGCTGGGCCAAGGCGATGCACCGTGACCGGGCGCTCGTCGCCGGCTTCGTCGTGTTGACGCTGATCGGCAGTGTGGCCTTCGGCGGCCTCGGCACCGGGCTGTGGACGTGGGTCAAACTCTTCGCCGTTCCGTTTCTGTTGTTCTGCCAGTCGATCGGCTGGGTGGTCTACGTCCACCACATCGCCCCCGAGATCCGGTGGTGGCCCCGGCGGGAGTGGAACCGCTTCCGGGGTCAGGTCGAGGGCACCACGGTGCTGTGGGGACCACCGGGCTGGGACCTGTTCTACCACTGGATCATGGTTCACCTGCCGCACCACGTCGACATGCGCATCCCCTGCTACCGACTGCCGGAGGCGGCCCGAGCGATTCAGCAGGTGTTTCCCGACGATGTGAACGAACGCAAGATCTCGATCCGCGACTATCTGAGGGCCACGCGGGAGTGCAAGCTCCACGATTTCGAGACCGGGACCTGGAGTCGCTATCCGGCGGACTGAGCGCCCTGTCCCACATAGTGTGCCGACGGTCGCATGATCTTGTTGTCGGACGCCTGCTCCAGGATGTGGGCCGCCCACCCGACGACCCGGCTCACCACGAATGTTGCGGTGAACAGGTCCTGGGGCAGCCCGGCCAGGTGTAGGACGATGGCGGCGTAGTACTCGACGTTTGTGACGAACCGCCGACCCGATCGGCGCTCGGCGAGGACCGACAACAGGCGTTGTTCGATGTCGACCGCACGTTCGACGAGATCCCGGGCCCCCGGATCGGTGAACGACTCGGCGGTCCGGCGCAACGTCTCTGAGCGGGGGTCGTGGTGACGGTAGACCGCATGGCCGAACCCCATGAGTTTGCCCCCCGCATCGAGATGTCGTCGGGCCCAGTCGCCGGCCCGCTCCGGGTCGCCGATGGCGTTGATCATGTCGAGTACCCGGCTCGGCGCGCCTCCGTGCAGGGGACCGGACAGCGCGCCGATGGCGCCTCCCAGCGCAGCAGGAACCGATGCCCCGGTCGAAGTGATCACCCTGGCGGTGAACGTCGAGGCGTTGAACCCGTGCTCGGCCGTGAGGTTCAGGTAGGTTTCGACCGCCCGCACCGCCTCGGTCGTTGGTTCGACGCCGGTGGCCACGCGAAGATAGTCGGCGGCATGGCCCCGACCCGGATCGCCGACGATGGGATCGAGGCCGTTGAGCAGCCGGGCCGTCCCCGCCAGCAACACCGGGCTTATCGCTATGGCGGTCAGAGCGGCGTTGCGTCGGCCTTGCGGATCGAGGTCGACGGTCGGGGTGGTGTCGACGGCGGCCCACAACCCCGCCACCAGCGGCCCCAGCGGCATTGGGTCGTTGCCGAAACCGTCGGCCACGGCCCGGACGAACGGAGCCTCCACGGTCGCCCGCTGTCGGGCGAGGAACGGTCCGGGGTCGTCGATGTCGAGGAGCAGTTCCACAATCCGCTCGAACGGGCTGAGCGGCGCCAGTTCGGCGGCGTTGTGACCTCGATAGTGGTAGAACCCCTCATCGCCCTGGACCGACCCGATGGCGGTGTCGGCCACGATCAGGCCTTTCAACCCCTCGGGAGCGCGCCGGCGGGAGGCAGCCGTGGGCGTCGGTCCGGCGGCGAGCATGGCATTCGTGGGGCTCATGGTTCGACTGTGCCCGGTTCCGATGGCGCCGGACAAGCTTGATATCGTCAACATTGATCAATATCAACTCGAACCGGCAACTCGAACCCATGACAATCAGAGGCGATGCCTCCCGAACCGATATCGATGGCGCCCACGGCTGGATGACGGCGGCCCAGGTGGCCGATGCACTGGGCGTCAAACGGGCGACGGTGTACGCCTACGTCAGTCGGGGCATCCTGCATCGACGGATGGCACTCGACGGCCGCACCAGCCTGTTCGACCGGCAACAGGTTGAGGATCTGCGGCGAGGTGGCCGCGGAGCCAAGACCGGTGAGCTGCGAACGGTCCTGGCCACAGCCATCACGCGGGTCGCGGGGCGTTCCCTGGTCGTTCGGGGTCACGATCTGGTCCGGCTGGTCGAATCCGGATCGGGCTTCGAGGCCGTTGCCGACCTGATCTGGCAGGCCGACAACACGGATTCTTGGCGCGCCGCCTTTGCCGACGAGTCCGAGACCATGTTCGCCGCCACCCCTGCGATGCCGGTGCTCGACCGGCTTCGGATTGCCGTGGCCACGGCTGCAGCCGCCGATCCGCTACGCGACGACTTGAGCGAGGCCGTCGTGCGCCGGACAGCGCCCCGACTGGTTCGGGCCATGGTCCACAGCATGCCGGTCGTTGACGGATCCTCGGTCGCTGCGTCCGGTCCGCCGACGAGCCGACCGCCGGTGACCGTGGCTCGGAGCTTGTGGCCCCGGCTGACCGCTCAGGCCCCCGATGGCCCTCGACTCCGTGCGCTCGACGTCGCACTCGCACTCCTGGCCGATCACGGGCTGGCAACGTCGACCTTCGCCGTGCGGGTCGCCGCATCGGTCCGGGCCGGCCCCTACGCCGCCGTCGGAGCCGGACTCGGGGCGCTCGACGGTCCGTTCCACGGCGCGGCATCCGGCGGCGTCCACCGATCGCTCGCCACCGTGGCGGCCGGCGGAGACGCGACGGCGGACCTGGCTGACCGCGGCCCCTCGACGTCGTCGATCCCCGGGTTCGGCCACACCGTCTACCGGTCGGAGGATCCTCGATTCGGCGCTTTGCTCGCCGCCGTCGAGCGGGCATGGTCCGGTGATCCACGCCGTGTCGTCCTCGACGACTACCGGCGAGCAATCGGAACCCGGACCGAGTCGGCACCAAACGTCGATCTGGCCCTCGGCTACTTGACCTGGATGGCGGAGATGAACCCGGAAGCCGGCGAGGCGATCTTCGCCGTCTCCCGCTGCGCAGGCTGGTTGGGGCACGCGATGGAGGAATACCGGGAACGACCGCTGCGGCTCCGCCCCCGCGGCCACTATGTTGGTCCCCTGCCGCTCGACGAGCCGGGCGGTCGCTGACTGTCGGCCGCAACGGTTCGGACCGGGCGATTGGCCCCGATACGCCACGACATGACAGTCTGGCCCGGTCAGCGATCCTGTGAGGTGTCGATGCTGTCGTTCCAGCTCAGTTCCGAACTCGAAGCACTACAGGCCCGGGCCCGCGAGGTGGCGGCCGAGGGCGTGGCCGTCCATGGCCGTCACAACGACAGCTGGATCAACGGCTACTCGAAGGAGTTCGCCCGGACGATGGCCGAGGAGGGCTGGATCGGTATGGGCTGGCCGAAGGCCCATGGCGGCCGGGAGCGACCACCGATCGAGCGGGTCATCGTGGCCGAGGAGATGATCAGCGCCGGCGCCCCGATCGCCGCGATGTGGTTCGCCGATCGACAGTTCGGCCCGACCATCATCGCCTATGGCACCGACGATCAGAAGGCCCAGTACCTTCCGCAGATGCTGAGCGGCGAGACAACCTGGTGCATCGGGATGAGCGAACCCGACGCCGGATCCGACCTGGCGTCGCTCAAGACGTCGGCGGCCCGCGACGGCGACCACTGGATCGTCAACGGCCAGAAGATCTGGACCTCGTTCGGTGATCAGTCCGACTACTGCTACCTGATCTGCCGTACGTCGTCGGAGGGGCCGCCGCACCGTGGCATCTCGGAGGTCATCGTCCCCATGGATCTCGAGGGCATCGAGGTCCGTCCCATCACCGACATGACCACCAACCGTCACTTCTGCGAGATCTACTTCACCGACGTTCGGGTGCCGATCGAGAACCTGGTCGGGGTCGAGGGTGATGCGTTCAAGCAGACGATGGTGCAGCTCGAACACGAGCGCGGGGGGATCGATCGTCTGGTGTCGAACCGTCCGATCTTCGACGTGGCGGTCGCTGAAGCCGACACCACGGATCCGCTGGTCCGCCAGGAGATCGCCGAGCTGGAGATCGGTTATCGGGTCGGACGTCTGCTTGTCTACCGGGAGGTCCTGAAGCAGGCGCCGAAAGGATTCAGCGCCGCCACCAAGTGTTTCTGCACCGAACACGAGTGGCGGGTGGCCCAGTTCGTGGCCAAAACCCTCGGTCCCCGGGGTCAGCTCTTCGACGAGGTGACCAAGGGCGTGCTGTACGCCCCCGGCTACACGATCATGGGCGGCACGTCGAACATCATGCGCAACATCCTCGGTGAGCGGGTGCTGGGCCTGCCCCGGGAGCCTCGGCACGTAGGTCGAGCGGCGGATGGTGGATGATCCTGCCGACCATCCCGGCTAAAGAACAGGTTGTCTGCGACCGTTCATCAAACCGAGTGATTTCTTCGGTTCTGAGAGGGACGTTTTGCAGCACGACGATCTGGTGGAGAGTCTCAGAATAGGATTCGTGTCGGCCTTTCCGCCCGGCATGAACAGCCTGAACGAGTTCGGCTGGCACGCTGTGGTCAACCTGGCCGCAAAACCGGAGGTGTCGGAGGTCGTGCTCTTCGCCGACCGTTCCGACGAGGGGGCTCCCACGCCGATTCCCGGCGTGGACGCTCGAGTCGCATGGCGTTTCAACAGTGTGTTGAATCCGCTGCGGATCGCGTGGCAGGTGGCCAGGTCTCGCCCCGATGTCGTGATGTTCAATCTCCAGTTCGCCACGTTCGGCGACACGAGAATCGCCGGCGGTCTGGGACTCCTGACACCCTTCATCCTTCGGCTCATGGGGGTTCCAACGGTCGTGATCCTGCACAACCTGGTCGAGAACGTCGACATGCGGGATGCCGGATTCGCCCGGTCTCCGGTGATGGCCCGGCTCATGAGAACGGCCGGCACCATGCTGACGAAAGCGATCCTGCAGGCCGACCTCGTCGCCCTGACGATCCCTCGCTACGTCGAACAACTGCGCTCGAAGTACGGCGGCGACAACATCCTGCTCGCCCCCCACGGGGTCTTCGATGAGATCGACGAACCGGTGTGCGATCTCCCGGCTGGAAGACGTAAGGTTCTCGCCTTCGGCAAATGGGGAACCTACAAGACGGTCGAGATCCTCATCGACGCCTACCGTGAACTCCTGGAGAGGGGCTATGACGACGTCGAGATCGTGATAGCCGGCACCGACAGCCCGAACTCGCCTGGCTACCTGGCCGGTGTCCGGGCCGCCTGTGTCGACCTGGACAACGTGACCTTCACCGGCTACGTCGCCGAGGAGGACGTTCCCCGGGTCTTCACCGAAGCCGCCATCACGGTCTTTCCCTATACCTCCACAACCGGAAGTTCCGGTGTCCTACACCAAGCCGGCAGCTTCGGCCGTTGCGCGGTCCTGCCGGCAATCGGCGATTTCGTCGAGGTGATCGAGGAAGAGGGATTCGTCGGCGAGTACTTCGAGCCCGGGGATTCCCACAGCCTGGCCGATGCCCTGGCGAAGCTCCTCGACGACGACGAGCTTCGCCTGGAACAGGGACGCCGCAACTTTGCCGCGTCATCGGGCATACCCATGGCCGAAGTCCTGGACTGGCATCTGCTCCATATCCGCCGAATCCTCGACGGCCGGGCGAAGCGATGAGCGCGGCGGTGAACCGCCTCGACGGCGGCGATGTTCTGGCTGAGACGGCTCCTTCCTTTGACCTACCATCCCAACTGGATCAGCTCGAACGCTACCGGCACTGGGCCACGACACCGCTGAAGGTCGACCCTGTCCTGTCCGTTGTGATCCCGGCCTACAACGAAACCCAACGAATCCTTCCGACCATCGGAGCCGTCGTCTCCCACGTCTGCAGCCTGGAACCGTCCTGGGAGCTGATCATCAGTGACGACGGGAGCAGCGACGGAACCCGCCGTATTGTTCGCGAGCTCGGTCTGGTCAACCTGAAGGTGGTCGAGACACCAACCAACACCGGAAAGGGTGGAGCGGTACGACGTGGGGTGCAGGCGGCGCGTGGTGAGTTCATACTCTTCGCCGACGCCGATCAGGCGACACCGATCGAGCAGCTGGAGCTTCTCCTCGGCCCCGTGAAGACCGGCGAGGCCGACATCGCCGTCGGGTCTCGCCGGGCCGGAGGTGCGGACGTCCGGGGACGATCGCTCGGCCGTCGCATCCTGTCGGACGGCTTGCGTCGACTCGTGAAGCTTGGATTCGGTCTCTCCCACGGGGACACGCAGTGCGGCTTCAAACTGTTCAGCCGGGACGCGGCCGAACGGCTTTTCGCCGTTCAGCGAATCGACGGCTTCTCGTTCGACCTCGAGCTCCTGTACATCGCCAGTCGCGTCGGACTTCGAGTGGTCGATGTTCCGGTGAGGTGGTTCGACTCACCAGGGTCGACCGTCAACGGTGGACGTGACACCCTGCTCTTCCTTGTCGACCTGGGCCGGATTCGTCTGAACGAAGCGCTCGGTCGATATCGCGACCCAGGCCACGGCCGGAGAAACCAGGAAGGAACGTGACCATGCATCTCGAGATCCAGTCGGAACGGAACGGCAGCGGAGGCTCCGTGGTGCTTGCCGGACGGTTTGACGCCCACGAAGCGGAACCGGTGCTGACCTCTTTGACCGCGCTCCTCGCCGACGGAGTGTCAACCATAGGTCTCGATCTCAGCAGGGTCGACTTCATCGATTCGACCGGGCTGGCCGTGCTGACCCGGGTCATGAAGAGGGCTCGGGAGTCGGGAGGGGATCTGGTTCTCGTTGCCCCGTCCACACCGGTGCGGGTCATTCTGGAACTGACCGCGCTGGACAAGGCTTTTGTGGTCAGCGAGGTCGGCCCCGACATCGCCGTCGGCCACTGAGCCCGGGGATGCACGCCCAGCCGTCGGTTGCGGCAGGCGATCGGATGCCCGCCGCGTTCGAGCGGGTGCGGGAGGCTTTGGTGGAACTGTCGCGGGTCTGGATCGAGTCCGGGGCCGAGTCGGTGCTCATCGACGACGGCAAGGGCTGCCACACCGTAGCCGGTTCGGCAACGTCCGACTCGATCCGTCTCGAGGCCAGACTCGACGCATTCGATCCTCCTGCCCGACTGATCGTGGCCGGTATCGACTCGGAATACGCCCGATCTCGTCTCGAAGCCGACGCTCGACTCCTGGACGGACTCGCCGTCGCCCGAACCCAGCTGTCCAATACGACGGCGGCATTGGTCGAGGCGAACGACCAGGCTCTGGCCTTCTACCACTTGGCGACGGGCACGAGTTCCTCGCTCAGCGTCGCCGATATCGTCGACCACCTGGCCGAGGAGGCTCGAGGGTTGACGGGCGCGCCGGCGGTTGCGATCTGTGTTCCCTCGTTGCCCGACACGTTGTGCGGTGACCGCGAGTTCGCTCGAGTCCTGGTCGACCTGGTTCGCGATGGTGTGGGGACGGAATCCGGCATGGTCCGCCGGCACTCGAGCGGTTTGAACCACGACGTACTGATCGTACCCATCGGCCACGAGCAGCCGGGGCGGCTCATCCTGGCCGGCCCGGCCGGAGGCCGCATCCACACCCCGACCCAGAAACTGGCGGCTGCCATCGCCGGCCATCTTGGCGGGCTCTTGAAGCTGGCCAGGACCCATCAACGGGAACTGGCCGATGCAATGCTGCGCCACGACGTGGAGGCGGCGTCGATGCTGGCCGGCCAGGTTCTGCCTCGGAGATCACCCACGGTTCCCGGCCTCGACGTTCATGCTCGCAATCAGCCGGCCAGATTGGCCAGTGGCGACTACTTCACCTGGACGATGACCGAACGAGGGCTGATCTTCGCGGTTGGTGACGTGTCGGGCAAGGGCCTTCCGGCCGCTCTGGTCATGACGATGCTGGCAACCGCAACCACCGCCGCCGCCCACCGGGACCGGACCGGAAATCCGGCCCATATCCTGGCCGAAATCAATGCCGACGTGTACGAGTACCTGTCCGACTCGGGAGTGTTCGTCACGACCGCGGTCTGTTCGTGGGAACCTCGATCCGGCGTCGTATCGGTTGTCAACGCCGGTCATTCACCGGTCCTGACCGTCCGGCGAGGGCAGGTGGAACCGGTTCCTCCCCATGTACCCCCGCTCGGTGTGCTGCCGTGCGTCGACGCCGAGGTTGCTTCGTTCCGGCTCGAGGTGAACGACATGCTCCTGCTGGGTTCGGATGGATTGGTCGAGCAGGAGAATGCCGACGGAATGCAGTACGGACAGGATCGACTGGCCGAGGCCGTGGTCCGGAGCGGAACCACGACCGCCGTCGGGCTGGTCGACGAGCTGTTCGCTCTGCTCCAGTCCCACAGCGGAGACGAACCCCAGGATGACGACCGTACGCTTCTGGTGGTACGTCGAACGAGGGAGGCGCCATGACGTTCCACGGTCGAGACGAGCTGATCATTCCCGCCACCCCTGTGGCCACCCGCCTCATAAGGCCCTGGTTGAACGCCGTGTTGGACCTCGGGCATGAACCGGATCCGGCATCCGATCTGGCCTCGAGAGCGGAGCTGGCCCTGGTCGAGCACTGCAACAATGTCGCCCTCCACGGGTATGCCGGCGAGGAAAGCAGCATCAGGCTGGTGGCCCAAGTGGACGACGACGGCCTGACCGTCACCGTGATCGACTCCGGCGTGGAGTTCGATCCACGAAGTGTCGCCGACCCCGACGAGATCCAGGTTCATGGCTATGGCCTCATGATCATTCGAAAACTGACCGATGAGTTCGATATGAGCCGTGAAAACGATTCGAACCAGTGGCGGCTGAGATTCAATGCCCCGGCCGGGGCGGCGGGCGTCGACTGCGGCGGCAAGGTGAGGAACAACGGTGGAAATCCATAGCACCACCTCGACGGTCACAGTGGTCCGCCTGGTCGTCGATGGTCGCCTTGACGCCGAGGCCGCTCCGGCGCTGCGAGATGCCATCGCCGCGCACATCGAGCGCGGCGTGGTCAACCTGGTCGTCGACCTGACGTCCATCTCCTTTGTCGACTCCGCCGGTCTGGCGGCACTCGTGAGCGGGATGAAGAGGTCACGGCAAGCCGGCGGAGACCTCCAGCTGGTCCGGCCGACGTCGACCGCCGCATTCCGGGTGTTCGAGCTCACACAATTCGACCAGATCTTCCGATTCGTCGACCCGACCTAGGTGGTGATGGTGAACCCGGCCGACGTGTCGATTCTCATCGTTGACGACGATGATGTGGCCCGGCTGGTTCTCCGTCACCAGCTGGCGACGTTGGGCTACGAGGTCGTGGAGGCACAGAGCGCAGTGGAGGGAGTCGAGATCCTGTCGCAGCGAAGGGTTGATCTGATCATCAGTGACTTCGACATGCCGGGTATGAGCGGTGTCGAACTCCTACGGGATCTCGGTCCGGACCCGGAGATGCCATTCGTTCTGCTGACCGGATTCGCGACCATCGAGGAGTTCGGAGACGACTCCGACGCCGTCGGCAGGATGGCACAGTTCCTGACCAAACCGGTATCGAGTTCTGCTCTGGCCGACCTGCTCGATCGGTTGATGCCCGACCCCACTTGTGATGTCGATGACCGGTGAGGCGGCGGAGAACGTCCGGTGGGACGGCTGGACGGCCAGGCCGATCGCGTCGATCGGGATATCGCTGTTCGACCGGGCGCCGGTCGCCTACTCGATTCTCAGCCTGGACGGCGAGCAGATCGACGCCAACCGACGCTTCTGGGAGCTGTTCGGCTATCAACCGGACACCCGGAACCTCAACGCCCTGGTTCTCACCCATCCGGACGATCGGGATCTGACGACCGGCTACCTCGACGACCTCGTCAGCGGCCGGGTTCGACGAATTCGGTGCGAGAAGCGGTACCTGCGAGCCGACGGATCGGTCTTCTGGGGCGAACTGGTGGGGGAACGGGTCACCACCGACGTCGGGCGTACCGTTCTGCTCGGTGTCATCAACGATGTGACCAGACGTCACCAGCTGGAGGAGGAGCTTCGCAAACTGGCCGACGAGAGACTGACATTCGTCGGTCAGGTCAACCATGAGCTTCGCAACCCGCTGCACACCATCGCCGGCTTGGCCGAACTGTTGAGTTCGTCGGATCTCGATCCACTCCGGCGCGAGCAGGCCGAGACGATCTTCCAGGAAGCCCGGGAGACGATCAGGCTGGTCGGGGATCTGGTCGAGCTCAGCCGCCCTGATCGCTCACCGCTGTCGGTCGTCTCGGAGCCGTTCGCCATCCGAGCGGTTGTCGACCGGGTCATCCGCAATGCCTCCCGCATGCTGGAATCCCGCGATGGGGCGGTCACGCTGGAGATCTCCATTGCCGACGACGTTCACCGTCGCCTGATGGGCGACCCCCACCGCCTGGCTCAAATCCTGGACAATCTGGTCGGCAACGCCATCAAGTTCACGACCTGTGGAACGGTGCGTCTCGACATCACGATGGACGACGCCGCCCTACTGTCGTTTCGTGTGCTCGACACCGGGCCAGGCATACCGGTCGACCGGGTATCCGACATCTTCGAGCCGTTCAGCAGAGTACACCATTCCGTTCCCGGCACGGGCCTGGGTTTGGCGATCGCAGGCCGCCTCGCCAGGGCCATGGGTGGCTCGCTGGAGGTCGAATCGACGGGACCCGACGGGTCGACCTTCGTGCTCCGGTTGGCCCTGGACCCTGTCGCCGATGCGGACCGGTCGGAGTCCGCTCGCCCCGGAGAGATTGCGGGGCAAACGCCGAGACATCGTGTGCTCGTGGTCGAGGACAGCACCGAGTCCCAGCTCGTGGTCGCGGGACAGCTGGAGCGCTTGGGTTACGACTTCGAGATCGTCGGTGACGGCCTGTCGGCACTGGAGGCCCTGCAGCATTCGACCTTTTCGGTTGCTCTGGTCGACTGGCACCTTCCGGGCATGGACGGTCTCGAGGTGATCCGCCGCCTCCGAGCACTGGAGAGCGAACAGGGTTGGAACAGGACCCCTGTCGTCTCGGTGACGGCGCGCAGCATGCCCAGCGATATCGAAGCATGTCTGT
>JAOTVU010000133.1 GCA_029863385.1 Acidimicrobiia bacterium
ACGCTGACGAGCAAAGCGAGGAGCGACCGTGACCGCAACCGAGAACCCACCAACCGAGTTCACTGATGAGGCGACGGTCGGCTTCGGCCGCACGCCCCGGAAGGAGGACGTCCGCTTCGTCCGGGGTAAGGGCAACTACCTCGACGACATCAAACTGCCCGGCATGCTCCACGGCGCCGTGCTGCGTAGCCCGGTGGCCCACGCCAACATCGTCAACATCGACACCTCGGCCGCGGAAGCCCACCCGAAGGTGAAGGCGGTGATCACCGGTGCCGTGCTCGAGGGGCTGAATCTGGCCTGGGCCCCGTCGCTCAGCCACGACGTCATCGCCATCCTGGCCACCGACAAGGTCCGGTATCAGGGCCAGGAGGTCGCGTTCGTCATCGCCGAGGATCACTATTCGGCCCGTGACGCACTCGAGTTGATCGACGTCGAGTACGAGGAACTCGATCCGGTGGTCGACGCCCGTCGGGCGCTCGACGACGGCGCCCCGGTCATCCGCACCGACATCGAGGGCAAGACCGACAACCACATCTTCGACTGGGAGTCGGGTGACGCGGCGGCGACCCAGGCCCAGTTCGACTCAGCCGACGTGATCGTCACCGAGGACATCCTCTATCCCCGGGTCCACCCGGCCCCGCTGGAGACCTGCGGATCGGTGGCCGACATGGACCCGGTCGAGGGCAAGCTGACGCTGTGGTGCACCACCCAGGCCCCGCACGCCCACCGCACCGTGTACGCGCTGGTGGCCGGGCTGCCGGAACACAAGATCCGGGTGATCTCGCCCGACATCGGCGGTGGTTTCGGTAACAAGGTCGGCATCTACCCGGGTTATGTGCTGTCGGTCGTCGGGTCGATCGTCACCAAGAAGCCGGTCAAGTGGATGGAGGACAGGTCGGAGAACCTGGTCTCCACCGCCTTCGCCCGTGATTACCACATGCACGGTGAGATCGCCGCCACCTCGGAGGGGAAGATCCTGGGCGTCAAGGTCGACGTCCTCGCCGATCACGGGGCGTTCAACAACACCGCCCAGCCCACCAAGTTCCCGGCCGGGTTCTTCCACGTGTTCACCGGCTCCTACGACTACCCGGCCGCCCACTGCAAGGTCACCGGCGTCTACACCAACAAGGCTCCCGGCGGTGTGGCCTACGCCTGCTCGTTCCGGGTCACCGAGGCCGTCTACCTGATCGAGCGCATGGTCAAGCGGCTGGCCGACGAGCTCGGCATCGACGAGGCCGAGCTTCGTATGCAGAACTTCATCCAGCCCGATCAGTTCCCCTACCATTCGCCGACCGGGTGGGAGTACGACTCGGGTGACTACCCCGCCGCAATGCGGAAGGCGATGGAGATCGCCGGGTACGACGAGTTGCGGGCCGAGCAGGCGGCGAAACGGGAGCGGGGCGAGTTGATGGGAATCGGCGTCTCGTTCTTCACCGAAACCGTCGGTGCCGGACCCCGTAAACACATGGACATCCTCGGCCTGGGTATGGCCGATGGCTGCGAGGTGCGAGTCCACCCCACGGGCAAGGCGGTGGTGAGGCTATCGGTCCAGACCCAGGGACAGGGCCATGAGACGACCTTTGCCCAGATCGTGTCCCACGTGACCGGCATCCCCACGGCCGACATCGACGTCGTACACGGCGACACCGACAACACCCCCTTCGGTCTGGGAACCTACGGCTCCCGCTCGACCCCGGTCTCCGGGGCGGCGGCGGCCGTGGCTTCCCGCCGTGTCGTCGACAAGGCGAAGATCATCGCGGCGACGATGATGGAGGCCAACCCCGACGACCTCGAGTTCGACACCGGGGTGTTCACGGTGAAGGGTTCGCCCGACAAGTCGGTCACCATCCAGGAGGTGGCGCTCGGCGCCCACGGTCCGTTGGAACTGCCGGAGGGGGTGGAGGGCCAACTCGACGCCCAGTGCGTCTACGATCCCCCCAACCTCACCTACCCGTTCGGCGCCTACATCTGCGTGGTCGACATCGACAGCGGGACCGGCGAGGTCAAGGTCCGGCGGTTCATCGCCGTCGACGACTGCGGTCCTCGGATCAACCCGATGATCGTCGAGGGCCAGGTCCACGGTGGTCTGGCCGACGGCGTCGGTATGGCGTTGATGGAGGTCATCGCCTTCGACCCGGGAGGCAACTGTCTCGGGGCGTCGTTCATGGATTACCTGCTGCCGACCGCGATGGAATGCCCGTCGTGGGAGACCGGGGAGACGGTGACCCCGTCGCCCCACCATCCGCTCGGGGTGAAAGGCGTTGGGGAGTCGGCCACCGTCGGCTCACCGCCCGCGGTCGTCAACGCGGTGATCGACGCCTTGGCGCCGTTCAACGTCAAAGACATCGACATGCCGTGCACGCCGGCCCAGGTGTGGCGGGCGATGCAGGGTCGGAGCTTCCGCACCGACCTCGCGATAACCGATGACTGACAGTCGCCGCGCATCCATGCCACCCCTCCGTTCATTCTGTGCGCCCCCGGCCCGGTTTCCGGGGCGGTGGGCGCACAGAACCGTTGGGGTGGGGCCATGAGTGTGGTACGAGGACTGACCGACGGCCGCGCCATCGAGCTGCGGGCCACTCGGATGCCGTTCGTCTCGGCCACCGTGGTCCGGGCCGAACGGCCCACGTCGGCCAAGGCCGGTGACACGGCGATCGTGTTGCCCAACGGCGACATCGAGGGTTTCGTGGGTGGAGCGTGCGCCGAGACCTCGGTCCGAATCGAGGCCCTGGGATGCCTGGAGCGGGGGGCGTCGATGCTCCTGCGAATCGTCGGTGAATCCGGCGAGGGCCAACCCTCTGTCGACCCAGTCGGGCAGCGAACCGTCGCCAACCCGTGTCTTTCGGGCGGGACGCTCGAGATCTTCCTCGAACCGATCATCCCACCCGCTCTGGTCTATACCATCGGCACCAGCCCGATCGCCCTCGCCCTCAACCGTGGGGCCGGGCTCTTCGGGTTTGATCTGCGCCTGGTCGATGAGCTGCCGGTGCCGATGCCGGTCGATGTGTCGGCGGTGGTCGTGGCCTCGCACGGGCGAGGGGAGGAGGCGGCCTTGACGATGGCGTCGGACGCCGGCGTGCCCTACATCGGCCTGGTGGCCAGTCGCAAGCGAGGTGAATCCGTGCTAGCGTCGCTGGGGATCTCGGATCAGCACCTGAGTCGGATCCACACTCCGGCCGGCCTCGATATCGGAGCCCAGACGCCGGAGGAGATCGCCCTGTCGATCCTGGCCGAGATCGTGGCCCTGCGGCCAACGGTCGCCTCCGACGTCGATCCCCACGAGTTGGAGCATCACGACCATTCCCCGGCGACGGCGGGCCCGACGGGCGCCTCGGCCGTCGATCCGGTGTGCGGGATGTCGGTCGCCGCCGTCCCGGCCTCGCTCCACGTCGAGCACAAGGGCACGACGGTCTACTTCTGCGGCCCGGGCTGCCTGCAGGCGTTCACCGCCTCACCCGACGATTACACGTAGGAGACGGTCCGGCCTCCCGGTTGGGGAGTGCGGTCCACGCGATGTGGGGCGTGGCCGGGGAGCAAGATGGCTCCCCGGCCACGCCCCGAACCGATCCTGGTGAGGACCCGGTTGTCGAGGCCGAGGTGACCCGTCAGCAGGTACCCGCTCTCGACCCACCCGACATGGCGCACATGTCGTCGTCGTCGCCGCCGTCGACGCGGTTGGTTCCGGCGCCTCCGTCGAGGAAGTCGTCGCCGTCCTCTCCGAGCATCGTGTCGTTACCGTCGCCGCCCATGGCGATGTCATCGCCTGACCCCGCATGGATGTAGTCGTCGCCGCCTCCACCCACGATCGTGTCGCGGGCCGAACCGCCGTAGAGCGTATCGTCGTCCGGGCCGCCGTCGATGTAGTCGTTGCTGCGACCACCGTCGATGTAGTCGTTTCCGTCCTCGCCATTGAGGATGTCACGGCCACGGTCGCCGTAGACCGTGTCGTTACCGGCCCCGGCGAACACGATGTCGTTTCCTCGGCCGGCCTCGATTCGATCGTCACCGCCCAGCCCGCAGATGACATCGTCGCCGTTGGTTCCGATGAGCACGTCGGGACCTTCGGTTCCGACGATCGTGCACGCCGAGGACGACGTGGCGGCTTCCGTCGTGTCGTCGTTGACGCCGGTGGAGGTGGTGCTCGTCGAGACGGCGACCCGGAGTGCGGTCGTCTCGGTGACGGGCGCATCGGTCGGATCGGTCGACGTCGCCTGCGTGGTGGTGGTCGTTGCCGGCGCGGTCGTGGTCGTGGTCACGACCGCCTGACGCGTTCCGCTGCTCGACTCGCCGTGGGTCCAGTCGGTGAAACCGAGATGCTTGCCCGAACGAACCGGCGTGTCGACCGGGAACGACGTGCCGTAGGCTGCGTTGAGCAGTGGGGTCATCCACTCGTCGTCGCCTTCGAACTCGCAGCCGGCGGTTCCGGTCAGCCAGTTCGCTGCTCGCAGCAACGCCCGGTCCGACCACTGGAAGGCGTCCTGACCCTGACGGCGCAGGATCTCAGCCTGGACGACCATGCCCTGCATCGCCTCCCGAACGTAGTTCTCGCACGGCGGCGGCCAGGTGAAGTCGCCACCTCGACGTTGATCGTCGGGTAGGACACCGTCGACGCTGTGGCCGTTGATCGTCGATCCAGGAGGGTTGATGCCAACAGGACGATTCGGATCCGACTGCCAGTCGAGATCGCCGTACCGGAAACCGGAGTAGGCCGATCGGTCCCCGAGAAGTCCCTTGAACGTGCGGGCCGCTTTCGAGAAGTCGGTGGCGTCGCCCAGGTAGAGAGCGGCGGCCATTCGCGAGGCGCCGGCGTGGGTACCCCAGTTGTTGGGTCGATCCTCGTGGGTGGAGATCAGCGTTCGGCCGTCGAGGTTCTTGCGCCGTACCGAATTGAGCCAGTCCCGGAATCGGGCGTCGACGCTCGGTGACGCTGACGGCAGATCGATGAGATCGGCGGCCAGCACGTAGGCGACCAGATTGCGGCTGAGCGACAGCGTGTTGCCGCCATCCTCGGTTCCGATGGCCGAGTTGATGGCATCGACCGTCTTCTGCCGCATCGACGAGTTGCCGGTTCGGGCGGCGACGAGTGCGGCGGCGAACGTCTGTGTGTCATGGTCCGACGTGTTGTCGGAGATATTGGGTCTCTCGAATCCACCCTCGGCCTCTGAAACCACGGCGTTCCACGCCGGGCCGCTCATCGGCAGCGCCTCCAACTCGCCCTGGGTGAGCCAAATACTTCGGTACGGGTTGATGGCCCCGGCCGAGTCCGGCTGGGCCACCATGATCGTGACGCCGATCATGGCCACCACAAGCAACGGAATAACTCCGCGGATACTCATACACACCTCTGCAGTTCGGTTCTCATGCCCGCTGTCGGCCTGGTTGGACCAGTCGTCGCTACCCGGCCTAGCAACGCTGTTCTATTGCACTTTGTCGGCCAACAGCAACGGATTGTCCATGTCTTTGTAAACTTCGGTCCCGATCTAGCCCGATCCCAACCCCTCTCTTTGGAAAACGTTGCCCATTCCTTTCTTTTTGAGGTTTTGGGCCCGTTGCGGTGGTCGGGGCTTGAGGACGGTCGGTCTTCCGGCCGTTGCCCGCCCCCTGACTGACGGTGGCGGCCGTCCGCCAGGCTTGGTCGGTGCATGGGCAAAGGCCCTCGCTCGTCGTCAACCGAGCGTCAACTTGCTGATAACGTTGAGGGTTGGTAAGAGTTGGTTGGTGCCTCCAGCGTGACGATGGGCCGCATGAACGACATGACACGACAAGCCGGAGCCCGGAACCGTCGGCTTGGCGCGCCCGCTCTCGGCCGGGATGTCCCTCCTCAAGGGTTCGAAGGCTGACCATGGTCGACTTCTCGGCGGTTGGGCGTCGGCTCCTCCAAGCCCCCGGTGCATCGCTGCTCCTCGGTGGGCTGGAGCGTCTCGGCACCTGGCCTCCCGGCCGGCTCTGCACGCTGACCTACCACCGTGTGACCGAGATGTCCGACGACGGTCGACATCCCGGTCTGATCAGCGCCACACCCGTCGAGTTCGAACAGCACCTCGACGTCCTCGAGGAGCGCTACAACATCGTTTCACTCGACATGGTGCTGGCGGCCCGGGCCGGTCGCGGTGCTCTGCCCCCGAACGCCGTTCTGCTGACGTTCGACGACGCCGTCGACGACTTCGTCGACCACACTCTTCCGACGCTCCTCGATCGAGCCGTGCCGGCCGTCCTGTTCGTGCCGACCGGTTTCGTCGATCGAGATGACGCCTGGTTCTGGTGGGACGCCGTACACGCAGCCGTGATGAAGACGGAACGCTCCTCGCTGCCCGGCGAGCCGATCGGGTCCCTGCCGTTGCTGAACGACGGGGAGAGGTCAGCGGCGTTCGGCGAGTTGCGGAACTACTTCAAACAGATTCCGTGGTCTCGGACGATCGCCGAGGTGAGCGAGCTGACCACGGCTCTCGGTGTCGTGCCGCCGCCGGCCGACGTCATGGGTTGGGCCGATGTGAGGAAGGCGGCGGAGGCCGGCATCGCTGTTTGTCCTCACACCCGCACCCACCCCCACCTCGATCAGCTCGGCATCGACGAGGTTCGAGGCGAGATCGCCGGTTCACTCGACGATCTTCGGGAACATCTGGGAACGGTGCCGTCGGCGTTTGCCTATCCGAGTGGTCAATGGACGCCCGACGTTCGGGCGGTGGTCGACGAGCTCGGATTCGAGTTGGCCTTCACCACCAGGCGGGCCGCCCACGATCTCGGCAGCGCCGACCCTCTTCTGATCGGACGTTTCAATGTCAGCCGGCGCACCGGGATGAACGCCCTTCGCCTCCAGATGCTTCCCTGGTCGGACCGCCTGCAGCGATCCGACCACCGTGTCCACGCCGTCGAAGGCGCCAGAGGAAGCCTGATGCCATGATCGGCACGGGAGTCTCCAAACAGGACGAGCCGGGAGCCAGGGCCAGACTTGTTCGCCGAGTCGTCTTCGTGGTCATCGGAACGTTGCTCGGTCTCGCCGCCGGCGTCGCCGTCAGCTCATCGCAGCCCCCTCGCTACGAATCGACCATGCAGTTGCTCGTCGGCCCCGTCGGTGCCGACCGTTCGACACTCGATGCCGCCGGGTTGCTGTCCCGCACCTACGCCGACCTCCTCAGCAGTCGAAACGCCGTGAACCGTGCCGCCGAGTCGCTCGGTATTTCGGTCGACGACGGCGACGTGTCCGCAAGTGCCGACGACAAGTCGCGGGTGATCCTGCTGGTTGTCACCGGCGATGAGCCGAGCACTCCTCCTCGGCTGGCCACCACGCTGGCCGCCGATCTCATCGTTCTGGTCGAGGGTTCACAGCAGCAGTCCGCCGACGGGGCGGTCAATGGACCGCCCCCGGGGCAGGTACGGGTACTCGATGATGCCACCGACCCGGCTGTACCGGTCGGCAGTCGCTCGATCCTGACGGTGATCGGCACGTCGATTCTCGGCGCCGGAATCGGCTTGGCTCTCGGTGGCCTCGCCCCTCGGAGCCGGCGTCGTCCGGTCGACCGGCAGTACCTGGAGCTTCTGGGGCTCGACGTCTTCTCGCTGCAGAACGTGACCAGAAGGCGCCGACGTCGTCGCCTGATCCGGCGGAGGCCGGCCAAGCAGGTGGCCAACAAGCTCGACGAGTACGAGCTCATTTTCCAGCAGCTCCTGATCAAAGGCATCCAGCTCGGCCCCTTCCGCACGATGCTGTTCGTGCCGGTCACCGAGGATCTCGAAGGTGATGTCGCCAAACTGATGGCCGTTCTGGCTCAGGCCGGTCACCGCTTGAGTTGTTCGGTCGAGCTGGCCGACCTGGATCCGGACCTCAGGCTGCTGTCCACGATCGATCCGGCGATCGGCGTTGAGATCGTCGATCCGATCGATCTCGATACCGAGTCGGGGGTAAAGCGAATCGCCCGTATCTCCGAGACCTCCGACAGCAAGCTGCTTTTCCTGGCGGCACCGGCGGTCGGAACGTCGGTGCGCGCCCTGACCGCTGTCCCGGCTGTCGATCGAATCGTGCTGGCGGTCCGCTCCGGACAGACCGAGCGTCGTAATGTTCGCCGCCTGCTCGATGATCTGGCACGGTTGAACTCGAGACCCGCCGCTGTTCTGGAGCTTGATCGCGGGGAGCTCATCATGGCGACGTCGGTGTCCTCGTCGATGGGCCGGCTCGAAAACGAGGTGACAGTCATCGGCGATCTCACGTCGCCGATCGAGATCGCCGAAGCGAGCGACACGGAACTCGATGAGGATGCCGATCTCGATGACGACGAGTTCGACGACGACGATGACCTCGAAGCCGACGAGTTCGATGACGACGATGATCTCGTGTTCGACGAGTTCGACGACGATGATCTCGAAGCCGACGATGTCGAAGACGGGCAGTTTGACGGCGACGTCGAGGGTGGGGCCGACGCCCGGTCCGACGACGACCCGGGCGAGGATCCCGATGATGACGACGAAGTAGATGCGAAGGACGAGGATCGGATCGATCGACGTTCCACCGGCATGCTGGCCCTCTTCGACGACCGTCGCCCCTCGAAGCTGTGACCGCCGCATCCACGGTGGAGATCGCCGTCGTCATGTCGCGATTCCCCAAGTTCACGGAGACGTTCGTCGTCAACGAGATCCTGGGCCTGGAACGGCACGGCATCAAGGTCCACATCCACCCACTCCTGGCGAAGCAGCCGGGACCGCATCAGCCGAGCGCCGTCGCTCTGATCGAACGCGCTCATTACGGCCGGGCTTGGAGCATCCAGGCGATCGTCGCCCTGTTCCAGCTTCTCCTCACCCGACCCCGCTCGCTCGCCTCGATCGTCGGCCGGCTGGTCGCCGACACATGGCGGTCGCCGTCCATGATGCTCAAGGACCTCTATCTGCTGCCGCGTATCTGCGCGATCGCCGATGAACTCGCGAAGTCGAACGTCTCACACATCCATGCCCACTTCCTGACCCACGGTGGCTTTGCCGCATGGGTGCTCGGCCGCCTGACCGGCCTGCCCTACAGCGTCGTGGCCCACGGCTCCGACGTCCACCGACACCGGGCCATGATGAAGACGAAGGTCGCCGAGGCGGCGTTCATCGCCGCCATCTCGGAATACAACCGGGCCGTGATCGACGAGGAGTGTGGTCCGGTCGGCCGGGTCGAGATCGTCCACTGCGGAGTCGACGTATCGCACATCGTTCCCGCCTCCGCCACCGATCGCGCCCCATCCCCGCTGGTTGTCTGCGTCGGAACCCTGCACGAGGTCAAGGGGCAGCGCTATCTCGTCGAGGCTGCGGCCGAATTGAAGCGGCGAGGTCGCAGAATCGACGTCGAGCTGGTGGGGGACGGGCCCGACCGGTCGATGTTGGCCGACCTGGCGGCGCGACTGGGCGTCGACGACCGGGTCGAGCTGGTCGGTCCGCTCGATCACCACGAGGTGATCGAACGCTACAAGCGAGCTCATGTCATGGTGGCACCGAGCGTTGCCAGCCGAGATGGTCGACGGGAAGGCATTCCAACGGTGATCATGGAGGCCATGGCCGCCGGCACGCCGGTCGTCGCCAGTGATCTCAGCGGAATTCCCGAGCTTGTGGTGCACGAGGAATCCGGTCTGCTCACAACGCCCGGTGATTCGAACGCCATTGCGGACGCCATCGAACGGATACTGGCCAATCCGAAACTGGCCGAGCGTCTCGCCGGGAACGCCAACCGCACGGTGCGGGAGGCCTTCGATCTTGGACGGACCACAGCCCGTCTGGCCGAGTTGATGAACGCCGTCGCAGCCCCGCCGGTCGTCGACACCGGGCTTTCAGGAGACGTCGTAACGCATCACGCTCACTGATGCGTCCAGTCGGTGTACCCCAGATTCTTGCCCGGCCGTGTCGGTAGGCGGGCGGCGAAGTTCGTGCCGTAGGCATGGTTGACCAGCCAGGTCTGCCAGACATCATCGCCTTCGGCCGGAAAGTCGTTGACCTGGTGGAGCCACCTGAACGCTCGCAGGATCGCCCGGTCCTGCCAGTCCCATGCGGGATAGCCGGCCTTGTCCAGCATCTCGGCCGTGGCCACGGCGCCCTGCAACGCCTCCCACACATATCCCTCCCGGGGCGCCGGATCACGGAATCCGCCGCTGCGACGCTGCTCCTCCGGCAGGACACCGTCGACGGACAGATCGCCGATGCGGGCACCGGGTGGGTTGATCGCTCTCGGGTTCGCCGGGTCCGACTGCCAGTCCCGTTCCTTCCAGACGAAGCCGTCGCCGGAACGGCCGAGCCAGTCGTGGAACCGATCTGCCACCGTCCCGGTCAGCTCGTCGTCCCCGACGAACAGAGCGACGGCGAGAACCGATGCCCGTGCGTGGGTGCCATGGTTGGAGGGGTCTGAGAGCGCCGACTGACGGAGCGAGTCGTGACCGGCCCGACCGTCGGCCTCGAGGTCGATCATCCGCTTCAGCCACTGTGTGAACTCCGGCGCTCGATAGTCGATCAGGTCGGCGGCGATGACGTAGGCCAGCAGGTTACGGGCCAGGGGCAGAACCTCGCTCACCGTCGTTCCGGTCAGCTCCGCCAGGCCGTTCTCGACCTTCCGGCGCATGGCCTCGTCCCCGGTCCGGGTGGCATACAGCGCACCGGCCAGCAGTTCGACGTCGTGGTCGTTACCGCCGTCATCGAGATTCGGTTCCTCCCAGTCGGCCAGCGCGGCGCGGCGCACCGCCTCCCAGGCCGGCCCGTCGGTTGGCAGGGCGACGACGGTCCGTGGATCCAACCAGATGCCGGTGCGATCCGGCACGTCGGGAGCGGTCGTGGTCGTCTCCTCGGCGGTCGACGGTGCAACGGTGGAGGTCGTTTCGACCGTGATCCGCATCGTCGGTGGCGCGGCCGGTGGCGCCCCCGACTGTTCGTCGCCTGCGATGGCCGCCATCGGGCTCTCGGGGGCCGCAGGAACGTCGACGCCGGTCGTGGCCGTCGACTCGCCGACGACCGAATCCCCGCATCCGGATACGGTCACGATCAGGATCGCTGCGGCGAACGCGCTGGAGGTGACGCGGGAGAAGCCGGAGTTCATCGGCGAAGCCGGGGGTGGCGGTGACCGGTGGCGCAAGGCGATCAGCCTATCGCCGCGGTCTCAGCGCCCCGGGCCGTACCGGTACCGCCAGGAGCATCGACTCATGCGGCTCGAATCATCGAAACGATCGGCTGTCGACTCGTTGGACGGGCCGACGGGTCCCGTAGGCTGAGCCGATCGCAGGCAGGAACGGGAACGAAGATCGCGAACAGCGCATGAGAGCGGCGGCCGAACAGGCCGCCCGACGCCTCCATGGCGGGCAGGTGGGCCTCGAACTCGATCACGTCTGGCGCAAGCGATTCTCGGTCGTTCACCGCTACTCGATATCCACTCCCACGGGGACCCGGCAGCTCTACGTGAAGGCACCGATCGAGCGTGATGACCGGACCGGACCGAAGTGGCCTCGGGTGATCCCGACGCACCACTCCGGCAGCCCGGCAAAGCAACAGGCGGCTGCGCTGGCCGACCTTGCCGCCGCGATCGACGAGTGTGATCTGCCCCTTCTCGGTGGCGTTCGAATCCTCGACAGCCCGGACGACGATCTGGTGATCATGACGGCGGCTCGGGGCCGGCCACTGCGAGAGCTGGCGTTGGCCCATGTCCGGTGGCATCGCACCGCGGAGCGGCGCGACCTCGATGACGTCATGAACCGCGTCGGCCTCCTGCTTCGGCTGTTCCACGACAAGGTGTTGCGTCCCGACAGCCCCGTCGCCCTCGCCGATCGGGCCGAGCTCGTCGACGGCGTCGATCGGCTGATCGGCCATCTCACCGATGTGAGCCGATCGTCGGCCATCGACACGCTGCGGGATCGAATCGTCGGGCAGATCGAATCCCATCTCCCGCAGCAGTTGGGCGTCGCCACGAGATTCGGCGATTTCGGTCTCACCAACCTCCTCGTCGACGACGACGGCGCCGTCACGGCGATCGACACCCTCGGTGCCCTGCGGGCGCCGCCGCTGCACGACGCCACCTACTTCGTGACGGCCATCGTGGCCATCCGACCGCAGCTCTCCACCCGCAACCTGGCGATCCCCGCGTCAACGATCGAAGGTTGGCAGCAGGCCTTCTGGTTGGGCTATCTCGAAAACCGCCCGTTCCCGGCAGGTGCGGTGGCTACCTGGTCGGCGGTACGACTTCTCGAGCGTTGGGCGGCCAAATCCAATCGAAGCCGACCCATGGCGGCCCGCCTTCTCGGTGATCTCGTCGTCGACAGCGGGATGGAGCGCCTCGTCTCCGCCATGGTGGAGACTGCGGAGCGGGCGGAGCCGGCACCGGAAACGGTCAACCGTCTCGTCGTGAGCTGACATGCCCACTGCCCCGGACACGAGTTTCCCGGGCCCGTCGACGTCGGTATCCTGATACCAGTGCCGTGTCCCGCCGGGCTCTCCCGCGGTGTGAACGGAGGCAGGCCCGGAGAGTGATCATGATGGCGAGACAACCGGGGTACCGGACAAGCCATGGTCAGAGGCTGTGGTCATGATGACCCCCGCCACCCACGATCTCGTCGACCCGATCGTCCTCGTTCGCCGGTGGGCCTTGATCATCGCCGCGGCTGCGATCGCGGGCGGAGTGCTGACCGGCGTTCTGGTCGGGCGAGGCCCCGGTGTCTACGAGACATCGGTCGTGGTGCTCGTTGGTCCCGTCGTTCCCGACAGCGATCTCCTCGAAGGCACCACGGATCTGGCCCGAACCTACGGCGAGATCCTCGAAAGCACCGGCGTCATCCGCCAAGCGGTGGAAGGCTCGGGCGTGCGTGTCGGGCAGGTGGACGTGTCGGCGTCGGCGGGTCGCGACAGCGCAACCCTTCGCGTACGGATTCGCACCCCGTCGAGGAATGCGACGAGAAACGTCGCCACCAATCTCGTTTCGATTCTTCGCGAGCTGGTCGCCGACAATCGAGCCAACATCGTGAATCCGGCGTTCGGGACGCTCGACGACACTGCAGCCGGTGAGGAGGCTCCCGACGGGGCTGCGGAACCGGTTGATTCGAACGTCAACTTTCCCATCGGGTCGGCCATCACCCTGATCGACGACGGTGTCGACGGCGTGACCGACAACTCACTCGGCGTGGCCGAAGGTTCGCTCCTCGGGGCGATGGTCGCCGCGCTCCTGGCCTTGGCGGTTGCTCTCACCGTCGAGACGCGACGAGCCGACGATCCGATTTCCCGGCTGGTCGTCGAACGCTTCGGGGCCGACCTCGGACGACTGGGTCGACTCCCGATCTTCCGGCCGGCCACGATCCGTCGACCCCGACGGGTCGTTCCGGTGGCCAAGTCCAAACCCAGCGAGCTCCGCTACACGGCCGAAGCCCTGTCGGTCGGTGAACGGACGGGGCCGGCGACGGTTGTGTTCCTCGCCGCCCCGTCGTCCCACCCCGCCTATCTCCGGGCGGTGATCCACCTGTGCGGTGGGTTCGCCACGCCGCCGATTGTGATCGATCCGATGGGTGTGCTCCGTGACTTCTTTGCGCCCGCCACGTTCCGCCGTCTGAAATCCGAGC
>JAOTVU010000018.1 GCA_029863385.1 Acidimicrobiia bacterium
GGCGCCGGAGATGAACTGCCTCATACGTTCGGCCGCGCTGGTCAACTCGCCCTCGATGACGTCGGGAAGGATGATGGCGAACTCCTCGCCGCCGATCCGGGCGCTCAGCTCACCTCGACGGGTCCCCTCGTTCAGGCGCCGACCCACCTCCTGGAGGACTTCGTCACCGACGCGGTGCCCGTGGGTGTCGTTCACGGCCTTGAAGTGGTCGAGGTCGAACAGGAGCAGACCGAGCATGGTCGATCGGGGGTTCCGCAGCCGCCCCGCGATCTGATCGGTGAGGAACGTGTCAAACGTACGGCGGTTGGCCAACCCGGTCAGGGCGTCGGTGGCGGCGGCGGCCGCCAGTCGCTCGTTGTGCTCGGCCAGCACCTCGTTTCGCTGCTGCTCCGCCGACAACTGGGTTGCCACATCGAGGCTTATCTTGATGAGTTTCGCCTGGGCGGACCGGAGAATCTCGTCGACGGATAGCGGCGTGACCGCTCGCAGCTCGAACGAAGAGAAGATGGCGTCGAGGTCGGGTCGGGCCTCCTCGATCATTGGCTCGAGGTCACCAACGCCCAGTCCGAAGTGGCCTGCTGCAGTGGAGGCCAGCGCGTCGTAGGCGTAGGCCTGTCGTTCCTCGTCGTGGCTGAGGAGCAGGACGGCTGCGGCGGTCGCCACCTCCAGCACCTCCCCGAGTGGCGTCTGCTCGTCGGCGAGACCGTTTCGGGTCCGGACGGCTTCGCTGAGAGCGGCCGGAAGACCCCAGTCGGCCAGCAGTCGGGCCCCGACCTCGTCGCTCGTGTAGCCCAGGAGATCGATTTGCTCCTGCGCGCCGAGCCAGGGATCGGCGAATCTGCGGTCCCTGATGTCGAGTGCGGCGGTGGCGAGCGCCAGCTTGCCGACGTTGGACAGCAACCCGGCCACGAAGGCGTCGTCGCCGGCATCGTCAGCCCGACTCGTGGCCATTCGTCGAGCCAGCACCGCGCAGGCCAGGCTCTGACGCCAAATGGCCTCGCAGTCGATCCCGTCCGGGGTCAGACCGGTGACGAGACTGAAACCGAGCGTGACCATCTTCAGGGTTCGGAGACCGAGCAGCATGGCCGCCCGGTTCAGGTTCGTCACGGACCGACCCGGGCTGTAGGCGGCGCTGTTGGCCAGGCGCAGGAGACGGCTCGCCAAACCGGGATCGGTGGCGATCACATCGGTGAGGCGCTCGATCGAAACGTCCTCCTCGTCGGCCAGCTCGATGACGCGGACCGCAATCGGGGCGAGCGTCGGGAGGTCGGTCATCACCGCCACGACCTCGTCGATGGTCGGCCCCTTGGCGGGCGTGGATCGTTGGTCGGTCGCGGAATCGCTCGATGTCCCTGTCGCAGCCATCGCACCTTCCATCGGCAGCAAAGGCGGCGGGACAAGGAGAAGCGTGTCTACGGGCTCAAAAAAGACCGAGATCGGTTTCGAGCCCGAGCCGATGGCGGCCGGCCACCTCCATGGTCCGGGGGGCGACCATGGCGTGTTGGGTTGCAACCAGGGAATCCCGCAGGCAACGCTGAAGTGGGCTGGACCGGTAGACAGCGGCGCCCCCGCCCGTCTTGTACATCGTCTCGGCAACGCCCGCTGCGGTCTGGGTGGCGTGGGTGGCCGCCATCCGAAGTTGGCGCCGTTCGTCACCCGACGCCGCTCCGCCCGCCTCGGCGCGGCGCCAACTCCGATCGACGGTGGACTCCATCAAGGCCCAGGCCGCCTGCAGCCTGGCTTCGGCGGTGGCGACGTCGTGCTGAACCACGGCCCGCTCCCGGAGGCTGCGAGAGCTGCCCTGAGGACGTTTGTCGTGGGCGAGGGAGACGAGCTCATCGATCGATCGGCGGGCGATACCGACGGTGGTTGCGGCCACGGCGAGGGCGAGCAGCCCATAGAACGAGAACTGGGTGAGGGGATTCGGGTACGTCGCCTCGGTCGTGCCGATCTCGACCCAGCGCCCCTCGGGGACGTGTGCCCCGTCGACGGCGTAGTCGTTGGATCCGGTGCCCGACAGACCGGACACGTCCCAGGTCGGGATGATCTCGACGTCGTCGGAGTCGAAGAACACGAACGGCATCCGCAGACCGTCGGTCGGGCGAGAGGCCGGTTTGCCGTCGGTGTCGACAACGAGACAGCCGCCACCGATCCACGTGCAGTGGGACGTGCCCGAGCCCCATTGCCAGCGCCCGGTGACCTCCAGCCCGCCCTCGGGCAGGGGGCGGGCCCGCCCTTTCGGCATGGCGAACCCACCGGTGATCGAATCGGGATCGGCGTAGATCACCTTCCCCCATTCGGGCGGAAGAAACGCGGCCATCAGCGAGCTGGTGGTGGCGATCGCGACGCACCATCCGACGGCCCCGTCGGCGTAGCCGTACTGCTCGATCACCTGCAGTGATTCCCAGGCCGGGATCGCCGGGCCGTCCAATTCCGTTGGCACCCACTGGCGGAAGGCCCCGGTCGGCCGGATGAGATCGACGAGATCCTGCGGTAGTCGCCCCTGCTCCTCGATCTCGGTGGACCGGGCGCTGATCGTCGGCGTGAGACGGACCGCCGCATCCAGCGGGTCGGAGACGGGAGGGTGGGTCACCATCCGATTATGCACCGTTCTGCCCATGTCCTGCGTTGCCCACGGCACCTGGGGCGCGCCCAACGGTGGCGGCCGGGGCCAAAGCCCCCGCCGTCGAGACCCGGCCCCAGCTGAGTAGGCTTGGTGCCGTGAACACGAACCACGTGTCCGTTGGCGCGGTGCTGGCCAGTCGCTACGAGTTGACCGCGGCCATGGCGTCGGGAGGAATGGCCCAGGTTTGGCGAGCCCACGACAAGGTTCTCAACCGGCCGGTGGCCATCAAGATCCTCCACCCCCACCTCGCCACCGACGACGGTTTCGTGACCCGTTTCCGACGGGAGGCGATCTCGTCGGCCCGTCTGCAACACAGCTCGATCGTGGCCGTCTACGACACGGTCAGCGACAACGGGATCGAGGCGATCGTGATGGAGCTGATCGAGGGCCGCACGCTGCGCACGATCCTCGATCACGCCAGGTCGCTGCCCCCGAGCACGACGGTTCAGATCGGGATGCAGATCGCCGACGCCTTGAGCGTCGCCCATTCCCATGGCGTGGTGCATCGCGACATCAAGCCGGCCAACATCATGATCGACAACGAGATGCGGGTCGTCGTCACCGACTTCGGTATCGCCAAGGCGACCAAGGACGTCGACCTCACCAACACCGGCACCCTCCTGGGCACCGCCAAATACCTGGCGCCCGAGCAGGTGACCGGGGACCCGATCGACCCTCGGTCCGATCTCTACGCGCTCGGCGTCGTGTTGTTCGAGGCGCTGGTCGGGGAGCCGCCGTTCAACGCCGAAACCGACGCCGCCATCGCTCTGGCCCGGATCCAGGGTCCTGTGCCCCGCTGCCGGGAACGGTTGCCGTCGGTGCCGGCCGCCCTCGACGCCATAATTGCCCGAGCCATGGCCCAGCACCCGGACGATCGCTTCGAGCGGGCCGTGGTGATGAGGGACGCCTTGGCCGCCGCAGATCTCACCGCCTCGGCGGTCGACGAGTCGATGTACGTTCCGGCCCCTCGAGTCACAAGCGCGGTCGTCGATCGCGCCAATCCGGGGGACGCCCCCGGGTCGTTGGCGTCGCCGTCACCGACGGTTGTGCCCCCGATCACGGCAAACGGGCCGGTCTTCACCGGCGAGCCGAATCCGACCCCACCCCCCTTCCCGGTCGACGGCACCGCCGTGATGACGCCCGACATGATCCGTCCCACACCGGGCCTCAGCCCGCCGGCCAGGGGACGCAGGGGCCGTGCGGCGCGCAAGGAACAGAAGGCGAGAGCAAGAGCGGCCTCGACCCACATGGCCCCGGAGGCCCCGGCCCGCCCCAGGCGACGGTGGTTCGGCCGCACGTTCGTCGCCCTGCTGTTCGTGGCGGCCCTGGTCACGGCCGGCCTGCTGGCCGTGAGCGGGGGGTTCGACCTCGGGGGTGTCAGCCTGTCAGGTGAACCCCTGGCGGTGGTCAACGCCACCACCCTCGACCCGCTCGGCGACAACGGCGAGGAGCGGGAGGACCGGGTCGGACGGGCCATCGACGGCGACGAACGCACCGCCTGGGTGACCGAGACCTACCGTCAAGGCCTACCGCAGACCAAGGACGGGGTCGGTATCGCCTTCGCCTTCGACGGCCGCCGGCAGGTCGACTCCCTGTCGATTCAGTCGACGACGGAGAACTGGTCGGCCGAGTTCTACATCCTCGACGAACTGCCGCCACGTACCGGATGGTCGGATCCGTCCGAGGTGGGTGACAAGATCGGTGAGGTCGGCAATCGATCGGGCAACACCGATATCGACCTCGACAACGCCACCGGACGGGCCGTCATGATGTGGATCACCGACACGGGAACCACCGTCGGCACCGACGGCACAACCCGCAATCGTCTCCAGATCATCGAAGCCGTCTTCCGCTGACGGTTCGAGGCGTCACCTGAAGATCAATCGGTCTTCCGCTGATCGTCCCAACGGCGGAGCCGACGACCAACCCGGCTTCGCCATCGCCGCGGCCGCCCCGGTAGTCTGCATCCGTGGAACATCCGCTGAGTGAGAAGCTTGCTGATCTCGAGCGCCGCAAGGAGGAGGCCCGCCGGGGCGGGTCCGAGCGGGCGGTCCAGCGTCAACACGACAAGGGCAAGATGCTGGCCCGGGAGCGGATCGACTACTTCCTCGACGAGGGCTCGTTCCATGAGCTCGACATGCTCGCCCGAACCCGCCACCCCGACGCCGTCGAACGGCCCTATACCGACGGCGTGGTGACCGGCTGGGGCACCGTCGACGGACGCAAGGTGTTCGTGTTCAGCCAGGACTTCACCATCATGGGCGGCTCGCTCGGCGAGGTGTTCGCCGAGAAGATCCACAAGACCATGGACCTGGCGTTGGCCACCGGCGCCCCGTTCATCGGACTCAACGACGGTGCGGGCGCCCGCATACCCGAGGGCGTGGTCAGCCTCGACGGGTACGGCGGCATCTTCTACCGCAACGTGCAGGCCTCCGGCGTCATCCCTCAGATCAGCGTGATCATGGGACCGTGTGCCGGTGGCGCCGTCTACAGCCCGGCCATGACCGACTTCATCTTCATGGTGCGGGAAACCTCGCATATGTTCATCACCGGGCCCGACGTGGTGAAAACCGTGACCGGGGAGGAGGTCACGCTCGAGGAACTGGGGGGTGCGGGGTCGCATTCGTCCCGCTCCGGTGTGGCCAACTTCGTCGCCTCCGACGAGAAGGCCGTGCTCGACGACGTCCGCCACCTCCTGTCGTTCCTGCCGTCGAACAACATGGACGAGGCCCCCGTCATCGAGAACAGCGACGACCCGCAGCGCCGCTGCCCGGCACTGATCGACATCATGCCCGACTCGTCGAACATGCCCTATGACATGAAGGCCGTGATCACCGAGGTGGTCGACGACGCTGAGTTCATGGAATACCACGCCAACTGGGCCCGTTCGATCGTGTGTGGCTTCGCCCGGATGAACGGGCACACCGTCGGGATCGTCGCCAACCAGCCGATGGTGCTGGCCGGGGTGCTCGACATAGAGTCGGCCTCGAAGGGCGCCCGCTTCGTCCGCACGTGTGACGCGTTCAACATCCCGATCCTCACGTTCGTCGACGTGCCCGGGTTCCTACCGGGCGTCGACCAGGAATACGGCGGCATCATCCGCCACGGGGCCAAGCTGCTTTACGCCTACTGCGAGGCCACGGTGCCCCGTATCCAGATCATCACCCGTAAGGCCTACGGCGGCGCCTACGTGGTCATGGATTCGAAGGGCATCGGCTCGGACCTGAGTCTGGCCTGGCCGTCGGCCGAGCTGGCGGTGATGGGCCCGGAGGGCGCAGCCGAGATCGTGCACAGGCGCGAGATCCAGGCGGCGGCCGATCCGGAATCCCGACGGGCCGAGCTGATCGACGACTACAAGGAGCAGTTCGCCAACCCGTGGATCGCGGCGGAGCGTGGCTATGTCGACGACGTGATCGACCCGGCCGAAACCCGGATCAAGGTCATCGCCGGGCTCGAGATGTTGCGGACCAAGCGGGAGGAGCTCCCGCAGCGCAAACACGGCAACGTCCCCCTCTGACCCACCTCCCCCAACTCTTCCTGAAAAATGCGCGCATGGTGCGCGTCTCGATCAGGAAGACGTGTGGGTGGGATCAGCAGCCACCGCCCGAGGACGGCTTGCGGGGAATCGACGGGTCGACCGTCTCGATGTGCACGTGAGGCCACGACGGTTCGGACGTCCACCCGTCGAGCTGGGAGCGGAACGGGAACGGCGTGGCCCGGGCCGCGATGTTGTCGCCGACCCGCACGTAATCGCCGGCCGAAACCGACACATCGGTGATGTGGAGGATCTTGACCTCCAACTCCGGCCGTCCGACCGGGTTGATGACGACGTAGCCGTCGCGGTAGCGGCAGTAGAGCACGTAGTTCCCGGCCCGGGCCACCCGCCCCTCGACCGGGGCGGAGATCGGGACCAGCGGGTGGACGGCGAGGTCGATGGCCCCCCGCCGATCGGTTCCCCGATTGCGGCTCGGCATGGTGAACGTCGGGGCGGCCGGTGACCTCAGCGGCTGCGCGCCCGGGTGGGTCGACTGGTGGAAGCCGGCCAGCTCGATGACAGGCGCCGGGGCGGCCACCGCGAAATCGTAGGGCCCGAATCCCGAAACCCCGCTGAGCTCGGCCAGCGGCCGCGCCTCGGCCACGTCGATCGAGGTGATACCCCGAGCGGTCGGCGCCGCCCCGGTGGGCAGGCGACAGCCCCGTCCCGGTACTCCGTCGGACGGATAAGGGTGCTTGATCCGGAACTCGTCCGACATCGACACGTACAGCACCATCTCGCCCCGGCTCAGCTGACCGTCGACGACGAGGTCGGTCCAGTAGCGGAGTCCGCTTTGATCGCCGCTTCGACCGAGCACGTTGCGGTAGATCCGTTCGACGAACGCCTCGTCGGACACCGGACCGTAGCGGTTCGCGAACTCCTCCCCCTCGACGAACTCCTCGACGATGGAGGCCAGCGGCTGGCATCGTTCCTGGCGTTCGATCCAGTAGAGGGCGCCGGCGCCGTCCGGGTCGCGCAGGAAGAAGGCCCAGTACAGGCGGAACAGGGTGGCGTGGTCCCCGGTCAGCTCGTCGAGCTCGGCGACCATCGAGAAGTCCGCGACCGGGTCGGCGGTCACGGCAGCTGCGGCACTGTGGGCGGCGACCGGCGTGGGCGCAGCGGTCAGCGTCGCGAGCAACGCAGCGGCCCCAACTCCCAGCATGGCGGCTCGTTTTCGAAGGTGATCTCTCAGCACCTGGTCCCATCGGCCCACCGGTCGTCCCGTTGAGGCGTCGCAATGCGGCTTGCGCCACAACCCGAATTTCGGCCGCAGATCTCGGCCCCGCGAGGTAGTGTCCTGCCATGGCCGTCCGAACGCTCGGCGAAGACGAGATCGAACTGTACAAGTCGGTTCGCCTGCGAGCGTTGGCGACCAACCCCGAAGCCTTCGGTTCGAACCACGTCCGCGAGTCGGCGTTCGACGACGAGACATGGCGGTCCCGGTTGCGGGGCTTTGCCGGCCGGCCGGGCGTGGTGATGGTCGACGATGTCGACGACGGTCGGGTCGCCGGCATCGTCGGCGTCGGCCAGTGGGAGCAACCCTACGAGACGATCATCTGGGGGATGTGGGTAGATCCGGCCCATCGCCGCCGTGGTGTGGCTCAACGGCTTCTCGCCGCCGCTCTCGACTGGGCCCGGGACAACAGTTATCGCACGGTCATGCTCCACGTCTTGGACGGCAATGATGCGGCCCACCGCCTCTACGTCGACGCCGGTTTCGCCGGTACCGAACGCAGCGAGGAGGGCGAGCTGGTGCTCAGGCTGGACCTGCTAGCCTGAACTCGTGAAGTAGTCATGCGTCCACGGTTCGTTTCGGGTCCCGTCGGCCGGAACCCGCTCCTGGAAGGCACGTCATGGCTCAGCACCTACCCGTCACCCTGGTGGCCCGAGGATTGTCGGTCGATCGCGGCGGACACGACGTTCTTCACAACGCCACCATCACGATCACGCCCGGCGACCGAATGGCCGTCGTCGGCCCCAACGGTGTCGGCAAGTCGACGCTGTTGCTGGCGCTGGCCGGTCGGATTCCGATCCGATCGGGCACGGTGACCTGCCACCCGCCGTCGGGTCGCATCGGCCTGCTCGATCAGGTGCTGGAGCGCTCAGAGGTGGCGACAGGCCGGGCCCTGGTGGCGGCGAGAATCGGGGTGGCCGACGCCCGATTGGAGTTCGAGGCGGCCACTCGAGCGCTGGCCGAACCGGCCGACGGCGCCGGCGGGGTGTCCGACGGCATCGCCGATCGCTACGACGCCGCGCTCACGGCCTGGGAGTCTGTCGGCGGATTCGATTTCGACCACCGCCTGGAGGCGGCGTGCCTCGAACTCGGGCTCGAACACCATCACCTCGATCGACCGACGGCCACCCTCTCCGGTGGCCAGCTGGCGAAACTCGGTCTGGCGTCGATCATGATCAGCCGGTTCGACATCACCCTGCTCGACGAGCCGACCAACAACCTCGACCGGCATGGGCTGGCCGTGCTCGAACGGTGGGTGAACCGCCACGACGGGGCGATCCTGATGGTGTCGCATGACCGCACGTTCCTGGAGCACACGATCACCTCGGTCGCCCGCATCGAGGCCAACGGCTTCGATCCGGCGAGAGGCAACGTCGAGGTGTTCACCGGCGGCTGGCGCGACTACGAGGAGCAGATCGCCCTCGCTCGTCGCCAGGCCGAGGAACGGTTCGAGCGCTACACCACCGAGCGGGACCGGCTGAAGTCGCTGGCTCAGCAGAAGCGGGAGTGGGCCGATCGGGGTACCAGCCGGGTGAAGAAGCGGCCGGCCGACAACGACCGCAACCGGCGAATGGCGGAGTTGGACTCGGCGGAACGCCAGATCGGTGCGGCCAAGGCGGTGTCGAAGCGGCTGGAGAGGCTCGAGGTCGTCGACAAACCGTGGCAACCGTGGCAGCTTCGGTTCACGATCGCCGAGGCCGACCGCGGATCATCCGATGTGATCGTGACCCGTGATCTGGTGATCGAGCGGGGAGCGTTCCGGCTCGGCCCCGTCACCTTGACGATCAACTTTGGTGAGCGGGTGCTGATCGACGGCCCGAACGGGTCGGGCAAGACCACGCTCGTCGATGGACTGCTCGGGCGGCTCGAGGCGGTCGACGGCTCCGCTGCGCTCGGCCGGTCGGTCATCACCGGGACGGTCGGTCAGCTCCGTCAGGCCTTCATGACCGACGCTTCGCTGCTGACCGTGTTCGGCCGCCACGCCGAACTCGACCCGACCGAATCCCGCTCCCTGCTGGCCAAGTTCGGCCTGGACGCCGACGCCGTCGCACGGTCGGCCGACACCCTCTCCCCCGGCCAGCAGACCCGGGCCGAGCTGGCGGTGTTCCAGGCTCGAGGGGTGAACTTGATCGTGCTCGACGAGCCGACCAACCACCTCGACATTGAAGCCATCGAACAGCTCGAGCAGGCGCTGGCCGACTTCAACGGCACCCTGCTCGTTGTCACCCATGATCAACGGTTTCGGGAGGCGCTGCGCATCGATCGGGTCATCTCGGTGGCCGATGGCACGGTCACCGAGGGAACGGCCACAGACGGCACCATCATCGACGGCACGGTCATCGACGGCACGGTTGCCGACGGCACGGTCACCGACCGCAACGTCACGCCTGGAGTGGCTTGAGGCGAGGCTGCGACCGTATAGTTTTGCTCTGCATCCCATGGACATTCGACCGACTCCCACCGACGAGGAAGCCGCAGCGATCGCCGCAGCGGTGCTGGTGGCGTGGCCCCAGCCGGTCGCGTCGCCTGAGCCGCCGTCGACGTCGACCCGGTGGCGGTTCAGCGGTCGGTGGTGGCATCACAATCCCCGCCGTCGTCGCCGACCCTGAGCATTCGTGGCCGCAAGCCCACGCCGATCACAAGCCTCGACGATCGGCCACCGGGTGATGCCAGCGGTACGGAAATGCCGAGTCCAGGACGGCCGGAAAACCCTCATAGACCGACGGGTAGCGGCAGTGGAGCCCGAGGGCGCCGAGCGATCCCGGTTCAACCGCGAGATCAAGATTCCAGCCCCGAATCGTGTCGCCCGTCAACATGTTGGCGTGGCGGCCGCGGCCGAGGAGCCGGCCGGCGATCCCTGCCGCCGGTAGCGAGATCCGGTGGGGTATCTCGATGATTCTCGTGGTCGGTGCATACGTCTTGAGAACGGACAGGAAGGTTCGCCAGTCGACCGTCAGATCGTCGCCCACCGCCAGGGCCCCCGTACACGTGGGGCAACCGGAGCGACAGCGCTCCTCGCTCAGGGAGCTGGCGAAGACGAACCGTTCGACACCGGCCCGAACGGCCTCGTCGGCCAACGACTTCGTGCCGTCGACCAGGGTCGGTCGAAGCCGGTCGTAGGATTCGAACGTGGCACGTCCGGCGCAATGGATCACGGCGCCGCAGCCATCGACCGCCCGCCGGAGTGAGTCCGCGCTGGCGAGATCGGCCATCACCAGATCGGCCTCGATGCGGGCCAGCAGGGCGGCCCGGTGATGCCGCCGGAACACGGCCCGAACCGGACGGCCCAGTTCCGCCAACCGGCGCACGACCTCCAGTCCGATGAAGCCGGTGGCCCCGGTCACCAGGATGGGCCGCTCGTCGGCGCGGTCAGAGCGGCGGATCACGTGGCGGAGGCCTCGGCTCGACCGGCGATTCGCCTCACCATGCGCTCGAAGATCACGGCGTGGAACGGGACGAGGAACGCCCAATAGGCGCGACCCCAAAAGGCCGCGGGGGACGAAGCGGGCACATTGATTGAGGCGGGTGCCGGTGGCGGTTGGTTGCACGGTCCACTCGAGCCACCCCCACCCGGGCATGAGCATGTCGGCTCGCAGGCGAAGGTGGTCGTCGGTGCTGACCTCGACGCTGAAGACGTCGACGACATCGCCCACCGACAGCTCCGTCCGGTGACGGCGACCTCGCCGCCAACCCGGCCCGCCGATGAGTTCGTCGATGAGGGCACGAAGTGACCTGAGCGGCGCGAAGCCGAACCATCTGTCCTCCCCGCCGACCCTGCGAACGTGCTCGATGACGACGTCCGGATCGACTCGGACCTCGATCGAACGCTCGTCGGTGAAGACGGTTCCGCCGGCCCACTCCGGGTCCCAGGCCTGGGGCCGCGCCATCCGTGCGTCAACCCGCGGCGTCCAGCGGGTCGGGATGTCGAGATCCTTGACCGCGGCCAGGGCCGCCGACAGCGCGTCGTCCAACGATGTCCGGGGAAGCGGCATCACATCGTGGAGGTCGCGGTCGCCGACGATCACGTCGTTCTGCAGGCTCTCCACGAGTTCACCGGCGATCGATTTCGGCAGAGCGGTGACGAAGTGGACCCATCGTGCCGACAGCCGGGGCGTCAGAAGCGGCAGGGGGATCACCAACCTCGGTCGTAGCCCGGCCGCCGCGGCGTAAGCCTGCATCATCTCGAGGTAGGTGACCACATCGCTGCCCCCGACCTCCCACACACCGTGCAGATCCGGACGGCCGCACACCGCCAGCAGCCGTTCGATCACGTCGCTGATGGCGATCGGCTGACATCGGGTCTTCGTGACCCACTTGGGTGTCACCATCACCGGGAGCACCTCGACCAGACCCTTGCTTCGAGGGGTTTTCGTCGGTGGATTGCATGCCACGTTCGTCCGGAGGAATGGGGTTCGGGAGACCGATGAGCGACACCTGGGGTCGGTCGATCGAGCGTAGCGGTCGTGACGTCGTTGTCGGGAGTCAGCCGTCGAAGGCCGGCCACCTTCACTGGAACAGGTCCAGTTGTCGATCAGGATGAACGGGGTCGGGCAGCGGGTCGACCGTGTGCCGGTCGGCGGCTCCGTCGAGATACGACGCAACCTCGGCGTGGAACTCGCGGTTCAGCCACAACGAGTCGATGTTGTCGGGGGTGTGCACGAACAGGTACGGCTGCAGCCCGGCCGTGAGCCAGTCCGCCAACTTCGGCACCCACTGCTGCCAGCCGGCCCTGGTGGCTTCGGGGTCCGTCCGGCCGATCAGGCGAACCACCGGCGACGATGCCGTCGCCACCGGGCGGACCGGCACCCTCGGCTTGCGGGCGAAGGCGTCGACCTCGGCCGGGGTACGGCACGGGCCGGCGAACAGCGGGCGGCTGTCGAGCAGCACCCGATTGACCCGGTGCTCGGCGAGTGCATCGTTGAGGTCCCGCTCGAATCGGCCGCCGGGAAAGAAGGCGTGGTGCCGGACCTCGACCGCCCACGTCCAGTCGAGTCGAGGCACGGATCCGATGAACGCGGTCAATGCCGGGAGGTCGTCGGGACCGAAGGTCGGTGGCAGCTGGATCATCATCGGTCCGCAGCGATCGGCCAGGGGTTCCAGTGCCGTGAGAAAGTCGTTCAGTTCGTCGTCGACCCCCCGCAGACGGCGATCGTGGGTGATCGACCGGGGCAACTTGAAACAGAAACGGAACGCCGGCGGTGCCTGCTCCGACCACGCCGCCACCGTCGTTGCGGCCGGAACAGCGTAGAACGTGGTGTTCCCCTCGACGGCGTTGCACCAGGTCGCATAGGCGGCCAGGGCATCCCTGCCGTCGGCCGGCAGGAAACGACCGGCCCAATCAGGCAACGACCACATCGGCGCCCCGACCCGCAGGATCACCGATGGCTCCCGAGTGTGACGATCAGTCGAGCGAGAACGGCGGGTAGCGATCGGTGATCAAGAGGCTCACGTAGGCCTGAACCCGAAGCGCCCACCGTCCGACGCCCACGACGTAGTCGAAGAGCGCTTTGGGGTAACGGCCGGTGAACAGGATGGCGAACCAGGCGACGATGACGGCCAGGAACGCTCCGATGAACAGCACGATGAGCACGATGTAGTGCGGGATGGCCAGGAGCCATTTCACCAACGGTAGCCACCGGTTGAGATCGCGTTCGACATCGGGGTAGTCGAGGTCGAGGTGCACGCTCTGCTCCTCCACCGTCGACGGGTACTTGTCGGTGAGCAGTGCGGCATAGGCACCGACCCGGCTGGCGAACCGGTTGAATTCGAGCGCGAAATCGAACCACCAGCGGGGATAACGTTGCCGGACGACGATCATGAGCGCCGTGGCGAGGGCCAGTCCGGCGGCGATCCCACCCGACGTTCTGCCCACGTTCTCGCCCGTCTCGGTGACATAGGTGACCGTGGTTTCCGATGAGAGCACCGCCAGGACGATGGCGATCGGGATGATGTAGAAGATTCGCAGGAGCGTGGATACGCGATCCAACTCCTCCGGATAGTCGATGTCCAGCCGGGCCGGATAGTCGACCTGTTGTGCGGTAGCCATGATGCCCCCTCAGCGTCGGTTAACTTGCCGCTCCGGCTCTCAATCTACGATGGATGTCGATCCTCGAACAGGGGCTTCGGTCCCGATCGGTGTGAGGCTCCCGATACAGCCGGAGTAGGCTCACGTGATGCATGAGCGGAGCGACGACAACCACGATCGAACCAACGGACGAGGGGGTGTCGACCGACGGTTCGATGTGGTCGTCTACGGTGCGACCAGCTTCGTCGGTCAACTCGTCGTCGATCATCTGCTCGACCGCCACGGCACCGGCGGCAACGACGCCGAAGGTGGCGGCCTCCGGTGGGCGGTGGCGGCCCGGAACCCGCAGAAACTGGATGCCCTCCTGACCGAGCGGGGTGTCGAGCTGCCGACGATCGTGGCCAACGCCGATGACCGGGACGCGCTCGACACCATGGTCGCCGACACCAGCGTGGTGATCTCCACCGTCGGACCCTATGCCCTCTACGGTTCGAAGCTGGTGGCCGCGGTCGCCGCGGCGGGAACCGATTATTGCGATCTCACCGGCGAACCGCACTGGGTTCAGGCCATGATGGATGCCCACCAGGAGCAGGCGCTGGAAACCGGCGCCCGGATCGTGCCGAGCTGCGGCTTCGACTCGATCCCGTCGGATCTGGGCGTGTGGTTCACCCAGCAGGAGGCGCATCGTCGTCTCGGCCGTTACTGCGACCGCATCGGGATGCGGGTCAAGGGGTCCAGCGGTGGTGTCAGCGGAGGCACGGTGGCCAGCGGCATGAACGTCATGGAGGAGCTGGCCAACGACCCCTCGCTGCGCAAGGTGCTCGGCAACCCCTATGCGCTTGCTCCCGAGGGACAGCGGCGAGGCGTTCGCCAGCCGAATGTGCTGGCCCCGACGGTCGACGAGCTGTCCGGCTCGTGGGTGGCGCCGTTCATCATGGGACCGGTCAACTCGAAGGTCGTCCACCGCACCCACGCGCTGTTGGGTCGGCCGTGGGGTGACGAGTTCCGCTACGACGAGGCCATGATGACCGGCTCCGGCCCGTTGGGTCTGGTCAAGGCGGCGACCGTCGCCGCGGGAATGGCGGGGATGGCCGGCGCCAGCGCCATCGGTCCGATACGCCGACAGCTCCAGGAACGGGTGCTCCCCAAGCCGGGCACCGGGCCCGACGAGGCGACCCGGGAGGCGGGATTCTTCAACATCCGGTTCTACGGTCGAACCGAGGACGGGCGGACCATCACCACCAAAGTCACCGGCGATCGTGATCCGGGCTACGGGTCGACCGCAAAGATGCTCGGGGAGACCGCGCTGGCCTTTCTGGACCCGGAGGCTGCGAACGACTCGCACAACCTGCCCTCCGCCGGTTTCCTGACGCCGGCCATCGCCTTCGGCGATGCTTTGATCGAGCGCCTGGTCGCCCACGCCGGTTTGACCTTCACCGTGCTCGACGAAACCTGAACGCACGGTCCGTCATCCACTTCTCGCCGATCTGGTTGGAATCGCGCGCGCCCGGCGCGCGCTGAATCTGCCAGTTCCGGAGGGGTCGGGTCGCTGAGGGCTTGAGCTACGGGTCGAGAGGCGGGGTGTTGGTGATGAGGCGGGCATCGCGCCGCCGGGTCAGGTACTGCCAGGCCCACCCCGCCATCACGGTGGCCCGGGAGCGGAACCCGACGAGCGACCAGATGTGGACGAGCCACCAGGTCACCCAGGCCGGGAACCCGGAGAAGCGAAGCCGTCGGATCTCGACCACCGCCCGGGACCGGCCGACGGTGGCCATGGAGCCCTTGTCGAAGTACACGAACTCGGGCCGGGGTCGATTGTCGAGGTCCGCTTCGATGCAGGCAACCGCATGTTTCCCGCCCTGTTGGGCCCCAGGGGCTACACCGGGCACCGTGACCCCGGCGGCGTCGGTGGCGGCGGCGAGATCGCCGATCACGAACACGTTGTCGAAGCCCGGTACGGTCAGCGAGGGACCGACCTTCACGCGCCCCGACCGGTCCAGCTCGACCCCCGACGCCTGACTCAACGCCCGCCCCAGGGGCGATGCCGCAACCCCGGCCGCCCACAGGACGGTCGAGGCCTCGATGCGGCCCTCCCCGGTGTCGACACCCCTGTCGTCGATACCGGTCACCGCTCGCGACGTGAACACGTCGACCCCGAGGCTCCGTAGCTGATCGGCGGCCGCCGTCGACAGCTTCTCGGCAAACGTCGGTAGTACCCGGGGACCCGCCTCGAGCAGCACGACCCGGCTTTCGGTGGTGTCGATCGAGCGGTACTGGCCCCGCAGGGTGTGGGTGGCGATCTCCCGGATCGCTCCGGCCAGCTCGACACCGGTCGGTCCGCCGCCGACCACGACGAACGTCATGTGCCGCTTCTGCTCCGACGGATCCGTCGAGGCTTCGGCCCGTTCGAAGGCCAGCAGGATCCGATGGCGAATGTCGAGCGCGTCCTCCACCGTCTTCAGGCCGGGGGCGAGCCGCTCCCAGTCGTCGTTGCCGAAGTAGGCGTGGGTGGCCCCGGTGGCCACGATCAGGTAGTCAAAGTCGATCGGACCGAGGGTGGTGGCCAGGGTCCGGTTCGCCGGGTCGACGTCGGTGACCTCGGCCATCAGCACCCGGCAATTGGGCTGCCGGCCGATGATCTGCCGGATCGGCTGAGCGATGTCGGACGGGTTGAGACCCGCCGTGGCCACCTGGTAGAGCAGCGGCTGAAAGGTGTGGTGGTTGCGCTTGTCGATGACGGTGACGTTCACCGAAGCGGGCGCGTCGGCCAGCGCCTTGGCCGCCTCGAGCCCACCGAACCCGGCACCAACGATCACGACTTCGGTCATGTGCGCCGCCGACCCCGGCTAGCCGAGCGTGCGGGTGAACTTGCGGATGGCCAGCGTGGCGAACACCACCGTCAACGCCAACGCCCAGACGAGGGAGATCCAGGCGTTGTCTTCGACGGGCAGCCCGTTGAAGAGCGCTCGGGAGGCGTTGGTGACGATCGTGAACGGATTGACATCGGCCACGGTCTGGAGCCATCCGGGCATCGACTCGGTGGGCACGAACGCAGACGAGATGAACGTCATCGGGAACATCCAGATGAACCCGGCCGAGTTGGCCGCCTCCACCGACTTCACCGACAACCCGATGAGGGCCTGAATCCAGCTGAAGGCGTAGCTGAACAGGAGCAGCAGACCGCAGGCCAGCAGGCCTCGAACCCATCCGCCCTCGAACCGGAAGCCGATCAGAAAGCCCACGATCAGCATCACGGTGAAGGTGATCGTGTTGCGGACGAAGTCGGAGATGGTCCGGCCGGCCAGGACCGCCGATTGGGAGATCGGGAGCGTGCGCAGGCGGTCGACGTAGCCCTTCTCCAGGTCGGTGGCCAAACCGATACCGGTGAAGGCCGAGCCGAACACCACGGTCTGGGCGAACACGCCGGGTAGGAGGAACTGGGTGTAGTCGCCCTCGAATCCGGGGGCGGCGATGGCACCGCCGAACACGTAGTTGAACAGCAGAACGAACATGATCGGCTGCAGGGTGGCGAACATCAGCAACTCGGTGTTGCGGGGAATGATCCTGAGGTGACGGACGGCCTCGGTCCACGAATCGCGCAGCGCCCAGACGAGGCCGGTCTTCGGTTCGTGGTCGGCCGGTTCGACCGAGCGGGCCGTCACCGATCCGGAAGCCCCATCGGTGGTGCCGACCGTGGCGTCGGTGACCATCTAGTTGACTCCTTCGAGCTGATTGACGGCACCGCCATCAGCGGCGTCCGCGTCCGCCGATCGTCCGGTGAGGGTGAGGAACACGTCGTCGAGTGTTGGACGGCTGACGGCGACATCGGCCACCTCGACGCCGGCCGCATCCAACCGCCGCACGACATCCGGTGTGGTCACGGTGGCGTGCACGGCGATCGACACCGTCGACCCGTCGCGATACGGCAGGGCCGACGCTTTGGCCAGGTCGCCGATGGCCGCCACGACCGAGCGTTCGTCGTGCTCGTCGGCGGCACCGTTGGTGGTGACATCCGGCAGGGTGACGACGGCTCGGGCACCACCGATCTGCTCCTTCAGCTCGGTTGCGGTGCCCTGGGCGATGGAGCGACCGTGGTCGATCACCATGATGTCGTCCGACAGGTGGTCGGCTTCGTCGAGGTACTGGGTGGTGAGCAGGGTGGTCATGCCCTTACCTTTCAGTTCGCCGATCAGGTCCCACATGGCGATCCGGCTCCGGGGATCGAGGCCGGTGGTCGGTTCGTCGAGGAACAGGATCCGGGGGCGGGCGACCAGACTCATGGCGATGTCGATGCGACGACGCATGCCACCCGAGAAGCCCTTGACCACCCGGTCGGCGGCGTCGGTGAGCGCGAACCGTTCGAGGAGTTCGTCGGCCCGCCGGGCGGAGGCGGCTCGACCCAGATGGTTGAACCGGCCGACGATCTCGAGGTTCTCCCGTCCGGTGAGGCCCTCGTCGACCGCGGCGTACTGGCCGGTGACACCGATGCGGGCCCGGACCCGGGCCGGCTCGGCCAGGACGTCGACCCCGTCGATGAACGCCCGTCCGGCGTCAGGCTTCAGCAGCGTGGTGAGAATGCGGACGGCGGTGGTCTTCCCGGCTCCGTTGGGTCCGAGCAAACCGAGCACCTGCCCCTCGGGCACCGACAAACCCAAACCCGCCAGGGCTTCGGTCTCGCCGAACCGCTTTTCCAGTCCTTCGGCTTCGATCATCGCCACCGTTGAAGCCTAACTGCGCGGGGAGCCGGCCGGTTTCCTTTTCCGCCCAGCGTCACCCCCGACCACCAATCGTTGGGTTTCAACCGGCGCCCACCACCGAGCCGATCGTCGAGGCGGAGCATGAGGCCCCGCAATCCCGTGCCGGCCAGACGGCGCCACCAGCGGTTCCACGGTTTCGAATAGTCGCGGTTGTAGGGGCAGACCCGCACGCAGATGGCGCAGTCGGTGTTGATCTTCGACCAGTAGCCGAAGCACGCCTCACCGTCGACCGACCACTTCCGCACCCCCTTGAGCCCCGACCGGTTGAGCGCCACCGCAACCGGCTCACCGTGGGGGATGGCCCGGGCCGGGCACGCCTGGGCGCACCGGTCGCACTGTTCGCAGAACTCGTTGACCCCGAAGCGGATCGGCCGGTCGTGGGCCAGCGGCATGTCGGTGAAGATCTTGCCGAACCGCAGGCGAGGCCCGAACTCGGGGGTGATGACCATGCCGTGGCGTCCGTATTCGCCGAGGCCGGCCGCCAAAGCGAGGGGAATGGCGAGCGCCGAGTCGTTCATCGACGGTACGGCCTGATAGCCGAGGTTGCGGATGTACTGGGCGATGGCGAGGAGGACCGCGGCGTCCTGGGAGTAGCCGAGGCCGGTCGCGGTCCCGGCCAGCGCGGAGGGAGCGGTTCGGATCAGATCGTGGTCCATCGACTGGCCGATCACGATGACCGACGTCAACCCGTCGCCCAGGTCGTTGGGTTTGGAATCGCCGGTCCGGTGGTCGAAGCGTTCGGTGTAGACCCAGCGTTCGTCGTGGGCGCAGATGCCGACGAGATCGGCCCCGAAGGTCCTGGCCACCATCTTCACGTCAGCTGCGCCGGCCTCCGGCGATTCGGGGGGCAGGCGCTCGTCTGCCCCGTCGCGCAGCATCGACAGCGGATCGATGAACCCGTCGCGGCGCCCGTCGCTCTCCTCGTACATCTCGGTGAACACATCGCTGACGTGCCACGACGCGTTGCGGAGGGCGTAGTCGCGCTGGGTGAACCCGTTGGCCTTCCGCCACCGATCGAGCGGTCTGCGGTAGGTGGCGTAGAACCGATCGGATTTCTCGTTGCGGATGGTGTCGTCCCAGAACGATCGGGAGAAGACGTCGTCGACCTGACTGAACCGTTCGAAGCCGTCGAGTACCTCGTGGTTCCGTTCGCTCGAGTCCCCCACGTTCATGGTGACCAGCGTAACCCCCGGTTCGACGCTAGGCGGATCCACCGATGTGCGTGGACTCGAGCCCGCCCGAACGGTAGGTTGAGTTATCGGGAACTGAGAGGGCGCGCCGACCGGCGTGGAGGGATTCAGCCGTGGCTTGGCACATTCTGGCCAGCAGTTATTTCGACTTTGACGCGATCGAACGTGACGCCGAAGCCGACCGCGCCCCCCGACATTTCCTCCGCTACCTGTCGCAGGAGCTGAACGCACCGATCCACCAGCCCGCGGCACCCACCGACGCGTCGCCGGCGTCGCTCGTCGACCGCGTCGCCGCGGTCTTCTTCGCCGACCCCTCCCACTGGGCGATGGCCCGCCGGGTCCGGAGACAACTGGCACCGGGCGATGGGGTGTACGCGGCAGGCTCGACGGTCGGGCTTCCACTGGCGCTGCTCTGCTCCATCTTCGGACCCCGCCGGATCAAGTACGCGATCACCGTCACCGACGTGCAACGACCGAGGATTCGACTGTTGGGTTGGATGTTGGTTCTGCTGCGAACCCGATGGCTGGCGATCGTTCCCCACACGGCGATGGCCGAGCAGGCCTCGAGGGGGTTCGGGCGATTCCTCGACGGGGTCATGGCGATCAACGGACTCACCGACTTCGAGTTCTTTCGACCGCTGCCCGCTGACGGTCAAGATGCCGGCAGCGACCGGCACCGGGCGAGGACCCGGCCCCTGATCGCCAGCTGCGGCACCGAGGCCCGCGACTACGAGCTGCTGGCCCGGGCCACCGCAGCACTCGACGACCAGGTCGACGTCAAGGTCTGCTTCGCGTCCCCGAACCTCACCAGGAAAACCCGATTCACCGTGCCCGATCCCGTGCCCGAACACATGGAGATCCGCTATTTCAGTTTTGAGGAGCTCCGAACCCTGTACCAGACCGCCGACGTCGTGGTCGTCCCGTTGCTACCGAACCGCTACGCCGCCGGCTTGACGACGGTGTTCGAAGCCGTCGCCTGCCGGCGCGCGGTCGTCGTCGCCCGGTCCCCCGGTGTGGTCGAGGAGCTGATCGGCCGCGAACTGGTCGAGTGGTACGAGGTGGGCGACGGCGAGGGCCTGCGAGCCGCGATCGAGCGGGTGCTTTCCGACCCGACGGCCGCCGAGGAACGAGCCGACAAAGCGCACCAATGGGTGCGTTCGCATCACTCGGCCGCGGGCTATCTCGAACGTATCCTCCAGGCCGTGGACTCGGCCTTCGGTGACGAAAGTCCGGTCGCATGATCGATCGGTCGCATGATCGATCGGTCGCCCCCGAGGCCGTCGCCCCCGAACCAACCGTGCGCCCCAAGCCCGGAAAGCCGGGCGCTGGGCGCACAGAATGAAGGGGCCTCGGCCGTGACCAACCGTTCCTAGCGTTTCGGTGGACGACCGGTGCGCACGAAGTCGGCGGACTCGGCAACGGAGCGGGCCACGAACCGTTCCAGTCGTGGTGCGGCCAGGAACCTGGCGGCGGCCGCCATCGGCAGCGGCGACCCCGAGCGGGCCGACTCCTCGGCCGCGGCCTGCGCCGTCTTGACGAGGTGGGCCACCACGATGAACGATCCGGCCCGATCGGCGAGCGAAGCGTCGAGCAGTTGGTCGGCCACCACACCGGCGTCGCCGCTCAGGGCGAGCGTCACGGCATCGTCCGGGCGACGCCACAAGACCGCATCGCCGATGGAGTCGACGGCCGGCGAATCCCCGACCCGGTCATCGAGGGGGCGGCGGGCCCCGGCCCGTCCGTGGCGACGCTCGCTGCGGCCGGTGTCGAACGCCAGCCACACGGCGTACAGGGCCAGACGGAGGGCGGACGGGCCGGGGTGATGGTGCCAGGCCCAGCGGGCGGCCCGGGCGGTGGTGAGTCCGTGGGTGATGTCCAGCCAACCGAAGGGCTCGGCGTTGTCGAACTCGACGTCGAGGTCATGGCGGAGGAGTCGTTCCGACACCGCCATGACGACGGCGTCGAGCAGCCCGTCGACACCGGCGCCCGACCGAACCGCCTCCGCCGCGGCGGCAATGGTAGCGTCGGCCGCCTGGAGCAGGGCATCGGCGAAGGCCGAGGGATCCCAGGTGTCGTCGACCGCGGTGCCGTCCGCAACGGTCTCCGCCAGCGGACCCAGATCGACCGCCGTCAGCTCACGCATGGCCTTTCGCATGTACGGGAGGGTGTCCTCCCGGGTCGAGTACACGATCCTGGTGATCAGGTGGGGCAGAAGGTCTGGCGCAAGCTCCCATCCGGCCCGGTCGAGCAGCTCGAACGACTTCTGGGTGTAGATGATCCCGTGGCCGTAGCCAAGATGGTGAGGGGAAACGGCGTCGATCACCGTCGACCGGATGGCGGTCGGGTCATCACCTCGATCGATGCGGCCCAGGATTCCGGCCCTGGCAGCGTCGAGATCCTCGGCCTCGACCGCGGCCACCACATCGATCGACGGGTCGGCCGCCGGAACCGGGTTGACCGGATAGCCCCGGGTCGTCTCCGACAGCCCCGACAGACCCTGCACGAGTGCCAGCAGTGCGGCGTCCTGCGAGGCCGGGTCGTCACCACGGCGGACCTCGGCGATGGCCAGCGCGTCGGCCGCCAGCGCCATCTCGTGGCCGACGCCCTCGTCGGCTTTCGGTGCGGCCACCTTCAGCGCCTCGGCCATGATCTGCACCGGAGTCGCTCCGGCCCCGAGCAGGCGTGCGGCGTCGCGGGCCATCTGACCGACGTAGTCGTTTTCCAGTCCCCTTCGCAGGCTGGGCCAGAGGCGCTCACGTTGCTGTTCCGCTGATGGCTTCTCGACGGTGACGGCCACCTCACCATCGGTGATGTCGACCCGATGGCAGGGCACGTCCTCCTCACCGATCAGGCAGCGGCCCGTGGCCGCGTCGAACTTCCAGTTGTGCCACTGACACGTCACGACGCCGTCGGCCAACGCGCCGGTCACCAGGCCGTAGCCCTGATGGGGACAGGCGTTGTCGATGGCGTGCACGCCGGACTCGGAACGGATGAGGGCGACAGCGGTGTCGCCGACCTTGACCATCTTCATCTCGCCGACGTTCAGGTCGTCGAGCGTTGCCACCGTCTCGGTCGTCGAACGGATCGCCGTGTCGTTGATCGTGTCGGTGCTGTCGGTTCCGCTGCTCATTGCACTGCTCACTCCAGTGCTCATTCCACTGCTCATCCCACCACCGTAGAAGTTGATGTCTACTTGAAGTCAAGGGCTGGGACGAAAAGGATTGTCGGCGGCGTCTCGCGATGAAAGACTGGCATATGGGCGTCACCGTACGGTCACCGAATGCGGAGGATGCGGAGCGGATGGGCGAGGTGCACGTCGCAGCCTGGCGTATGGCCTACACCGGCGTGATGCCCGCCGACTACCTGGCCGCCCTCGACGAGCGTCGATCAGCCGAGCGGTGGGCTCGGAACATCACCAATCCCACAAGCGGTGTGACGAATCTCGTCGCAGAGGTCGATGGGACGATACAGGCCATCGCCACCGTCGGTCCGTTCCGGGATCACAAGTCGATCGACGACCCGTCCGGAGAACTGTGGATGATCAACGTCCACCCCGACGCCGTCAGCACCGGTATCGCGACCGCCCTCCATCGACGTGCGCTCGATCAGCTCCGCAGCGACGGCCATCACCGAGCCGCACTGTGGGTCGTCGACGACAATCCCCGGGCCCGACGCTTCTACGAGCGTGAGGGTTGGTCCGAGGATCCGGTGCGCAAGGAGGATCAGTTCGGGGACCGCACCATCGCCGAGGTCCGCTACAGCATCTCGCTGTAGACCGCCCAACACGGGTCGGGCGATTACGATGAACCACGTGGATCTACCGGTGAACCCTCCCGTCAAACCGATGCTGGCCAAGGCGGTGGCGGGCATTCCCGAGCGCACCGATCTGATCTTCGAACCCAAATGGGACGGCTTTCGCTGCATCGTGTTTCGCGACGGCGACGAGGTCGTCCTCGGCTCCCGCAACGAGCGACCGCTGACCCGGTACTTTCCCGAAATGCTCGAGCCGGTGCGCCGTCATCTCCCCGAACGCTGCGTCGTCGACGGCGAGCTGATCGTAGCCACCGACGACCATCTCGACTTCGACGGCCTGCAGCAGCGCATCCACCCGGCCGAATCCCGCGTCAACATGCTGGCCGAGAAGACACCGGCCGCCTTCATCGCGTTCGACCTGTTGGCCATCGGCGACGACGACCTGCGCAACGAACCCTTCCGGGTTCGTCGAGCCCGTCTGGAGGAGGCCCTGGCCGACACGGAGCCTCCGATTCACCTGACCCCCATCACAACCGATCACGCCACAGCCGCCCGCTGGTTCACCGTGTTCGAGGGTGCCGGGCTCGACGGGCTGATCGCCAAGCCGGCCGACGACGCCTACGTCGAGAACAAACGTACCCAGCTCAAGATCAAACACATCCGCTCGGCCGACGCCGTCGTCGCCGGATACCGCTGGCACAAGGACGGCAAGGGCGTCGGGTCCCTGCTGCTCGGCCTCTACAACGACAACGGCGACCTGCACCATGTCGGCGTCGCCGCCTCGTTCACCGCCAAGCGGCGGGGCGAACTCGTGGAGGAGCTGGCACCGCTCACCGAGGGTGCGCTGGAAACCCATCCGTGGAAGGCCTGGGCCGATGCCGAAGCCCACACCGCGGAGGAGGGCGTGCCCGGCGAGCCGGCCCGGATGCCCGGGGCGCCGCACCGGTGGAGCGGCAAGAAGGATCACTCCTGGGTTCCGTTGCGGATCGAGAAGGTGGTCGAGGTCAAATACGGGAGCACGCTCAACGGACGGTTCCGCGAGGTCACGAAGGTGCTGCGCTGGCGTCCGGACAAGACGCCGGCCGAGTGCGACTTCAGCCAGCTCGACGAGCCGGTTCCCGTCGGCCTTCACACGGTGCTCGACCCGGACGACTGACCGGGGAGATCGGTTTTTCCGCAGCCGGCTCAAGGACCGGTGCAAGGTTCCGAAAGACCTATGTGGCTCTGGAACCGGATACCCGTCAAGCTGAAGCGGGCGCCGTGGCGACCGTCCTACCGCCCTTTGCGTCGGACACCGCCCCGGTCGCCGACGAGCGGGAACTCCTGGCCGAGATCGATCGGTTGCGCCGCGAGGTCGAGCGCCTGAACAACGAACTCCGGGCCGAACGGCACAACCGGTTCGTCGATCTCGACGTCGAAACCGTGCTGTCGTCACTCACCAGCCCACCCCCGGCGCTCGACCCGGGCGGTCGACTCCTACCCGACGGGCGTTTCATCCCGCCGGCGATCGCCGACGGTGGCCGGTCGGCACCCCCCGAACCCGGCGCCCCTCGGGTCGCGACCGTTCCCGAGTCGAACCCGGCGCGGCCGGGCTCAACGACCAGTTGCGAGTTCGCCGCCGACGACGAATCGGCGACTGCGTTCGACCAGTTCTTCAACGCACCCGATCCTCAGCTCGACAAGATCCGCCGTTTCCTCCTCGGCTAGCGTGTCACGGCCGGAGGCCGCCGCCGGATCGCCACCGAGGGCCAGTACATTTGGGTCCGTGGGCGATCCCCGACCTGACGACCGTCTCTCCGCACGCCCGCCGCGTCGCCGCCGTCGGCTGTTGCGCGCTGCCGCGGTTACGGTGTTCGCCGTCCTCACCGTGCTCAGTCTGGTCATCCCGGCCGGTATGGCGGCGGCCGAGTCGCCGGTTGCGCTCACCGAGGAGCTGACGAACGACGGCGTCTACGTTTCCCGGGTCCGCACGGAGATCGACGAGGCGGCCCTCGAGGCCGCCGTCAGACAGGTCCAGTCCAATGGTCTCCAGTTGGTGGCCGTCGCCCCGATCGATCCCCAGCCCGACGGTGAGGCGTTCGCCCGCCGCATTCAGGAAGCAGTCGAAGCCGACGCCGCCCTCATCTTCATGCCCGACGGGTCGCTCGAGACCTACGTGATCGACGAGCTGAACCCGGCCCGCATCCGTGCCACCGAAAAGGCCGAGGCCATAGCCGACCCGGCCCGGGCCACGCTGGCCTTCGCCGACGAATTGACCTCGGAACGGACGACGGGGCGGCCGGAGTTGATCAGCCAGCTCATCATGGCGCTGGTTCTGTTCGGTATGACGATCGGGCTGATCGTCGCCGTCGAACAGGCCGTTTCGGCCAACCGTCGGAGGCGCGCCGAGGAACGATCGAGGTCGAGGATCACGTCGTAGGACCGCCGCTCGAACAGCGAGGTTTCAACGCTGATTGCTGGCAGACTTCCTGCCATGGCTGACGTGATCACCCGTGACAACGAGCGCAGACGGGAACCGGAACGGCCCAAGGGTGCGGTTGCTCTGGCCGATGAGTCACCCGATGAACTCCCCGCTTTGGTGGCCATCGCCGTCGGTGTCGCCGTCCTCGCCATCGCCATCGTGTGGCCCACGATCGATCCCCTGAATCAAGGCGACCAGGCCGACGTCGTAGCCACCGAGGTGACGGAGGAGGCCGACGGCGAGGGCGACACCGAAGCATCGTCGGAGGAGTCCGAGGAAGCATCGACGGGCATCGACCTCCCCGCCATCGTGGTCGGACTGGCCGGTTTGGGTTTCGTCGATCTCGGCCTGAGCGCCGACGGCGCCGTCGTGACCGCCACCGGCGAGGTCGCCGACGAGGCGACCCGCGGCCAGGTGCTCGACTTCATCGCCGGGCAGCCCGGTGTCGAGTCCGTGACCGACCAACTCACCATCGCGGCGGCGGAGGCCGACACGGTGCAGGGCGACGCCACAGTCGAAGCCGCACAGGCTTCGGTGATCCTGACCGGTACGGTCCCCGACCAGGCCACGGTCGACGCCATCGTCGAGCGGGTGGTCGCGGTCTACTCGGAGGAGCAGGTCGACAACCGGCTGGAGGTCGACGACACCCGCACGGTCCCCACCCAGATCACCGTTGCCGGTGCCATGACCGATCCGGTGCTCTTCGATCAGATCTCGACCGCCTTCGACGATCTCGATGGTGTGGAAGTGGCGACGCGCTCGATCGCTCTGGAAGAGCCGAGTGAGTTGGAGAGCTCGCTCAACACGCTGGAGCCTATCCAGTTCGCCTCGGGCAGCGCCATCATCCAGCCCGAGTCCGCGGAAATCCTCGACGAGGCCGCCGCCTTCCTGAACGACACCCCCGGCGTGGCCGTCGAGATCGGCGGCCACACCGACTCCCGCGGCAGCGTGGAATCGAATCAGGCGCTCAGCCAGGCTCGAGCCGATGCCGTCAAAGCCGCATTGGAGGAGCGTGGCGTCACCAACGATCTTCGGTCAGTCGGGTTCGGTGAGCGCCGCCTCCGTGTCGATCCCGACGACACGCCGGAGGCTCAACAGGAGAACCGCCGAATCGAGTTCCGCCTGCTCTAGCCAGCGCTCGGGGCACGGTGGTGTTGCCGTATCCAGCTGTACATGGCGATGCCGGCGGCAACACCGGCGTTGATCGAGCGGGTCGAGCCGAACTGCGGGATCGAGCGGCACTGGCTCAGCAGCGGACGCATGGCGTCGGAGAGGCCTGGCCCCTCCTGCCCGAAGACGAGCATGCAGCGTTCAGGAAGCGGTTCGGCGTCGAGCGCGATCGAGCCCGGCAGGTTGTCGATGCCGATCAACGCCACCTCGTGGTCGGTGGCCCAGGCGGCCAGATCGCCGGCCGTCGGATGATGGCGGAGATGCTGGTAGCGGTCGGTGACCATGGCGCCCCGTCGGTTCCATCGCTTCCGGCCGACGATATGAACCTCGGCGGCGAGAAACGCGTTGGCGGTGCGAACGACGGTGCCGATGTTCAGATCGTGCTGCCAGTTCTCGATGGCCACGTGGAACGGGTGACGACGAGGATCGAGGTCGGCCGTGATCGCCTCGACGGTCCAGTAGCGGTATCGGTCGATCACGTTGCGGCGGTCACCCTCGGCCAGTAGCTCGCGATCGAAGTGCTCACCCTCCGGCCACGGCTCCGGATGCGGGCCGACACCCACCGCCGGTCGGGGTCCTCGCTGGCCTTCTTCGTCCACGACTCGACGATAGCGGGCGGCACGCAGGCCGGCGGCCGACGCTGGGCCGTGGGGCCCGGGTCGTTGGGCCCACACGAAGGCTTGAACCCGGCCGAGGTCTGCCGACAGGTTTGCCATGCACTGGCTCCCTCGCCTTGCCGGCCTCGGCATCATCCTCGGACTGCTCGGCTGGTCCGTCCATTTCTCGCTGCAGCGGTTCGAGCGGTTGCCGTCGATCGACGGCCCGGCCGAGTCCGCCCTCGACGCCGAGCGGGTCACCGACGACGAGATCGCCGCCACCAGTGAGGACGGCTCGGCTCCCGAGTACCTGTCGTTCATCGGCGCGATCCCCTCGGGTCGATACAGCGTTGCCGACTTGCCCGACAGTCGTGACTGGGACTACGGCGAACGTGGCGGTCGTGAACCCGAGGAGTCGCACATCAGCCCGGACAATCCGGTGGCCGAGCTGTTGACCGTGGTCGACAACGACTACGTCAGCCCAGCCGGAACGGACGGCGGGTCGTCGGACGACGACGTCGACAGGGACGGCGATTCGGATGACGGCGAGCGGCGCGATTCGCTGCCCTCGATCATGCCGGGCCTGTATGCGACGGAATTCGGGGTGGAGGACTGCGAGTACGAGCTGCGGCGCATCATGGATGACAACCGCGACCACGTCATCGGCCACGACCGGATCGAAACCGGGCGGATGATGGTGTCGATCAACGAGGTGGAGCCCGACATGTTCGTCGCCACGAAGTCGTGTGGTGAGTGGTCACCGTGGTCACCTCTGGTCGAGCCCCTGACGACAGCCGGCACCGGCGACTACTGGATCGGAGATCTGGCTCAGGGCATCTGGTCCGTGCCGTCCGGGTGCTACTGGGAGAAGGTGGTGTCGTTTCGTGGAGCAATGCTCCTCGATGTGGAGGACACCGGCGCCGGGCCTGGCGAGCTGACCGTCGACCAGTTCACGCTCGGCCTTCGGGTCCGTCACTGCGATGGCTCACCAATGGTGCGGACGCGAGCCCTTCCACCCAGTCCGCCATTCGAGGATCTCGAGGCGGCCCAGGACGCCGCACACCGGGGACCGGTTCGTTCCGATCCCGAGATCTACGGATACCGCTCCTACCGGCGCCGCCGCTAGAAGGAGGGGGCCGGGGGCCGGCCCCGCCGATCAGGGCGATCAGCCGAGCACGGTGTTCGCGGCGTTGGCGTCGACCTCGCGACGCCGGCTGAACGTCGCCGTGTCGATCCCGAAGCCGGTGTACTTCCCGATCACCGTGATCGGATCAGCGTCGTGGTCGTGCCCTGACTCAACGGCCTCGATCAGCTCGGCCATGAGGTGCCCGGCGACACCGGCGTTCTTGAACTGGTTGCCGCTCGACCCGCACGCCAGGTAGAAGCCGTCGAGGCTGGAGCGATCGTAGATCGGGGTCCAGTCCTCGGTTGCGTCGTACAGGGCGACGAGGCCACGCTTGGAGTGCGGGATGCCGAGGTCCGGCATGCGCCGGGCGGTCCGCATCATGGCCAGCTGGAACTCGTCCTCGGTGACCGTCTCGTCGAAGTCGTCGGGATCGACCCACTCGAGTTCGTCGCATTCCGGTTCGACGCTCCCGACCATGATGTTGCCGCCCGACTCCGGTCTGAAGTAGACGCCGACATCGAGATCGGCGGCCTGGAAGCCGGACTGCTCGTCGAAACCCCGGGGCGCCGGGGCGAGATAGACCTCACGCCGAAGCGCACGACCGGAGCGGGCCATGTCGCCGGTGACACCGGCCAGCTCGTTGATCTTCGACGAGTGGGGGCCGGCCACATTGACGACGATGGGGGCGGCAATGGTCTGGCCGTCCGCAGGACCTCCGACCACGGTCACCCCGGCGACCCGGTCGCCATCGGCGGAGCGGTCGACGTCGACGACCTTGCTGTTGAACAGGAACTCGACGCCTTCGGCCATCGCAGCGGTGCACAGGTTCTGGGCCGCCAGTTGCGGGTCGGGCACGTAACCCGCTCCTCCCATCCACAGCAGATCCTCGAACCGGTCCACCGGTTCACCCCAGAACGGATTGTCGTCATCCTCCAGCCGGGCCGGCGGACCGAACATCCGAAAGTCGAGGTTGACGGCGCCGGACTCGAGCGCTGAGCGCGGTTGGATCTCGTAGGGGATGCCGAACTTGTCGAAATGGTCGAGGAAGATCGGCCGCTCGGCGTCGGGAGCGAGGAACATGTACATCGGAAGCTCGACCATGGACGCCACCGCCTCGTGGTCGACGGCCGGCGAGCCGTCGGTCCCCGGCTCGGCTCGCACGTGGGCGGGCCAGTCCTGCCAGTAGTGACGGCCCTCCCATGCCATGGCAACCCCGGCCTCGGTCGAGTAGTGGAACCGGATGATGCCGCTCGAGCTGCTCGTGGACCCGTAACCCGCGGCGGGTAGCGCATCGACGACGACCACATCGTGACCGCGGCGGCCCAACTCCAGGGCGACGGAGCACCCGATGACGCCCGCTCCGATGACGACGGCGTTGTGCGGTGGGGACATTCAGGCATACTAGAGCCCGCCTCGTCCCTCCGACGACTCGTCGCCCCGCGACCCGAACGCCGACGAGAAAGGATGCGGATCGTGGAGGTACGCCCGGTCGACCTCCGAGCCGTGGCTCGTGTGCTCACCCGCGATGCGAACGGTCTGCAGGAGCACCTCCGTCGAATGCGGCTCGCCGCCGACGCCGTTGCCCTGCACAATGCCGACCCGGAGCTCGACGCCAACCTGACCGCCCGTCAGGCTCGGGCCCTGGCCGGTATCCGTCGCTCGGTCCGGGCACTGTCCGCGGTGGCCGAGGAAGTGGAGTCCGCCGCCGCCGACGCCCTGGCGGCCGATCGCGTCGACGGAGGCTGGACTTCGCTCGGCGCAGGCGACCACCAAGCCCTGATCTGCCGGCTTCCAGACGACCTGCGATCGGTCATCGACCGCCGGCTCACCGATGCGGTCGGAGACGGGTTGTCGGCTCTCGCCACCGCGGCCGTTCGAGTGGCGGCGCAGGCCGTCCCAGCAGGCGGCCGTAACGTCTCGGGCGATCCCGGGGGCAGCTTCTCGAGCCGTCGGGTTCCGTTGGCCGGGCCGTCGCTCGATCACGCCGACACCCCACCGCTGTCGCCCGCCGCCCGCCTCGTCGCCGCCGCTCTCGACGCAACGGCCGATCAGACCGTGCTGGCCCACGACGAGTTCGGTCTCGTCGTCCACGGACGGGACCGCTACACGGTGGTACTGCCAGGTGTCACCGACCTGAGCCGTCCAGAACCGGGCTGGAATCCCGTCCATCGGTCGGCGCGTGATCTCGACATGGCGGCGTTCCGATCGTCGCGTTCAGCCAGTGTCGCCGACAACACGTATGCCGCCACCGTCGCCGACGCGCTGGTCGAGGTCGGCGTTCCGGACGGCGCCGAATTTCTCATCGTCGGTCACAGCTTCGGGGCCGACACGGCGCTCGACCTCGCTGCGGATCCGAGCTTCTCGACCCGCTACGCCGTGACCCACGTCGTGGCCACCGGTCATTTCTCGCAGCCCCGGCTACCGTCGGTCCCCGTCGAGACGAGGGTCCTCGTCGTCCAGAACCGGCATGACATCGTCGTCCACCTCAGCTCGGGTATGCCAACGACCGAGACCGGTGTTCTCGATTGTCCGCCGGCGGGATCGGTCGTCGGACCCAACACATCGGTGGTCCGGTTCGACGGTGGGCTCGGTGGCCTCGGGCACTCGGTCGACGTCTACCGATCCGTCTTCACCGCTGGTGACGACCTCGGTTCCATGGACGCGGCCGTGGTTGGCGACTTCCTCGATTCCATCGGTCAGACCTCGGATCCACCGCAGGCGATGCTGGCCGTCGACATATCCCTGCCCCGACATATCCCTGCCCCGACGACGACCGCCGACACTTGATCCTCGGTGACAGCCGTGACGGCGCTGGGTAGAGCCGGAGCCGGCGGCGGCTTGGACCCGATTCGGTACAGCTGCTACAAATGCTGGTCACTGTGACAGAAGCAACCGTTTCCGAGTCAGCACCCGCCGATCAACCGGCGATGACGTTTGAGAGGGCGGCCGAGCTGGTATGCGGCCCCCGAAGCCTCCTCGAGGTCACCGAGATCGAACTCGACGGCCAACCGACCAAGGTCTTCGCCGCCGCCCCTCCCAACATCCGGACCCTGTACGACCTGGCGGCGGCCCGCACCGACGAGTTCATCGTCTACGAGGACGAGCGGTGGACGATGCCCGATGTGCTCGATCTGGCGGGCCGAATCGGTGATGCGCTGGTCAACCGCTACGGCGTCGAGCCCGGGGATCGAGTGGCCATCGCCATGCGAAACTGCCCGCAGTGGGTGGCGTCGTTCGTGGCGATCACGTCGGTCGGCGGCATTGCCGTGCCGCTCAACGCATGGTGGACCGGTGAGGAGATGGCCTTCGCCATCAACGACTGCCGGCCCCGCGTCGTCCTGGCCGACCGCGCTCGACTGGAACGCCTCCGCGATGCGGATCTCGACGAGGAACCGGTGCTGGTTTTTACCCATTCCGACGCCGCGGACGGCGATCCTCCCGTCGGGAACGACGACGGGGAAGGTCGAATCGCTCGCCAACTCGAGGACGATCTCGTCGACGGCGCCACCATGCCCACCGTCGACATCGAGCCCGACGATGACATCACCATCCTCTACACCTCCGGCACCACCGGCTTCCCGAAGGGCGCAGTCAGCACCCACCGTGCGGTACTGAACGCACTGATGTCGTTCGCCGCTCGTAAAGCCATCGCCGACCTGATGGACCCTCCCCCACCGGACACGCTAAACGACGACGGCACCCCCAAAACCGCGCCGATCTTCATGCTCCCGGTGCCGCTGTTTCATGTGACCGGGCTCATTCCGATCATGATGGGTTCGTTCGTGTCGGGAGCCAAGTTGGTGATGACGTACCGGTGGGATCCCGATCGGGCGTTGGAGCTGATCGAGCGGGAGCGGGTGACGAACTTCGTCGGTGTGCCGACGATGAGTTGGGATCTGCTCGAAGCGAGCACGTTCGGCGAGCGTGACGTCTCCAGCCTTCAGTCGGTTGGGGGCGGTGGAGCGCCGATGCCGCCGGAGCTGGTGAGCCGGATCGCCCGCAACTTTCCGAACGGCCAACCCCAGCTCGGCTACGGCATGACCGAGACGAACGCCTACGGACCGTCCATCGTCGGGTCCGAGTTCGTGGCCCGACCGAAGTCGACGGGTCGAGTGATCCCGTCGATGGAGATGCGGGTGACCGATCCCGACGGCAACGTTGTTCCGCCCGGCACCGTCGGGGAGATCTGGTTCAAGGGGGCGAACCTGATTCGCGGCTACTGGAACCGGCCCGAGTCCACGGCCGACACGATCGTCGACGGCTGGTTGCGATCGGGCGACCTCGGCTGGCTCGACGAGGACGGCTTCGTCTACGTGAGCGATCGCGCCAAGGACATGGTGCTCAGAGGCGGTGAGAACGTGTACTGCGCTGAGGTGGAGGCCGTCATCTATCAGCATCCGGCAATCTACGAGGCCGCCGTGTTCGGTGTGCCCCACGAGCGTTTCGGCGAGGAGGTGGCGGCCGCGGTGATGGCGAAGCCGGGGTTCGAGCTCGACGTCGACGAGTTGACCGGCTTCCTCGGCGAGCACCTCGCCCCGTTCAAGGTGCCGACCCGGGTCATCGTCGTCGACGAACAGCTCCCCCGCAATGCATCGGGCAAGATCCTGAAACGACAGCTTCCGGAGCTTCTCTTCTAACGACCCCCCTACCAGCGACCACCCCGGTCCTGCTCATTCCAAACCACCGTGGATGAACAGGACCGGGGTTCGCCGTCCTGCGGAGTGGAGGGCATGCAAACCGCAGGATCCACCGAGTCCGCCGCAACTCGGTGCCAACCGCCTTTCGTCAACGCAGCCCCGATCAGGTGGCGCTCACCCAACACACCGGCGGGTCAAAAGACCGCACCGGCGGCCCGGAGCCGGGCCGCCACCCGCCGCCACTCGAGACTGCAATCCGGCGGGTAGACCCCGATGAGGGAGGAGTCGGGGCCTACCCGTTCCGGCGATGGCGGGTGGGCGGACGCCCACTGGCGAATTCGATGCTCCAGATCACGAAGCTCACGGATCGTGACTCGCATCCACCGGGCGTGGGCCTCCAGCGACCGGGCCAGGGAGCGCAGCTCGGCGACCTGGGCCACGATCTCCGTGTGCCGGGACCGAACCCGCTCTCGCGTTGCGGTGGCTCTACGGCCCACCCACTCGACATCGGCCAGGGCGTTGACCGCCGACGCCGAAACCCCGTCGATTCGTCGCGCCTCGCGATGGTACAGATCGGCCAGCTGCTCGACCGCCTCCGGATCGCCGATTGGATTGGCCATGACGTCGTGAATCGCCTCGTCAACTATCGGCCAGCGCGAGCGCTTCCTTGCGCCGCGTGACCTCGGCCGACGCCTCGTTGAGAGCCAGGTTCAGCCGGTCGAGCGCCGGCTTGAACTCGTTGGTCCAGGCCGCAAGGAACCGCTGCGCCGAGGCGCCCTCCCACCCGGGGCCGATGGTATCGGTGGTGATGCCGCTCAACGTGGACATCAGCGACTGGACGTTGTCTCCGGCTTTGGTGAACTGACCCGCCAGGTTGTCCATCTGTGCCATGTTGCCGGCGATCTTTGGTGCTGCCATCACTGCTACCTGTCTTTCCTTCGTTTGCGTTTGCGTCGGCGGACTGGGCGCCGCCCCGATCTTCACCCGCTACAACGACCGGGAAACGGGGGCGTGACGAAAAGGATCCAGAAAAGTTTCGCAGTGTGCTGCAGCGGCGAAGCGGGCGTCGGAACAGGCACCGGCCGGAGCAGGAACCAGGGTCAGGACAAATAGGTCGGTCCGACGAAGCCTGCGATGGACAATGTTGCAGCCTCACCGGTGGCAGAGTCGATCATCACCGCCGGGTAGGCGATCGAGCCGTCGAGGTTGCCGACCGAAACAATCACACGCTCACCGCCGATCATGATGTCGCGGGGATACCACAGACCGTTGTCCCACTCGAACCGGGCGAGCACCTCCTCGTCACCACTCTCGAGGTCGAAGCGAGCCAGCACCATCGAGTCGATGACGAACCCTCCCCTGCCGTCGGCCCTCACGCCGATGACATCTCCGTCGTACAGGGCGGCCACCTCGTAGAACACGCACCCGACTTCACCGTCGGAACAGACCCGGCCCTCGGCGACGCCGTCGAAGACAGTGGACCCGGTCTCCAGGTCGACGATGTCGAACCAGGTGAGCGCCTCCGAATAGCGGTTCACGACGGCCAACGGATAGGCGCCCGTCACGTCGAAGAACCTGGAGCCCGACTCCCAGCCTCCCGTCTCCATCACCTCGGTGACCTCGTCCGACGGCAGGTTGTGGCGGAACAGCCGCTTGACCGCCTCCTCGGGCGAGCCCCCGACGTCGATCTGGTAGAACAGGTCGACGTCCTCGATGGCAGACACTTGCACGCCCTCAAGCGTGATCCGCTGAGGCGCGGGCACGGTGACAACAGCGCTCAGCTCTCCGTCGCCTTCCTCACGCCAGATGGTCCGCTCATCACCCTCACGCTGGAGGTAGATGTACTCGTAGCCGTTCTCCAGCACCGAGATCCCGCCGATGCCGATCGACGCCAGCGGCTCGAGGCTGGTCAAGCCACCGTGACCGGGCACCCGGTAGCCGTCACGGTTCCAGTAGGTGACCAGCGGGTCCGCCTCCGACTCAGGCGCCAGCCGCCAACCCTCGGGTGATTCGAAGCCCGAATACGAAGGCGCCTCGCCGCCGTCTTCGCCACGGTCACCACCGTCGCCGGCGGCCTCGCCGATCTCGAACTCCGGAGATCCGAACGGCAACCGGTTGACGTGGTACCGCCCCTCGAACGCGCCCACCGGCACCTCGGTGGTGAGCGGCAGGCCATCGAGGCCGGCGCCGTCGACCACCACCTCGAACACCGCGGTCAGCAAGTCGCTCTCCACCAGCCGGGTGATTCGATACGGGGCGGCACAGTCAACGGCCTGGCAGTAGCGGGCCAGCGCCGCCTCCATCGCCCCCGGCTCGAACGCCTCGTCCTCGGTGAGGCCGACCTGCTCGACGACGATCTCCGAGACACCGTCCTCCATCACGAAATCGACGGCGGCGGCGTAGTCGGCGGCGGCCAGCGAGTCGAGCAGTCGAACGAGGGTCTCGTAGGCGGCGACCTCGTCGACCTCGGTAGCCGGATCGTCCTCGACGAGAAACGCGTCGAACTCCGACTGGGACGTGATCGTCGCCGGGTTCGTCTCCGTCGGCGGGGCCGCGGTCGTTGTCGGCGCCCCGGCCGAGCAGCCGACCAGATACAGCGCGGCGACCGCCGAGAGGGACCCTACACGAAACCCTGCTGCCATCGAACAACCATAGGACCGATCCGTCTTCAACTGTTGGCGGCAATGGCCACCATCCTCCCCCAAGACGCGCAACTGTCGCCGTCAGCTCCAAGAACTTGGAGCTGACGGCGACAGAAGGCGAAGACGGGTGGCCGCCCGTCTACAGGATCTGCGAGAGGAACAGTTTGGTGCGGTCCTCCTGCGGGTTGGTGAAGAAGTGCTCGGGCGTGCCGACCTCGACCACCTCGCCGTCGGCCATGAACACGACCCGGTCGGCCACCTCCCGGGCGAAGCCCATCTCGTGGGTGACACAGATCATGGTCATGCCTTCCTCGGCCAGGTCCTGCATGGTGTCGAGCACCTCTTTGATCATCTCCGGGTCGAGGGCCGAGGTTGGCTCGTCGAACAGCATGACCTTCGGGTTCATCGCCAGCGATCGGGCGATCGCCACCCGCTGCTGCTGACCGCCCGACAACTGACCCGGGTACTTGTTGGCCTGATCGGGGATCTTCACCCGCCGCAGCAGCTCCATGGCCGTGGCATCCGCCTCGGCTTTCGGGATTCGCCGTACCTGACGTGGCGCCAGTGTGATGTTGTCCAGCACGGTGAGGTGAGGGAAGAGATTGAAGCTCTGGAAGACCATGCCGGTCTCGCGGCGGATCTCCTGGATGTTTCGCACATCATCGGAGAGCTCGACGCCTCCGACGATGATCCGCCCTCGGTCGTGTTTCTCCAACCGGTTGATGCAGCGGATGAGCGTGGACTTGCCGGAGCCGGACGGCCCGATGACCACGACCACCTCCTGCTTGCCCACCAACATGTTGATGTTCTTGAGCGCCTGGAAGTCGCCGAAGAACTTGTCGACACCGTCGACCTCGATCATGACCTCCTTGTCACCGATGTTCGTGGCGTCACTGTCGACGTGAATGGTCTGATCGGTCATGACCGTCCCCCTTCGTGTTGCTGCGTTGTTGTCGAACGTTGATTGCTGAACGGATACATCGTCGCCTCCCCTGCCCTATCGATCCCCGACGGCCAGACGGCGTTCAAGCCGTTGACTCTCACGGGACATGGCGAAGGCGAAGGCCCAGAAGACGAAGGCCACATACGCCATGGTCTCAGCAATACCGAGACTGCGAAAGTTCGCCTGACCGTGTATCAGCGCCCGCACACCGAGGAACTCGGTGATGCCGATGATGAACAGCAGCGTCGTGTCCTTGAACAGCGAGATGAACTGGCCGACCATCGCCGGGATCACGGCCCGCAGCGCCTGGGGAAGAACGAGAAGCCGCATGATCGACGGGGCCGACATGCCCAGCGCCTGACCGGCCTCGGTCTGTCCGCTTGGCACGGCCTGCAGGCCGCCACGAATGATCTCCGCCACGTAGGCTCCGGAGAAGAGGGTGATGGCGGCGATGGCCCGGGTGATCGACGACGGCACCTCGTCGGTGTTCAGGAAGAACCCGAGGAAGAACTGACCGGCGAGCAGGAAGGTGATCAGCGGGGCCCCCCGGAAGAACTCGATGTAGGCCACCGACATGAGGCGGATGGCCGGCAGCGTCGAGCGACGACCGAGGGCCAGGAGGATGCCGAGCGGGAACGCCAGGATGATGGCGGCGCCGGCCACGATCAGGTTGATGTGGAATCCGCTCCAGGCCGACCAGTCGATGCCCTCGAACCCGATGGCCTGGAGAACGTAGTAGGCCACAAAGCCGGCGAACATGACGAGGCCCAACCGTGCGCCGTCCAACCGATCGCCACGGTAGACGGAATACGCGGCGTAGAGACCGAGGACGAGGAAGATGCCCGCCAGGAGGCCGGGCCGGATGGCCATGTTCACCACGCCGACGAGGGCTCCCAGGCCCCCCACGCCCATCAGCATCCCGGGCGGAACGAGGCGAACGACCGCCGACAGAGCCGGGTACAGCGCCAGCGTCACGAAGAACCAGGCGTACCCACCGGTGCCGGACAGGACCTGGAAGCTGGCCACGCCGACCAGCGCTGCCAGGCTCCAGCCATACGGCTGGATCGACTTGCCGAACCGTGATGTGGCCAACCATCCGACAGCAGCGAGGGCAATCGCGCCGATCGTGATGAGAGCCGGCGAAATGGTGCGGGTGAAGGCAGCCAAGGTGGCCACCACCAACAGACCGATCGACCAGTAGCTCGACAAGTACGTTTGCCAGCTCGTGGCGGTCACCGGCTCTCCGGATTCGGCGGCGCGATCACGAGCCTGGGCTTTGAGCAAACCGGCAACCAGCCCGCCACTCAAGGCCATGAGCACCAGCTGAGCCACGACCCGCCACCGCTCCTCCCGATCGAAGGTGCCGATCATGAACAGCTCGAGGTTGGCTCGCACCGGTTCCCACTGACCGGTTACCAGGACGTAGCGAACGGTCCGGTACAGCAGATACAGGGCGAGCGGTGCGAACACCAGCGTGATGATCGTGTTGAGCGTGTTGTTGAAGAGGTTCTTCTTGATCCACTCGCCGGGAGGCAACTTCTGGCCGTGAAAGGCGTCGGCCTCTGCAGCCGCCACCATCAACTGGTGTTCGATCTCCTCGGCTGTCTGGATGGTTGATGCATGGTCTGACATCGGGCTACCTCGAGGCGAACTGGAATCGACGGTTGACGACATTGAGGATGAGCGACCACCCGAAGGAGAACATCAGGTAGATCACCATCAACACCAGGAGCATCTGAACCGCCGGTTTGCCGTTACCGATGGCTGTGGCGGTCAGGGCGGTGACGTCGGCGTAGGCCACCGCCGTACCGAGCGAGGTGTTCTTGGTCAGGTTGAGGAACTGGTTGATCAGTGCCGGGATGGCGATACGCATCGCCTGTGGCAGGATGACGTAGCGGTACCGCTGGAAGCCGTTCAGAGCCAGCGCGTTGGACGCCTCGGTTTGACCCCGGTGGATGGCCAGGATCGAACCCCGGATGATCTCGGCCACATGGCTGGCGGTGTAGAGGCCGAGTCCGACGGTGAGCGAGATGTATGCGGAGTTGGTGGCGAAACCGCCGTCGATCCTACGCCCGTTGTCCGAGACGGTCGGCCAGGAGATCCGGTAGGGATTACCGGCGATCAGGAAGGCGACGATCGCAATGGCCAGAAGCGTGAGGAACGAGAACAGGACCCGCCGGTGTGGTGCCCCGGTATCGATGTTGACCTTCGTACGCCACCGCCAGACGGCGGCCGCGGCCACGAGGCCGACCAAGGAGCCGATCCAGAACAGCGACGGTGTGCCGTCGGTCGTGGCGAAGGAGGGAATGCCCCACCGATCGTTGGAGAGCAGTAGCCCGGTGTTCTCGGTCCCGGGCACCGACAACTCGATCGGGGCGCTGGTGGGGTTCATCGCCGGTAGCGGCCCGCTCACGAAGGCTGCGGCGTAGATGAAGATGAGAATGACGAGTGGCGGGATGTTCCGGAACACCTCGACGTAGATCATCGCCATCTTCTGGACCAGCCAGTTGGTCGAGAGGCGTCCGATGCCGATCAGCGTTCCCAGAATGACGGCGATGGCGATGCCGACAACGGCCGAGACGGCGGTGTTGCGGATACCGAGCCAGAGCAGATCGGGAAAGATGGGTTGGTTCTGGTCGAACCCGAACGCGTCACGAACCTGGAACCCCGCAGGTGAGCGGAGGACTCCGAAGCCGGTCTCGATGCCCAGCCGGTTGAGGTTGTCGATCAGATTGCCGAACAACCAGCGAAGGGCCAGGACGACGATGAGGACCGCCACCACCTGCCCCAGGATCTTGAGAATGCGTTCGTCACGCCAGAACGGCGGCCGCTGTTGCGTTGCGCCACCGGATGTCGTCGTTGCAGCCAATGTCGGCCATCCCCCTTTTTTGTCGTGTCCTCTCCCCCTGGAAAGGACGGAGGGGTCGACGGACCTGCCGTCGACCCCTCCGATTATCGCACGTGGTCGATCACCGACCCGTATCTTCGCTGTTTAGCGATATGGCGGAACGTACATCAGACCACCATTGGTCCAGATGTCGTTCGGTGATCCCTCCAGGGTCAGACCGATCGGAACGATGTTGCGGTCGTAGATCTCCTTGTAGTTGCCCACCTGGGAGACGATCTGGACGGCGAAGTCCGAGGGAAGTCCCAGGCCGGCATCGAAATCGGTCGACTGGCCGACGAAACGCTGGATCTCCGGGTTGTCGCCGCTGTAGGAGGCGATGTTCGACGAATCGAGACCGAACTCCCACGCCTGGACGGTGGCCATGACCGACCACTCAACTGCCTGGGCCCATGCGCTGTCACCGTCGGCGACGACCGGGCCAAGCGGCTCCTTCGACATGACCTCGGCCATGATGAACTGCTCTTCACCACCCTCGCCCTCGATGGAGGACTTGAAGGCGGCAAGCTGCGATGCGTCGGAGGTCCAGGCTTCACACTGACCCTCGACGTAGGCGGGCTGCAGCTCGGTGTTCTCGGCGAACACCACCGGGGTGAACGGAATGCCTCGGGCATTGAACACCGAGGTGAGGTTCAACTCGGTCGTGGTTCCGGACTGCACGCAGATGCTGGCGTCGGCCAGATCCTCGAACGTGGTGAAACCACTCGAGGCCGGAACCATCATGCCCTGACCGTCGTAGAAGGTGGTGAACAGGAAGGTGGCACCTTCGCCACCGTCGCGGGTTGCAGTCCAGGTCGTGTTGCGGATCAGAACGTCGATCTCACCGGACTGCAGTGCGGTGAACCGGGCCTCGGCCGACAGCGGTCGGTACTCGACCGCATTGGCGTCACCGAGGACACCGGCAGCGACCACCCGACAGAAGTCGATGTCGAAGCCGCTGTACTCGCCGGCGGAATCGACGATGCCGAAGCCGGGCAGCGACTCGTTGGCACCGCAGACAACGCTGCCGCGCTCGCGGACCGCGTCGAGGGTGCTACCACCCTGGGTCAATTCGACCTCGTCGCCCGCTCCGCCTTCCTCATCTCCGGAACCGTCGTCGGTTCCCTCTTCTGTGCTCTCGTCGGTGGTGCTCTCTTCATCGCTGTCACTACCGCAGGCCGAAGCGACCAGAGTGATTGCGAGAAGAAGCGCCAACAGACGAAGCAGTTTTGAAAGCGTCATTGTGTTAGGAACTCCTCTCCCCAGTGAGACTCTCCGCCGGACTGGCGGATCTTGACGGGAATCCGTGGCGAAGACACTGCGACAGACGTCGCCGAACCGCACCGTGGACCCCCAAATCATAGCCTTCGAGTATGACGAGACTATCTCGATCCGGTGTCGCACGCGCGTTGATCGCGAAAAGTCCCCTCCGGGTGGACCGGGAATCGACAGGATTTCACGACGTTGGTACATTTCTTCATCATGACTGCCACCAGTGATAATTCTGTTTCACTTACCGTCTGGTCGGACTTTCTCTGACCGTGGTGCTACGTCGGGACGGTCCGTCTCGACGAACTGGCCGAGCGCATGGGTGACCGGATATCCATCGAGTGGCGGTCGTTCCTGCTGCGCGTCGAACCCAAAGCGCCAAGCCGGGAGAAGTTTGTCGAGTACACCCGATCGTGGCTTCGGCCGGCCGCCATGGAACCCCGGGCTCGGTTCACCGTCTGGTCCTCCGACGCCGATCCGCCGTCCTCGTCGCTGCCAGCACAGGTGGCGGCCAAGACCATGGAGTTGCATGATCCCGATTCGGTGTTCCGCTATCACCGCGCTCTGCTGACGGCCTACTTCACCGACAACCGGGACATCTCCGATCTCGATGTCCTCGCCGACATCGCCGGCGAGTGCGGGGTGGAGCGTGCAGGGTTCGTTGCCGCGTTCGAGGAACACAATCAGGCTCTGACCCGAGCCGTGATCGAGGATCACAACAGCGCCATCGAGAACGGCGTCACCGCGGTGCCGACGGTTGTCATCAACAACATGATGCCCGTCCCCGGTGCCCAGGAGGTCGACGCCTATCAGACCTGGATCGAACGGATCCTGGCCGCCACCTGATCCGGGCGGGCCCATCGCCGTTCTGGGGTTCCCCGAGCCCACTTCCGGGTGCACGACACCCCGAAACGGGGACGCCGACCGTCCGTCATAGGCTGAGCCGATGCCCCTCGACGCCCCGTCCATCATCACCGCCGCCACCGACCTCGACGAACGCCTGGGCCGGCAGATCGAGTTCATTCTCGAACTCGATCGGCTGAAGACCGTGATGCGACGATCCCGCCTGGTCGACGCCTCGCGCTACGAGAACACCGCGGAGCACTCCTGGCACCTGGCGATGATGGCGTTGCTCCTGGCCGAGTGGGCGGGACCGGAGGTTGACGTGATCGAGGCGACCAAGGCGGTGCTGGTCCATGACATCGTGGAGATCGACGCCGGCGACATCTACATCTACGACGCCGCGGCCCGAGAGGGCAAGGCCGCCGTGGAGGAGGAGGCGGCCGACCGGCTGTTCGGGCTGCTCCCCGCCGATCAGGGGGCCGAGCTGCGACGGCTGTGGGATCTCTACGAGGCCCGCGACACCCCCACCGGCCGCTTCGCCTACGCCATCGACCGCCTCCAGCCGCTGCTGTTGAACGTCGGCAGCGGCGGCGTGAGCTGGGCCCACCACGGGATCCGGGCCGACCAGGTCCGCACCATCAACAGCCCGATCGGCGACGCCTCGACCATTCTGTGGGACCTGGCGCAACGGATCATCGACGAAGCCGTGGCGGCCGGTGCCCTGGCGGATCCCCTGCCCGCTGAATGATCCGAGCCTCTCGCGTCCAAACGCCCAATCTCCTTCTGTCACCGTCAGCTCCCGTTTCTTGGAGCTGACGGTGCCAGAACAGGCTAGTCGTCGTCGACCTCGCCGACCTCGTTGACGTCCAGCACGTCGCCACGTCCCGGTCCACGATCCGGTCGGCGGTCCCGAGGGTCGGCCGATCCGGCCCCAAAGGCTCCGATTCCTCCAGTGGCGCTGGCCACTCGCAGGTCGATGCGGCGACGGAAGAAGGCGATCACCGGTGGTCGGAGCACGGCGCGAATCGGCGGGATGAGAAAGGCCAGACCCAACGCATCGGTCAGGAAGCCGGGCGTCAGCATCAGTGCCGAGGCGAAGAAGATCATGGCGCCGTCGGCCAGGTCGTCGGCGGGCATGCGACCGGCCCGGATGCTGTCGCGAACCCTGCCGATGACGCCCAGGCCCTCCCGACGAACCAGCCAGGCACCGGCCGCGCTGATGGCGATGACCAGCACGATCGCCAACGGCCAGCCGATCTGGCCGGCCACCTGGGTGATCAGGTAGATCTCGAGCACCGGGAGAACGACGAAGGCCACGAACAACCAGATCACCTTTCCATGCTACGCCCGACCGGGCCCCACGGCCTGACGTTCGACCCGAGCAGCCCCGGAGCCTCCTCTGGGCCGATCCAATCCGCCCGACTAGATTGTGACAATGGGCTGGCAGGACGAGATCATTCGGCTACAGGACTTCCTGGAGGCTTACTATCTCGGTCAGGAAACCTCGCTGTCGCCGGTCGAACAGGCACTGCACCCGGCGTTTACCTACGCCGGACCCAACGGCGAAACGGCCGATCGGGAGACCACGCTGGAGATGATCCGCGAGGGGCACGACCACACGGCCCAGCTCCGCATCGTCACATCGAACCATACGCTTCTCCACGAGACGCCCGAAGTCATCGTCGCCGGCTACGTCGAGCGCCACGAGCTTTCGGGGGGTGACAATGAGCGCCTCTGCACTGTCATCTTCGTGGTCGACCAGCAGGCTCCGAACGGGGTGCGCTGGCTCAGAACCCACGAGTCGTGGATCCGCCGATCGTCAGACGAGGGCTGAGTCGGTCGGATGGACGACAAATCGACGATCGCTCCCTCCTCGGTACCGACCGAGGCGCAGGTGCGGGACGACGTGCTGGCCTGGTTCAACGAGGCGTGGGACCCCGACCTGTCTCTGCTCGAATGGCGGGAGATCCTGATCGACTCGGGGTGGGCGGTGCCGTCGTGGTCACGGCAGTGGTTCGGGCGGGACCTGCCGGCCTGGGCCGACCTGGTGGCGCAGCAGGCCATCCGGCACGCCGGTGGGGTGGCCACGCCGGTCGGGGTGAGCATGTTTCTCGCCGCGCCGACCCTGTATGACCATGCGTCGAATGAGCTCAAGGATCGTCTCCTGCGTCGCACCCTGACCGGTGAGCTGGTGTGGTGCCAGCTGTTCAGCGAACCGGGCGCCGGATCGGACCTGGCCGGTCTCACCACCACGGCCGTTCGTGACGGCGACGACTGGGTCGTCAACGGGCAGAAGGTGTGGAACACCTCGGCCGACCACGCCGATGCCGGGTTGCTGGTGGCCCGCACCGACTGGGGGGCGACCAAACACGCCGGGCTCACCTACTTCGTGCTCGACATGGACCAGCCGGGCGTCGAGGTCCGACCGATCCGGCAGATGAACGACCACTGTTCGTTCAACGAGGTGTTCCTGACCGACGCCCGCATCCCGCACGATCAGGTGGTGGGCGAGGTGGGCGGTGGTTGGACCGCGGCCCGGGGCACGCTGGCCCACGAGCGCACCTTCTCGGTGCTGCGCCGAGCCCACGTCGAACCCGATGCCTCCGGCCGGGTCGTCGACGAGGCCCGGGTGGAGGCCGCCGATTATCTCAAGACCTACGAGTGGTATCCGCAGCGGGCCGGGCGGGTCGACCTCGTGATCGAGCGGGCACGCGCCTTCGGCGTGGCCGACGACCCGGTCGTCCGCCAGGAGATCATGAAGCTGCTCGCCTTCAATCGAGCGGCCGAGCTGACGGCCGAGCGGGCCAAGGCGGCACGGGCGCTGGGGCGACCGCCCGGCCCGGAGGGGTCGATCGGCAAGCTCGCCCTCTCCGAGGTGGCCCGCCGCTGCAATCGAGTCCATTCGCTGATCGCCGGCGCCCGGGCGATGCTGCGGGAGGGACCGGATCCGCTCGACGCCGTGGCGGCCGAGGTGCTGGTCTCGACGCCGGCCCAGTCGATCGCCGGCGGCACCGACGAGATCCAGCGCAACATCGTGGGCGAGAACATCCTCGGTCTACCCCGCGAACCGGCGGTCGACCGCAACAAACCCTTCCGGGAGGTGGGAGCACCGTGATCGATCAACCCGTCACCGTCGACATCAAAGCCGACCACGTCGCCACGGTCGAAATCCGGCGACCACCCAACAACTTCTTCTCCCTGGCGATGCTCACGGGAGTCGCCGAGGCCCTGGAAGAACTCGACGACGACCCGGCCTGTCGAGCCGTCGTACTGTGCTCGGAGGGAAAACACTTCTGCGCCGGCGCCGACTTCTCGGGTCGTGGTGGGAGTGAGGGCGAGGGCACCGATCGGACCGAGGACGTCTACGCCGCCGCGGTTCGCATCTTCCGCACCGCCACACCGATCGTGGCCGCCATCCAGGGTGCGGCCATCGGGGGCGGGCTCGGTTTGGCACTGACCGCCGACTTCCGGGTCGCTGCACCCGAGGCCCGGTTCAGTGCCAACTTCGCCCGGCTCGGTTTCCATCAGGGGTTCGGGTTGAGCGTCACACTCCCCCGCCTGGTCGGCGTCCAGGCCGCTGCCGACCTCCTCTACACGGGTCGACGGGTGAAGGGCGACGAGGCCGTGGCACTGGGGTTGGCCGACCGGCTCGTGCCGCTCGACGAGGTTCGATCTGCGGCCCATGACCTGGCCCGGGAGATCGCCGCCTCGGCCCCGCTGGCCGTCCGGTCGATCCGGGCCACACTGCGAGGCGACCTGGCCGATCGGGTCGAGGCGGCCACCGCCCATGAGCTGGTGGAGCAGACCAGGCTGCGGGCCACCGAGGACTTCGCCGAGGGAACCAGGGCGATGGTCGAGCGACGAGAACCGGTCTTTCGGGGCCGTTGATGCACAGGAAGTGGAGATCGACATGACCGAGTTCAGCGTCGGGGAGATCCGGGTGGCGCCGATCTTCGACATCATGTTGCCCCTCGACGCCCGCCTCTTCTTCCCCGACACCACCGACGGCGACTGGGAACCGCACCTCGACTGGCTGACCGAAGCCGGAGGCTACGACCCCGACGCCGGCACCGTGCTGTTCCCGGTGCAGAGCTACCTGGTCCGCACCGACCACCACACGATCCTCATCGACACCTGCATCGGCAACGACAAGAAGCGGTTCCGCGGTCCGTGGAACATGAAGACCGACCTGACCTACCTGCACAACCTGGCGGCACAGGGCGTCGGGCCCGGCGACATCGACGTCGTGCTTTGCACGCACCTGCACTTCGATCACGTCGGCTGGAACACCCGGCTCGACGACGGCCGATGGGTGCCGACGTTCCCCAACGCCCGCCATCTGTTCTCGACCGTCGACTACGAGCACACCCGAGCCGAGGCCGAGGGCGGGGCGGCCGGATCGAGAACCTTCGGCGACAGCGTCGAACCGATCGTGGAGGCCGGACTGGCCGAGCTGGTCGCCTCCGATCATGCTGTCGACGATCAGCTGTGGTTGGAACCGAGCCCCGGCCACACACCGGGCCATTACTCGGTGCGTGGTCGATCCGCCGGACGGGAGATCGTGTTCAGCGGTGACCTGATCCACAGCCCGGTGCAGTGCCGGCACCCCGAGTGGCGGGCCGAACCCGACTGGGATCCGGAGCTGGCGAAGCGAACCCGCCGTACGTTCCTCGAACAGCTGGCCGATACCGACACCCTGGCCGCCACCGCCCATTTCCCGCAGCCGTCGGTCGGCCGCATCATCTCACGGGCCGACGCCTTCGACTTCCGGCCGATCTGAGCGCTCGCCCGGCCACTCAGCGACGGGGGCGGCGGATGATGCGGGTCCGGACAAAGCGCTCGACCGGATGCTCGGGCGTCTGTCCTCGAACCACGGCCTCTGTCGTCATCTCGATCCGACCGGTGATCTCCGCCACGTTGTAGCGGTGCACGGTGCGGGCGGTGATCACGCCGAAAGCGGCGCCGATGGGTACGGCGGCCAGAGCGACCGGGCTGATCAGCAACCCGACCAGACCGGCCACCACGGCCGTGCCCCCGGCCACGGCCGTGCCGCCGAGGATTGCCTCGGCCCGCTTGTTGGACACGTCAGCCACCAGACAGACCGACCGATCACGATCGACCGAGGCGGTCGCCGCCTGCACTCGACGAACCCGGTCGAGGCCTCCCGTCCCACTGACACTTCGCAGACCACGTCCAACCGCTGCAGCGAACCCCGAGCGGGGTTCGGCCACGATCACGCCGTCGCCGGTCACGTGCGTGCGTAGCCCATGGTCGACCTCGAGCCACAACTGCATTGTCTCGGCCGCCGCCGATTCGTCGGCCGGGAGCTGGCTGATGGCCCACACCTGGCGGGGTCCCACCACTCGATCGATCACACCGGTTCGATGGTCGACCCCGGCTCGGGCTTCGGCCACCGCGGTGACCACCGCCGATCGGGACACACCGACCTCGGAGGCCACCGCCACCAGATCCTTGACCGCCAGATGTTCGTCGGTCGGGTGCCGCTCATGTGCCACCTCGGTGGCCCGGCGCAGGATCATGGCCACCTGATCGCGATCGAATCGCTGCTCGGCGGCGTGTCGAGGCCGGTTTGTCGGGGACGGAGGCGGTGGCACGAAGGGCATGATCAGTACCCGTCGAGTCTAGAGCGGAGCCGCCGCCCCGTGAAGTCGCGAATCAGCCGCCGGAGCCCGGTCCCGGCCGCTGGTTCTCCTTCCACGAGCCGGTGTCGGCCCGAGGTTCGCGGGGGAGACCGAGGATGCGGTCGCCGATGATGTTGCGCTGGACCTCGGAGGTGCCGGCGTAGATGGTGCCGGAGCGGGCGATGTAGAACGAGGCCAGCCAGTTGCCCGCCGTATTGGCGGTACCGATGTCGGGAGCGCCGAGCCCGCCTCGGGTCTCCTGGCCCCGGGCGACCGTTGCCGCCGGACCGAGCAGGTCGAGCGCGGCCTCGGTGATCTCCCGGTGATAGTGGCTCCACCGCAGCTTGCCCAGCGACGACTCCGGCCCCGGCGGCGTACCGGCCAGGAACCGGGTGAGCGCCTGCATGCCCTGATAGCGCATGATCTCGACGACGGAGTGGAATCGGGCGGCCCGCTGGCGGACGAGCGGGTCATCGGCCTTGCCGAGCTGCCGGGCCAGCTCCAGGAAGCTGTCGAGTTCGGCCCGGAACTTCAGGTGGGTCGTCGTGGCCCCGATGCCCCGTTCGAAGCCGAGCAGGGTGTTGGCCACGACCCAGCCGTTGTTGACCCCGCCGAGCACGTTGTCCCGGGGGCAGGTGACGTCGTCGAAGAAGACCTCGTTGAAATGGTCCTGCCCGGCGATGTTGGTGATCGGACGGATCTCGATACCCGGATGATCCATCGGCACGAGCAGGAAGCTGATGCCCTTGTGTTTCGGTGCGGTGGGATCGGTGCGGGCCAGAACGAAGATCATGTTGGCCGTCCGGGCCGCGGAGGTCCAGATCTTCTGACCGTTGATGATCCACTGATCGCCGTCGAGTTCGGCCCGGCACCCGAGGTTGGCCAGATCGGAGCCGGCATCGGGTTCCGAGTAGCCCTGACACCACACGTCCTCCCCGGAGAGGATGCGGGGAATGTAGTGGGCTTTCTGTTCGTCGGTACCCAGCTGGAGAATCGTGTTGCCCACCATGCCGATACTGAAGTTGTCATTGATGCCGGCGGTCGGCACACCCCGCTTCGCGAACTCCTCGTTGAGCACGACATGTTCGATGTGCGACAGCCCGGCCCCGCCGTATTCGGCCGGCCAGTTCGGGGCGAGCAGCTTGTGCTCCACCAAGACCTCCCGCCAGCTGTGGTAGAAGTCGGTCCGCTCCTGGCCGACCAGCGTGCCGATGCCCTGCCAGTCTGCCGGGAGATGCTCGTCGAGAAACCCGTTGATCTGCTTGCGGTAGGCCTCGGCTTCGGGTCCATGACTTGGCTGCATACCAAGACCCTACATCGGGGAAGCACGTCGGCCCAGCTGAACGATCGGGCCGAAGGGACAGCGGCGGCGACCGGGTTGACATCAAACTCGGCCCGATCCCGGCCATCCTCCCGATGCTCGAGGTCGAAGGCTCCCGGTCGGGCGATCACGACGCTTTTCCCGACAACGGCGCCCACGGTGAGGCGGCGCTGCACCTGACTCGGCACCGAGATCGTGGTCGTGCTCGAGCGAGCCGCGTCACGCTTCGAACTCGGGTTGGCGGCCGTCAGCCGCTGATCAGTCGCCACCGCCGGAGAGCAAATCCTCGATGCGGGACAGCAGACCCTCGTCGGTGTCGAGTTGCTGGAGAACGTCGAGCGCCTTCATGTTCTCGGTCACCTGATCGGGGCGGCTGGCACCGGTGATGACCGACGAGACGTTGGGATTCGAAGCGCACCAGGCCAGCGCGAGCTGAGCCAGCGAGCACCCCAACTCCCCGGCCAGCTCAGCGAGGTTTTTCACGACGCTGTTGCGATCGGGGTCGGTCAGCTGGTCCCGCAGCCATTCG
>JAOTVU010000134.1 GCA_029863385.1 Acidimicrobiia bacterium
CGAACCGGCCGACGATCCGGTTCCCGGCCGTTCGCGACAACCCGAGTGTCGCCACCAACGCCGCCAGCCCGATCATGACCCCGAGCACCGTCAGGGCGCTGCGGCCGGGGCGGGCGAACAGCCCGGCCGAGGCCTCGTCGACCAGGTCGACGATCGACATCGACGATCGGGTCGGCCGCTCGTCGAGGTCACGGCCGCCCACGTCGAGGTCCGGTTCCGACTCCGGGTGCGTCATGACGGCGTCTCCGACAGCATGCCGTCGACGATGCGGACCTGACGGCGGGCTCTGGCCGCCAGCGCCGGGCTGTGGGTGATCATGAGGATCGTCATCCCCTCGTCGTTCAGCCCGGCCAGGAGATCCATGATCTCGGCGCTGGTCGCCGTGTCGAGATTGCCGGTCGGCTCGTCGCACAGCAGCAGGTGGTTCGACCCCAACAGAGCCCTGGCGATCGCCACTCGCTGCCGTTCGCCACCGGAAAGCCGCGACGGGAGGTACCCGGAACGGTGAGCCAGACCGACCCGGTCGAGAACGGCCTCCGCCCGGGCTTTGCGACCGCGCCGCGAACGGTGCCGGTAGACCTCGGCCAGCATCACGTTCTCAACGGCACTCCGGTGGGAGAGCAGATGGAACGACTGGAACACGAAGGCGATGGACCGGCTGCGAAGACCGCCTCGCTCACGGTCGGTGAGATCACCGGCGTCGAGGCCGTTGAACGTATACGTTCCCGAGGTCGGTCGATCGAGACAACCGATGATGTTGAGCAGCGTCGATTTGCCGGATCCCGATGGACCCTCGATCGCCAGCCACTCGCCTTCCTGCACCTCGAGGTCCACCCCGCGCAGTGCCTCGACCGGCGGATCGGTTCCGTAGCGTCGCGTGATGTTCCGCAGCGACAGCAGCGGCGTCTCAACCACCTTCCGCCCCGGCGTCCACCTGCTCCGATCCCGGTTCGTCGAAGCCGATCACCACCGGCTCCCCCTCCACCAGTTGGCCGTCGACGGCCTCCACCTCCACCAGGCCCCGGGCGGTGAGGCCGGGCCGGACGGCCACCGTGGTGAGTTCGCCGTCGCGCTCGACCCGGATGACCGAGTCACCGTTGGCGGTCAGGTAGAGCGCGGCGACCGGCACGACGAGGACCTCATCGGCCGTCGATTCGGTGGCGATGCTCAAACGGACCGAGGCGTTGACCACACTCGGCGGCGCATCGGGCACCGACACCTCGAAGTGAACATGGAACCCGTCGGCTCCGTCGGTCCCGGGACCGTCGGCCACCACGGAGACCGCGCCGGAAGCCTCGATGCCGAGGTCGGGCTCGTCGATACGCACCGGCATTCCGACCGCGATCAGCCCCGACTGCTCGATGGGCACGGTGCCGTCGATCGCCACCGCGGCGTCGGTGACGAACAGAACGGGCCCATCCACCGGTCGTCCGAGTCCGGGGCCGATCTCGGCCACCCGGAGCGGAAGCGACGCCGTGAAGTAGATCTCGGCGGCGGCCACCATCACCCCGGGGCCCGGGGTCGAGCCGGGGTAGGCGGTGGCGGCCGGCGGCACCAACTCGCCCAACTGGGCGGCTCGGACGACGGCCGGCTCGCTACCGACGGTGTCGTACAGGCGTCGCACCGCGGCCTCGGTCGAGCCGTCGTAGCGGCCATCGACCGGGCCGGGCTCGAGGCCGAGCCGATCGAGCGCGGCCTCCAACTGGGCAACGTCGTCGCCGGACATGGCCGGCCCGAGATCGCGGAACGAAGGCGTGGAGCCCTCGAGGACGATCACCGGTCGGCCCGACACCTCGAACAGCACCTCGCCCTCGGCCACCACGGTACCGATCGACGGCAGGTCGGTCACGATGGCCGGGCTCGGAGCCAGCGGCGACGGAGCGACCGACACCTCGCGAGGCGTCCCGTACCGCCCCGTTCCTCTGGTGACGACATCAGCGGTCAGGACCCGGCGTTCGACGGGCACAAGGATCGGCGACGGCTCCGGTGCCGCCGTGAGCGCAGCGATCTCAGCCGGCGTCGTGATCTGCCGACCGGCCAGCCAGCCCCCGAGCGCCGCAACGATGATTGCGAAAACGAAGCCGGCTGCGATCTTCCTTCGAGACATCTCCGCGATCACCAAAGAGTAGCTGACCAAGCCATTCGTACGGTCTCGAGCGGTTCAGCTTGGAGTCAGGATGACTGTCTAGAATCACGCGTATGATCCCGTGCCAACCCAACTGCCGGCCGTGAACAGATCCGGTCGGGACGGCGTAACCGATCGATCCCATACGTTCATGGCCGTGACCACGCAAGACCTGTCGGTCACCTACGGAACCGTCGTTGCTGTCGATCGGGTCAGCCTACAGGTCGAGCGGGGATCGATCTGCGGGCTGCTCGGCCCGAACGGTGCGGGCAAGACATCGATGATCCGTGCACTCACCACCATCGTCCCGGTTGCCGGGGGAACGGCGACCATCGTCGGTCACCCACTCACCGACCCGGTGGCCGTTCGCTCGAGCATCGGCGTGCTGCCGGAGTCGAACGGGTACCCAGGTGCTCAGACCGCCCTGGGCTACCTCCGGTTCTATGGACAGCTGTACGGGATGGAAGCCGCCGACGCCGAGCAGCGGGCGCTCCAGCTGCTTCAGCAGTTCGGTCTGTCGAGGGGGCAGGCCCGCATCTCGACGTTCTCGCGAGGTATGCGGCAGCGGCTCGGTCTGGCCCGTGCTCTGATACACGACCCTGCGGTGCTCTTCCTCGACGAACCGACCCTGGGTCTGGACCCGGCGGGCAAGGAGGAGATCATGGTCGAGCTGGCCCGACTCGCCGTCGAGCGTGGCACCACCATCTTCCTCTGCACCCACCTTCTCGATGAGGTGGAACGGATCTGTGACCAGGTCGCCATCATGAACCACGGTCAGGTGGTGGCCGAAGGCACGGTCGATGAGATCGTCGACTCCTCGGGTGCGGAGGGCTTCGCCCGTATCCGCGTACGACCTGAGGACGTTCCCGTGTCCGACGAGGTGCTCCGGGGAACCGAGGAGGTTCGGGCGGTCCGGTTCGACAACACGCGACCGGGCGATCTCGTCGTCACCATCGACAACGACCACGGCGCGGCCGCCACCTCACTTCGGGCCCTTCTCGACGCCGGTGTCGAACCAAGGTCGTTCGATTTCCGCGGCGCCCGACTGAGCGACGCGTTCATGGCCCTCACCTCCGGCCGCGCCGGAGGCGACAAGGTCACGGAAGGGGTGAGCCAATGACGACCCTCTCCGCAGGCTCGACGTCGACCGACGTCGCAGGGCGAACCCGTCCCGCGACCCGTTGGACGGTGATCGCCCGTTATGAGCTGATGGATCTGTGGTCCGGGGGCAAGGGCCTGTCGATCCTGTTCGGGTTCACGCTCGTGCTCTCCATCCTCGCCTACCTGGCGTCCGCCGACGCCGGAATCAATCTGCTCGATGCCCGTGAATCGGTGGGTCTGCTGGTGACGACATCCATCGCCCTCGGAACGCTCGGAGCGATGGTGGTCAGCGCGGATGCCATCTCCGGCGAGCGCGACCGGGACACCCTTGAATCCCTCCTGGTCACCCCGGTTCCCCGCCGTCATATCGTCGTCGGCAAGCTGCTCGCCGCCTCCAGCGTGTGGATCGCAACGCTGCTGGTCGCCCTACCCTTCGCCGCGGTCATGGCCGGGGGGCCGGGTGTCATGAGTGATGCCGTGACCGTCCTCGTCGTGTCGGGGAGCCTCTCGGCCGCAGCCCTGACCGCACTGGGTCTGGCCATCAGCGCCGTGACGATGTCCAATCGAACAAGCCTCGTCGTCTCCCTCGCCGTGCTCCTCGCCCTGGCCGCTCCCAGTCAGCTCCCAGCGGTGCGGTCGAGCACGACCGTCGGACCGATCCTGATCAAGCTGAACCCGGTGAGTGCCAGCCTCCGGTTGGCCGAGAACGTGTTGGTCCGACAGGAGCCCTGGCCGGACCAGCTGGTCTATTTCATTTCGCCGGCGCTGGCCGCCGTCGTGTTCACCGTGGTCGCAATCCGCCTGGCCGGGCGGCTCGAATTGGGAGGTTCACGGTGAATCCGCTGCACGGTCGGATCGGGCGACGAGCGCTCCGTGACACCGCCGTCAGCCTTGCGGCGCTCGGCGTCATCGCCCTGATCGTTGCTGTTTCCTGGCCGGCCGCCGCTGCGACGACCCTGCCCCGGCAGGACGCCACGGCATCCTTGGACGTCACCGTCGCCGTTGAACCGGCGACGACCTCCGTCGTGCTGGGCGACAGCCTCGATCTCCAGATAACCGTGACCAACAGCGGCGCCGCCGCCACACCACCGCTGGTGCTGCATCTCGACATCCTCGATCCCGACAGCGACGGCTCGGTCGACCCCGAAGACTGGACCACGACGCTCACCCGCTCCATCGCAGAGATCCCGCCCGGAGGTTCGACCGACGTGCCGTGGACCGTTCAGCCCATCTCGGCCGGAACCTTCACCGTCTATGCCGTGGTGGTCCGCCCAACCGGTGCCGGACTGTCGGCCTCGAACGTCACCGAAGTCACGGTGGAGGACAAGCGATCGCTCAACCCCGGGAACATCCTGCCGTTGTCCCTCGGCGCCCCCGTGCTCGTCGGGGGAGCGTTGGCCGTGCAACTCTTCTCCGTGCGGCGCTCGGATCGCCGGGGCCGGAAACGGCCGGCCGAAATCCCCGTCGGGGTCTCGACTTGAAGTGGAAACGCATGATGGGGAAGCTCGTCGATCCTGACCATGTGAACCGATCCCGTCACCGCCTCATTCGCAGCAGCTTGTTCGCCCTACTCCTGGTGCCGGCCGCCTGTTCCGGCACCGAGAGGGCCGCCGAGCCCGACGGCAGTGCAACCTCGGTCGACTCGACGGCGGTCGCCGAGTCGGTGTCGGCGGAGGCCGGCGATACGGTCGCCGGCTCCGGGTCTTCGACCGAAGTCCTGTCGGCCGCCGAGGCGTCTCGGGCGGCAGCCGAGGCGAACGCCGGCCGGCAGGTCGGAGGCGAGGAGTTCGGCTTGACCATGGAGCAGTTGGCCGAGCGAAGCGACGCGGTGGAGGAGTCGATCGGCGTGTGTATGTCCGAAGCCGGCTTCGAGTATTTTCCCGTCGACTTCGGTGAGATCCGGCGGGCGATGACCAGCGACAAGTCGGCTCCCGGACTCTCGAACTCGGAGTTCATCGAGCAATACGGCTTCGGTATCACCACGCAGTTCGACAAGCCGATGGTCGAATTGAGTCTGGGTGAGCAGAACCGCCGGATCGTCGACAACCTGGGGGAGGCCGATCGGGTCGCCTATCTTCGGACCCTCTACGGTGAGAACACCGACGCCACCTACGCCGCCGGGCTGGAGACCGAGAACCTGTCGCGCACCGGTGGCTGCACCCGGACGGCGATCGAGGCACACTTCAGCCCCGAGGAGCTGAGCGCATCGTACTTCAACCCCGGCGACGCCCTGATCGAGACCGATCCCCGGGCCCAGGAAGCGATTGCCGCCTGGTACGACTGCATGGTCGACGGCGGTGTCGACGGCTATCTCCACCCCGGCGACGTCGAGATCGGCTTCCAACGCCGGCTGGACGCGTTGACCACGGGCCGTGACCCCGAAGATCTTGCCGGTGATGAGCTGGCGGCGCTGACCCAACTCCAGAACGAGGAACTGGAGGTGGCCGGCGTCTTCACCCGCTGCGAAGCCAACGTGCTCGACCCGGCGATGGAACGGGTCGAGGACGAGTATTTCGGTCGCTGAGCGGCCGGCGAAAAACTCCGGATCCAGCCACCGGATCCGTCCAAAGATCCAAGACAGCAATGCAACCAGCCCCGTTCGTCCACGAGAGGTCGTTCGACAATGTCTCTGTTTCCTCATCTCCGCTCTCATCTCCGCTTTCGAGGCGGTGCCGCCTTCGTCGCCCTGTTGCTCCTGCTCACAGCCTGTGGAGGCGACGGCGGATCAGCCGGATCGTCGGACGAATCCGACCAGTCCTCCGACTCCGGTGCCGACTCGGCCGACGAGTCGACGCTGGCCTGCGCCGGCGCCGGAGAACTCGATCCGGCCGATTTCGTCGATCCAACGCTCGACACCAACACGTTCCAGCCGCTGAAGCCCGGAACCCAATGGGTCCGAGGCGGAAGCACCCTGGTCGGAGGCCGTGAGGTTCCGTATCAAGTGATCTCCACGATGAGCGACGTGATCAGAACCATCGACGGTGTTCCGGCCATTGCGATGCTCGACGAATCGGAGGACGCCGGCGAGATCGCCCAGGTCGGGATCGACTACCTGGCGCTCGACAAGGACGGCAACGTCTGGCTCGTCGGTGGGTACACCGAGGACTACGAGGGCGGCGAGTTCACCAACAGCGAGGACCACTGGCTCGGCACCGCCGACGGCGCCACCATCGGTGTTCTGACCCCCGCCGAGATGACCGCCGACACGCCCTTCTGGTGCATCGGGGGCGACTCGGAGGAGGACCCGTCGGTCGGCCTGCCGGTCGAGACCGGCGTCAGCGACTGTGTCGAGTTCGGCTGTTTCGACGACATCAGGATCGTTCAGGAGGGCCAGGCCGGGGCCCCGGACAACGAATACAAGTACTACGCACCGGGTGTCGGCGTCGTCCGAAACATTCCGCTCAACGCCAGCCTCCACCAGGACCGGTTCGAGCTGCTCAATCTGATCGAGCTGAGCCCGGAAGGTCTGATCGAAGTGAGCGAGCGGGTACTCGACCTCGAAGACCACGCACGAGAGGTTGTACCCGACGTGTATGGAGATACACCTGTTTCGAAGCGGGCGGGAGGCTGATGTGCTTTCATGGGAACCGCTTCACACGCGTTCGACTCGCTTCTCCAGGAGATCTCATCATGCAATTCCGTCTTCCATTCACCAGACTGCTCGCCTGGGCCGGGCTCGTGGTGCTGCTGTCCGCGACCGTCGCCTGTGGTGACGGCGACACGACGGAGGCCGCCGAAAGCGATACGACCGAGGCGGCCGCGGACGACGGGTCAGAGGAGACAGAAGAGTCGGCCGCACCGGAGTCCCTCGAACGGCCAACCCTGCCCGAGGACGCCGATCCCGACATAGCCGTCTTTGAGGACTTCGAGGCGGCGACGTTCAGTAATCCAACGGTGATCGACAATGCCTACCTGCCCTATGCGCCGGGTAACCGGATCCTGCTGTCGGGAACGACGGTCGAGGACGGTGAGGAGTTCGCGCACCAGATCCGCTATGTCGTCACCGACCTCACCAAGGAGATCCTCGGTGTTGAGACCGTTGTGGTCTGGATCGAGGACTACAGCGACGACGAGCTGGTGGAAGCCGAGATCGCGTTCTACGCTCAGGACGACGCGGGCAACGTATGGTTCTTCGGTGAACATCCGGAGGAATACGAGGACGAGGAACTGATCGACGCCCCAACCTGGATTGCGGGCGTCGACGGCGCCTACCCCGGCATCGTGATGCACGCCGACCCCCAACTTGACACGCCGGCCTACTTCCAGGGATGGGGACCGGCCGTCGAGTGGAGCGACTTCGCCGTCGTCGAGGTGGTTGGCGAGGAGATCTGCATCGAGCTCGGCTGCTTCCCCGACTCGATCACGATCGCCGAGTCGAGCCTCGATGAAGAGGGCATCGCCCAGCTCAAGTCCTACGCACCCGATGTCGGCAACATCGAGGTCGGCTTCCGGGGCGACGACGCAACCCAGGAGGAGCTGGAGGTCGTCGACCACAGCCCCGTGTCCGCAGAGGAACTCGCTTCGTTCGGTGCGTTGGCCAAGGCGCTCGAGGCCAGCGCCTACGAGGTCAGCGCCGAAACCTACGGGGCGACGACGCCGATCGAGTGAGGTGACGACAGGTCGTCGCTGATCTGTTGGCGGAGGGAGTCCATGCCGCCGATCCGGAGCATCGGCTAACCGAGTTTGCCGTTCGGCAAACTCTCCGACGTCACGATTTGGCCACGGAGCGAATTCATCCATGTGTGGGCGTGGGCCCACGCCGATTCGGCCTCGGCCCGGGTGGCGGTCGATCCCTCACCCGCGGTCGGGTAGCTGCCGAGGAACTTGATGTCGGCGTGTTTGGCGTGGATGCTGCGCAGGCAGTCGGCGGTCAGCTCATCGGCGATGTGCCCGTCGAAGTCGACGATGAAACAGTAGTCACCCAGACCTCGCTTGACCGGACGGGACGACAAGCGTGAGAGGTTGATACTGCGGGCCGCGAACTGCTGCAGGATCGCCACCAGCGAACCCGGGCGGTCCTCGCGCTGCGTCAGCACCACGGTGGTCTTGTCGTGACCGGTGGGCTGGGGCACGCCACTGCGACCGACGAGCACGAACCGGGTCTGGTTGTCCTCGTGGTCGGCGATGTCGGTGGCCAGCATGTCGAGGCCGTAGTTCTGGGCGGCCAGGGCCGGGCCGATCGCCGCCAACCCCGGCGTGGTGGCGGCCAAGGCCGCAGCCTCGGCCGTGGCGTTGGCCGCCTTGACCGGCACGTCGGGCAACTCCTTGTGCAGAAATTTGCGGCATTGGGCGCTGGCCACCGGATGCGACGAGACCACGGTCACATCGTTCATGGTGGTACCCGGCGCGGCCATCAAGTTGAGGTGGATGTCCAGCACAACCTCACGTTGAATGAGGAGGTCGTGGTCGAAGGCAAGAGCGTCGAGGGTGATGTTGACGGTGCCCTCGATGGCGTTCTCGATGGCCACGAAGCCGAGGTCGGTGTCGCCGTTCGAGGTGGCGTCGAGCACGTCGACGAACTTCGGAAACGGCACCAGATCCATGGCGGCGAGGTCGGGCTCGGAGCGGAGGGCCTGCTCGGTGAACGTGCCGGACGGCCCGAGGTAGGCGATGCGTTTCGTGGTCACCCGTTCACTGTATAGAGCCGGCGCCCGGCGAGCGGCGGGATTTCGACTCGGGCGCTCGGACGCAACGATCGGGATGGCCGATCCCGATTCCGGCCCGACGCCACGGATCATTAGAGTGGAACCATGAACGATCGCCTCTATTTCCGGCAGCTGCTGAGCGGACGGGACTTCGCCGCCGACGATTTCATCGCCCAGCAGATGGTCAACTTCGCGTACATGATCGGCGACCGGGAGACCGGCGAGATCGTGGTCGTCGACCCGGCCTACAACGTCGACGATCTCCTCGCGGTGGCCGAAGCCGACGGGATGACGGTGACCGGGGTGCTCGGCACGCACTACCACCCCGACCACGTCGGCGGTGACATGATGGGGCATACGCTCGTCGGTATCGCCGACCTGCTCGAACGGGTCGATGTGCCCGTGCACGTCCAGGCGCCGGAGGTCGAACTGGTCACCAAGGTGACCGGAGTCGGTGCCGACCATCTCGTCGGCCACGCCTCGGGTGATGTGGTGTCGGTCGGATCGATCGACATCGAGCTGATCCACACGCCGGGTCACACCCCCGGGTCGCAGTGTTTTCTGGTACGCGACCATCTGGTTTCGGGCGACACCCTGTTCCTCGACGGCTGCGGCCGCACCGACCTGCCCGGCGGCGACGCCGAAGAGCTCTACTACTCGCTCACCGATCGTCTGGCCAAAGTCCCCGACTCGGCCGTCCTCTACCCCGGCCACCTCTACTCCCCGCCGGAGACGGCCCGCTCGATGGGTGAGACCCGAGCCCGCAACGTGGTCTACAAGCCGTCATCGGTGGAACAGTGGCTGATGATGTTCGGCCGCTAAGCCGTCCGGCGTCCCGGTCAGTCGTGCGAGGTGACCCGGTTCCGGGCCTTCGCCGCGGCGGCCAGGTTGTCCTGCGCATTGCGGTCGCCGGCCACCTTGTGCCACCTGCCGTCGGAGTCGAGGGTCCATGACAACGCCTCGTCGGCCAGCAGTTCGTCGAGTACCTCGTCGAGCCGTTGCCGCAGGTCGGGTTGGTCGATCGGCACCACGGCCTCCACCCGATTGTCGAGGTTGCGGACCATCATGTCGGCCGACCCGATGAGGTAGCTTGCCTCCTCCGGATCGTCGCCGAACTTGTAAATGCGTGAGTGCTCCAGAATCGGGGCCACCACCGACTTGACCCTGATGTTCTTCGACATGCCCTTGACCCCGGGTCGGACCGTGCAGGTCGTCCGCACGATCAGGTCGATCGACGCACCAGCCTGGGACGCCTCGTACAGCGCCTCCACCGCTTCGTCGTGGGCGATGTGGTTGACCTTGACGACGATGCGTCCGCCGGGGTGAGCCTGCGATTTGATGAGTTCGACCAGGCGCGGCCGCAGGGTGGTCGGCGCGATCAGCAGCCGTTCCGGTTCCAGACCTTTGGTGTGACCGGTGAGCATGTTGAACAGGCGCAGCAGATCGTTGGTGATGACCGGGTCGGTGGTGAACAGGGCGAGGTCCTCGTAGAACCGGGCGGTCGACGGGTTGTAGTTGCCGGTGCCGATGTGGCCGTAGCTGCGAACCTGCCCGTCCTCGTCCTCCCGAACCACCACGGCCGTCTTGGTGTGGGTCTTGAGTTCGACGAAACCGAACACGACGTGCACCCCGGCCGCCCCCAGTTTCTCGGCCCAGCCGATATTGGCCTCCTCGTCGAACCGGGCCTTCAGCTCGACCAGCATGACCGCCTGTTTACCCCGCTGAGCAGCCCGGATCATGGCGTTGACCACCGGCGACTCGCCGGAGGTTCGGTAGAGCGTTTGCTTGATGGCGAGGACTCGATCGTCGTCCGCAGCCCGGTCGATGAAGTTCTGAGTCGAGGAGGCGAACGATTCGTAGGGGTGCTGGACAAGGTGATCCCGCTTTCGCATGTTGGCGAACACGTCCTCGCTCGACAGGGCTTCCACGTCGACCGTTTGCAGCGCGGGCCGTTTCAGCTCGGGACGATCGAGCGCATACAACTCACCAACCTCACCCAGATTCAACGGGCCGGGTGAGGACAGGACCTCGTCGAGCGACAGGTCGAGCTGCTTCGCCAGGAACTCCACCAGCTCCGACGGCATACCCTCGGCCACCTCGAGCCGCATGGCATCACCGAACTGACGATCGCGGACCTCCATCGACACCGTTTCGAGCAGGTCTTCGACGTCGACCGCATCGACTTCGTAATCGGCGTCGCGGGTGACACGGAACATGTGGTGGTCACGTACCTTGCGCCCGGGGAACAACGAGGGAAGGTGGGCGCCGATGACCTCCTCCACCCTGATCAGGAGGATTCCATCGGCGTCGTTGCGTAGCTCGATGAACCGTCGAAGCGACTCCGGGATCTTCACCCGCACGAACTCGGGTCCGCCGTCGGACCCGTCGAGGCGGACCCCGACCGAGAGGCTCAGGTCGGAGATGAAGGGAAACGGATGGGCCGGCCCAACCGCAAGCGGGGTGAGCAGCGGATAGATCCGCTCCCGGAAATAGTCGGTTGCAGCCGCCCTGTCGCGCTTGTCGAGTTCATGCCAACCTGCCAGTTCGATGCCCTCCTCGGCCAGCGCCGGACGGAGTTCGTTCCACCAGATACCGTGCTGGCGGGCGGCAAGGTGACGGAACCGTTCGCGAACCGTGGCGAGGCGCTCTCCTGCCACCGCGCCGGCGGGTCCACCCAGCCGGGACTTCTCCTTCAGCCCGACGAGCCGGACCCGGAAGAACTCGTCGGTCAGCAGGGTGAAGAACGAACAGAACCGAATCCGCTCGAGCAGCGGTTGGCTGGAGTCGGCGGCGCCGGCCAGCACCCGGGCGTGGTACTCGAGCTCCGACGCGGCACGGAGGAACTGACGCCCGTCGTCGGTCAACGGATGCTCGTAGGACTTGTCCACAATGGAGATGTCGGCTGAACCCACCAGCCGATGATGCCACGGACCACGGTCGGTTCGGAAGTCGTCCGGGCTTGCACCTACGGCGCGTCGAGATCGACACCCGCTCCTAGGATGACCGGATGCCAATCAAGTTCGGAACGTTCATTCCCCAGGGTTGGAAGATGGAGCTGTCGTCGATCGACGATCCGCAGGCCAAGTGGGCCAAGGCCGTCGAGATCGCACAGCTGGCCGAGGAGCTCGGCTTCGATTCGTTGTGGGTCTATGACCACTTCCACAACGTGCCCCGCCCCGCGCACGAGACGATGTTCGAGTGTTGGACGACGATGGCCGCCATCTCGCAGAAGACCTCGTCGATCATGCTGGGACAGATGGTCGGTTGCGCCCCCTATCGGGAACCGTCGATGCTGGCCAAGATCACGTCGAACGTCGACGTGATCTCCGGCGGGCGCCTGATCTGGGGTATCGGTGCCGGCTGGTACGAGCACGAGTTCGCCGGCTACGGCTATGAGTTCCCGAAACCGGCCGACCGGATCCGCATGATGAAGGAGACGGTGGAGATCGTGACCCGCATGTGGTCAGAGCCCGACGTCACCTACGAGGGGCGCCACTACAACTTCCGGGGCGCCCAGTGCGATCCGAAGCCGCTCCAGCAGCCGAGGCCGCAGGTGCTGATCGGCGGTGCCGGCGAGCAGCTGACCCTTCGGGTGGTGGCCCGCCTCGCCGACGCGTCCAACTTCGGCGGCAAACCCGATGAGTTCGCCCGCAAGTGTGAGGTGCTGAAGGAGCACTGCGCAGCGGTGGGTCGGGACTACGACGAGATCGAGAAGACCTGGTCGCCCGAGGTGTTCATCAGGGAGACCGAAGCCGAGATCGAGGCCGCCGGCACCCAGTCGATGACGAAGGAGCCCATGGAGAGCTGGGTCGCCGGCAACCTCGTCGGCACACCCGAGCAGGTGGCAGAGAAGATCGGGGCCTATGTCGACATGGGCTGCACCGGCTTCTACCCCTGGTGCAGCGACTACCCCGACACCACAACGATGCGCTTGCTGGCCGCCCACGTGATGCCGGAGTTCCGCTAATGGGATCGTACCGGTCTTTGTGGAAGGCTGGTTGTGAGCCGCTGGTTGGTCAGCACTTGCGTCTGCTGGGTGTTGAACTCTAGGTCTAGATTGTGCGCCGACCAGTCGGAGAAGAGGCCTTGATGGCTGGTGGGATGACGTGCCATGGAGCACTGAACCATTAGCGAGCTGCTGGTCGCTTCGGGCTCTGAATCCGTTCCGACCAGGAGGTATGCCGATGGCGAAACTGTTCGTGGGTCTTGATTGGTCTGAGATCCATCATGACGTGTTCATCGAAGACGACGACGGCCGTCGTGTCGATAGCGGTCGACTCCCCGAAGGGGTCGAGGGTGTGGCCCGATTCCATGCCATGGTTGCTGACCGGGTCGATAACCCGGCCGAGGTGATCGTAGCCACCGAAACCGATCGCGGTTTGTTCGTCGGATCGTTGATCGCCGCTGGCTATACCGTGTTGGCGGTCAACCCGATGTCGACGTCTCGTTATCGGGAACGGCACTCGACCTCTGGCGCCAAATCCGATCCCGGTGATGCCAAGGTGCTGGCCGACCTGGCCCGCACCGACTACCACAACCATCGGCCTGTCGCCGGTGACA
>JAOTVU010000135.1 GCA_029863385.1 Acidimicrobiia bacterium
CAGGAGCCACCTGGTCCGGCGCAACCTGGTCCGGAGCAACCTGGTCCGGCGCCACCTGGTCCGGCGCAACCTGGAGCGGAGCCAGCTGGAGCTAAGCGCAGGAGCACAACCTGACAAGGGAACCCGCTGGAACCAACCAGGCAGCACCGTTCCCTCGGAATCACCGGCGAAGCGCCCAGATCGGACACTGGGCGCTTCGTCGCGTCCCGGTGAAAGCCGGACCATCGTGGTTCGGCCCACCCATCGCGCGAGACAAGACCGCAGTGCCCGGGGTGGGAGTCGAACCCACACGCTCCCTGAGGAGCCGAGGGGTTTAAGCCCTCTGCGTCTGCCGTTCCGCCACCCGGGCGTGGATGGCGCTTCCAGACTAGGACGGCCCGTGGATGAATGGCCGACAAATCCAGCGATTCGAACTCGGAGTCGACCTTAGAGTTGCAGCACCGGAACCTGATGGTGATCGAGACGGGCGACGCCGAGCAGATCGAGCACGGCCGGGGCGAAGTCGAGGTAGTCGACCTGGCGGTCGGCCGGCTGCTTGAAGCTGGGTGAATTGGCGACGGCCACCACCCCCTCCGGTATGTGACGACCGCTGGAGTGATCGTCGACGGCATGGATCTCCAGGCCGGCGGCCGCCGCGTTCACCGACGTCCCGTCGAGGATCACGGCCTCGGGGTCGACGACGGTCATCCCATAGGTCAACGTCACCACCGCACCAACCCGGTCGACACGCCATCGATGATGGCCGCCACCGACACCGGCCAGGTGGGCCGCCAGTCGTACCGCCCGATTGGTCGATTCGCAGTCGAGTGTGAGATTGGGGACCATCGATCCTCGGACCAACGGCAGGGGTTCGATCTCGACGCCGACCGCCCGGAGAAAGGCCGCCGGATCGACGATCACCACGTCGTGGGTCTGATCGGACTCGAGGTCACGACTCGGTCCCTGTCCCATCGACGACACGACCACGAGGGTCCGTTCGTTGCGCCGGCACCACTCGTCGAGCCGCACGAGGAAGCGATCCAGCAGCTCGACCGCGGCCGGAATCTCGTCACGGTGACGGGCCACCCAGTCGATCGGATAGTGTTCGGCACCGAAGTCGTCCGGGTACAGCGCATACCAGTAGCGATGCATCGCCGCGGCGACGTGATTGGTGAACATCACGGCCAGATCCGGCGCCTCACCGGTCAGCAACCGGAGGAACACGTCGGACAGGATCAGGAACTGGCCCGACCGCGCCCGTTCCCGCGGTACGCGACCACTTGCCACCTGCGCGGCCAACCGGCCCAGGCGGGCCACCGTCGATCCGCTCAGCCCGAGCCCGGCCATCGCCTTGACCGCCGGGCCGATCTCGGATCGCAGCGAGCGGAGGTCCGATTTGCGGCTGTTGGCCCGGGTCAACCGGAGGTTCAGTTCCTGGAACGGCCGGTAGCGGTCGGGCATCGTGTCGGCATCGACGGCGAAGCAGTCGGGAATGACGAAACGGTAGTCACCATCGGTGCACTGCACCGACAGCGGCGACGAGTGCAGGGTGTTGACGAGGCCGACGGAACGGCCGGAACGGGCCGCAACCTGCCAGTAGAGCGGGAAGGCGACAGGCTTGGGATCGCCGTACCACCAGACCTGATGGTCCTGCCAGGGCACACCCGTGTTGAGTGACGCCCACGTCTGCGACGGATACATCTCCCTCGGCAGCTGCTCGGACACGACCGATTCGACGAGCTGATCGTCGTCGAGCAACTGCTTGACGAACGGAGCCCGGCCCATGGCCGCAACATCGGCCAACACGCGGCGGGGTACCTCGTTCACCTCGATGACGACAAGACGGCGAAAGTCCATGAGCACCTATCGACCCGACCCCGCCCTTTCTGAGCGGCGAACGGCAGCGGTCCGTCCGAACACTGGGGCGGTTCAGGACCGGAAGCGCTCGGCCAGAAATCGGTAGGATTCGAGAAGCGGCTCGGTGACCAGGCGAATGAAGATGCTGGCGATTCCAAGCTGGAGGATGATGCCGATCGCCTTGGCCCACGTGTAGAGCGCACCGGGATCGGTGTCGGCGATCGCCATCGCCATCGCCGGTTCGCCTTCGGGCCCCGGACCATAGCTGCAGAACCCATCGGTTCGATCGCGCAGTGCGAACCGGTTGGAGCGCTCGAAGTCGAGCAGGGTTCGCTCGATCTCCTCGCCGTGGCGGAGACACATCTGCTCGGTTACCAGGTTGTCGAATGGGGCGACAACCCAGGTTCGGGCCAGATTGAACACGATGAGGGCGCATCCGGCGATGACGGCGACGATCAACCAGCGAACGATGTCGAACTTGCGCTCGGCCTGGTCGTGATCAGTTTGCATCGTGGTCATGGAATCCTCGCCGGTTGTCCCGAGGTGCCGGCGACCGTCAGTCGAGACTGCGGCGAGGCCTAACAGCAACATGATACGACCCATTGCCGGATCCGTGGGAGCAGGTCACCGAGTGGAACGAATCCGAAAAGGATCGCCAGGATCAGGCGGCTCGCGGTGTGGTGGTATGCGGTACCTCCGAATGCTCGGTGGTTGCGGGCGAACCGAACCCCGGGCCGGTGCCCGATCGGTGGGCCGCGCTCGAATGGCTCCGACCGTCGGTTGCCGACCCGGGGTGATCATCCGCATCGCCGACTCGCCCATCGGCCTGCGTCGACGGCGGCGACGCGATCAGTACCTCGCCCGCCGCCCGCCATAGTGCGTCGCGGGCCGCTGCATCGACCGAGCCGTTGTTCGACGCTCGAACGACACCTTCGATCATGTCGGCCGTGACCGAGATCGCCGGCCGGCCGCGGTAGCGGACCGCGACCGTGGCCGACCCGTCGGCGTTTCGACGGATCGCTCGACCGACCCCGACTCGACCGGGACTGCGGAAGGTGACGTCGGCGACCCCGAAACCGGTGGCGACGTCGATCAGAACCCGGGCCAGGCGGGCGAACCCGATCGACGTCAGCTCGGCCTCCAAACCCGTTGACGGGGTCGCCGATGACCGGCGAGCCTGCTGCTCCTGCCTGTACTCCACGGTTCCACTATGACCAAGGCCTGTGACACTGAAGCCGCCCACCACCCGGCAGGCGAACGGAAGGAACGGTCAGGGACGGCGCGCCATGGAAGGCGTCGCTGCCACCGGTTCGGCGATGGCGTCGTCGAACGGCGTCCTCTGCAGGTACAGCACCCAGGCCCCGAACCCGCTGACGATCGGCACCCACCAGGAAATGAGCCGGTAGGCGATGGTGGCGAGGCTGGCGTCCTGGGCGCTTATGCCCGAGATGATGAGGAGTGAGTAGAGGCCGACCTCGACGAAGCCGACACCGCCAGGGGTGATCGGGATCATCCCGAGCACCTGGGCGCCGGCGTAGGCGATCAACACCAGGCTGAGGCGGGGGTCGGTGCCGACGCTGTGGAGGGCGGCGATCAGCGCCAGATAATCGAAGGCCCACTTGCCGGCCGAGGCGGCCACAACGGCGGGCCATCGACGGTCGACCACGGCGACCAGACGATCACGTTCGGCGGCAAACTGTCCGTGGCCGACGGTCCACGATCGGCGAAAGACTCGACCCAGGAGACCCATCAGCACCCGGATGGCGCGCTCGGCCAGCTCCAGCGGCCGTGTGAAGGCGACGGCCAGCGCCCCCACGGCGACGAGGACCACGAACATCACACCGCCCGCCACCGCGGCCGGAAGGAGGCTCTCGGGGATCGGCGCACCCAGGAGGGCCATCACACCGGCCACCGCCGGGATGGCGACCAGCGCAGCGGTCGTCATGACGGAGGTGACGGCAAGTGCACCGCCGGCCTTCGACGACTCGATACCGGCGGACGCCAGCATCCGGTAGTAGACCGCCCCACCCGTGGCTGCACCCCCGGGAATAACGCGACTGACGGCGTTGGACACCAGCTGACTGGTTGCGGCGATGAACCACGAGGCCTGTGGTATGACGATGCGGGTCAACCACCACAGACACACGAAGCTGGCCAACTCGAGGGCGAACATCACACCGAACCAGCCGGGTCGAATGGTCCGGAGACGAGGGCCCGACGAAAGCAGATCACGCAACTGGTCCTGCATGAGGTACATGGCGGTGGCCGCAACGGCCAGGCCGATCCCCCAAACCAGCGTTCGGCGAATGAACAGCGAGCCGTTGACACCGGCGCCGAATCCGACGGTCACCGCCGGTTCGTCGGTGCGGCCGCGGCCCATCACTGGCTTAGCTTCCGATCCCATACGACCAACTCCAGCGGACGACGTTTCGCCGTTAGGCGAAACTCGAGGCCGAGCGGACACGCCTCCCCGCGATGTTTCGCCGCCAGGCGAAACTCGGTGAGCACCTGCGTTGCAGGTGCGACGGCCTCCGGCACGGCGGCCATCATGCGCCGATCCCCGCTTCCGCCTCAGCCGGCACGGCGGCATCGACTCCGTCACCAACGTCGGCGAAGCGATGGAGCGGCCAACCGAGCCGGCGACACAGCGTGTCAAGCGCAACGACCGGAAGACCGACGACGTTGAGATACGAGCCCTCGACACGGTCGACCAGCAGGGCACCCCGGCCCTGGATCGCGTAGGCCCCGGCCTTGTCGAAGGCCTCGCCCGTTCCGAGGTACCAATCGATGAGACCGCGGTCCAGGGAGCGGAACGAGACGTAGGTTGTTTCGCGCGCCGAAACCTGACGCAGACCGCTCCGCCCGTCGGTTGGATCGACCGATCCGACGGCCAGGCCCGTGATCACGCGATGGCGTCGTCCCGACAACAATGCGAGCATTCTCTCGGCGTCCGCCTTCCCCTCCGGCTTGCCCAGGATCGAGCCTCCGACCTCCACCACGGTATCGGCGGCGATGATCAAAGCGGGCTCCGACGACGGGAGCGGGGTTCGGGAGCAGGCCGTGAGCTTGGCCGTGGCCAGGCGCTCGACGAGCTCCGACGCCGATTCGCCGGACCCGGCCGTTTCGTCGACGTCGGTCGGCCGGATATCGGGTTCGATGCCGAGCCGGCGAAGGATGGCAGCACGGCGCGGCGAACCCGACGCCAGCACAACGACGGGAACTCCCGGCACACCTCGATCAGCCATCTCGTCCAGGGTAGAGGCTTGGGACGCGACGCAGGTCGGTGGCACACTTGACGGCCATGAACCTGATCGACGTCACAACCGCAGACGGTGTCGCCACCATCACCCTCAATGACCCGAAGCGCCGCAACGCGGTGACCCTTCCCATGTGCGCCGAGATCGACGAAGCCATGAACAGCGTCGAGGCCGACGAGTCGATCAACGCTCTGATCGTCACGGGCAACCCCCCGGCCTTCTGCGCGGGGGCCGATCTGTCGCATCTCGGCGACTCGGCCGAGGAAGGACTCCTGACGATCTACGAGGGCTTCCTCCGCATCGGGCGTACCCCGCTACCCACGATCGCCGCCGTCAACGGCGCTGCGGTCGGCGCCGGCATGAACCTGGCGCTCATCTGCGATCTGCGACTGGCCGGCCGCTCCGCCCGATTCGACACTCGATTTCTCGATCTCGGCCTCCACCCCGGCGGGGGCCACACCTGGATGTATCAGAACATCTGCGGACCTCAGACCGCAACCGCAGCGATTCTCTTCTCCCAGGTCTTCGACGGGGAGGAGGCGGCACGGGTGGGCCTTGCGTTTCAGGTTCACGACGACGACGAGCTGCTCGCCGCCGCCCAGGCCATGGCGGCCAAAGCCGGATCCGCCCCACGGGATCTCGTCCTCAAGACGAAACGCACAATGCAGGACATCCGCTCGGTGTCCACCCAGCGGGCCGCCGTCGATCACGAACTCGGCCCCCAGGCCTGGTCGACCCGTCAAGCGGCCTTTCAGGACCGCCTGGCCAAGCTCAAGGCGAAGATCAGCTCCAAGAGCTGAATCTCCGGATCGACGACTACAGCCAGGCTTCGACCAGTTCGGCCCGCCGCTCGGCCCACTCCTCGGCGGTGATCGCGAACCGGACGTGGTCCTCCCACACACCGTTGATCTCGAGGTACCGCAGTGCCGTTCCCTCGTTGCGCAGCCCGAGCTTCTCGACCACTCGAAGTGACGAGTCGTTGCGGGGGACGATCGAGATCTGAACCCGGTGCAGCTTCAATTCCTCGAAGGCGAAGCGCAACACGATGACCACCCCTTCCGGGGTGTAGCCCCGGCCGGCCTGTTCCTCGTCGATCCAATAGCCGAGGTAGGCGCTCTGGAACGGCCCCCGCTGCACCGCGTTGAGGTTGATCTCGCCGCAGAACGAGCCGCCGACGAACACACCGAAGCCGTAGCCCGTCCCGGATTGCCATTCGCGGTCGCGAGCGTGGCACCGGAGAGCGAAGGCGCTGCGATCGACCACCGGATCGGGTGCACCGTCGGGGCGGCGCGGCTCCCATTTGGTCAACCAGTCGAGGTTCCTGCGGCGAACCTCCTGCCAGGCCCAGAAATCCTCGGGTCGGAGCGGCCGCAGAAGGATGCGACGACCGAGGAGGCTCGTGTTCACAATCATCGTGGGTTCACCATCCCGTCGATGGGACCACCGGTCGACACCCAGATCTCGTCGATGGCAAACCGTCGCATGAACCCCAGAAGAATACACATGGCGCCGACGATCCAGCCGACATGGTCGGGCTGCAGGCCGGGGTTCGCCGCGCGGTCGAGGTGCGATTCGGTGGCCAACGCACGGAAGAGCTCCTCGGCCGCATCTCGTTCGAGGATGTAGCCGTCGATCGCGTCGCCGTCGGCCACGCCGAGTTCCACCTCGGCCACGAACCGGATCACTCCGAGACCGACGATCGTCGAGTCGGCGATCGCCGCCGCCAACTCGGGCTGTTCCCGTACGACGTCGTCGAGATACAGCTCCACCACCGACAGTGCGGCCGACAGCTCACCGGGATCGGGAGGATCGCTCCGGAGATGCTCAGCGGTCACCGTTGCGGCACCGATGGGCAGCGACATGGCAACGGTGCGGCCGTCGACGTTCGTCGCCAACCGGGTCGACTCGTGACCGATGTCGAACGTGACCAGCCGCCCGTCGGCCCCACCGGGGCGAATCGAAGGATTCACCGAAGTCCCCGCCGCGGTGACGAGGCCGTCGACAACCTCACCGGCTTCCCGCAACCGCTCGTGTACCCAGAGGCCGACCGGATCGTCGCCGCCGGCAAGATGGTGGGCGTAGTGGGCGTGCAGGCACTTGACTCCCTGCCGGGTTCCGCCGACGCCCCCGCTGGGAGCGGGTCCGGTGTGATCCGATGGGATCAGCCCATCCCGCTCCCGCCGATACCGTTCGTGGGTTTCGGCCAGGAGGCCGGGATCGACGGCGGCCTCCGCCTGCTTCACGCCGCCCGTCGACTCGAGCCGGCCGATGGCCTTGTTGAGCACAGGGTCGATGAGCCAGTAGCGGGTCGGCATCGGTCGACCCGAATGGAGGAACGGGGCGTTGGCGAGTACGACCGGCGTTCCGTCGGGGCGGCTGACGGCAACGGCGTAGTCTCCCTGCGGTCGTCGACCGAGGAGGCGTTCGACCGTCGCGTCGAGATCTGGGTCCGGGTCCGCTGTCTCGGAATCCGCCCCGGTTCGATCGGGGTTCATCGGGCCGATCAGCCGCGGCTGATCAGCCACCAGATGAAGGCGATGACCAGGGCGAGCAGGCCGATGGCGGGGACCAGTCGTTTGGCCATCGATTCGCCCCCGACGGCCAACAGGTCGACGGCCTCGGGCTCGGGCGAGTCGATCTTGCGCACGCCACCCGACACCTTGTCGGCCACGGTTGTCGCCGTTTCGCCGGCTGTTTCTGCGGCCTCGGAGGCCGCTTCGTCGACGGCCGCCGCGGCGTCATCGGCTACCGCCGAGGCGCTGTCGGCTACGGAACCGGCGGCTGCGGCGACCCCGCTTGCACCGGACGGCGAGTCCTCGCCGAGCTTGTCACGGAGGTTGTCGGTGAACTGACCCAGCAGCTTCTTCGACACATCCTCGATCGCACCACGCCCGAAACTGGCGATCTTGCCACTCAAGCCGAGGTCGGTGTGGATCTCGACCTTGGTCTGATGGGCGGCCAGCTCCTCCAGCGTGGCCGTGACGACGGCGTTGGCGTTGCCCTGCCGGGGGTCGCGTCCCTCGGCCTTGAGCTTGGCCACATGATTCTCGGCGTCCTGCTCGATGAAGGAGGCCTTACCTTTGTAGTTGGCCGTGATCGGGCCCACCTTGATCTTGACCAGCCCCCGGTACTCGTCGCCTTCGATCTCGGTGAGCTGAGCGCCGGGCATGCAGGGAGCTATGAACTCGAGATCGTTGAGGATCGCCCAGGTCTCCTCGATGCCTCGTTCGATAACAAAGTCGTTCGTCAGCTCCATCGTCGGAGGTCCTCCATGGTGTCGATGTCAATCGGATTACCCATGCACGCTACCTCCGAAACGAGGTCGGGGCGCAGTCGAATGAGCGATCGGGCGCCGTCGTCACCGGTGCGGGGCAGCAGCGGCCACACGGAGCGATCGAGCTTGACCGGAGGGCGGCGCCGGCCGTCGAAATCGGCGATGACGATGACGCCGTCGGCGTCGGCGACCGTCCGCCAGGCATCGGCCCCGATCAGAGGCTGGTCGGCCAGGCCCACGATCACCGCGTCGTGTCCGTCGGCGTCGGCCCGGTCGATGCCGACGGCCAACGAAGCGGCCTGGCCGTCGAACCAGCGCTCGTTGTGAACGATCGTGAATCCGAGGTCGTCGACGGTGACGGACTCGGCGGTTGCCAGCCAATCGAGAGCGGGATCCAGCGTGGCCGCTCCGGTGACGACGTAGACCTGATCGACGGAGCCGTCGAGGAGGCTGCGAACGACTCCGAGCGCATGGGCGGCCAGCGGGCGCCCCCGAAAGTCGACGTCGAGTTTGTGGCGCAGCCCCTCGAACCGCGAGCCCGAACCACCCGCCAGCATCAGCACCGCTCGTGTCATCGGGGCCAGTGTGCCACGGCGACCGGGATCCCCCTCGCGGGCGAAGGTGTACCGATCAGGCCTACATCGAGCCGATTCACAACTGTTACTGTGGTCACACAAATACTGCCGTCAGCGGCCAAATAGCGCTGTTCCGCCCCCATTGTCGTGGGCAATCCGCCGGAGGAGAACCGGTCGGCGCATCGCCGTCGGCTAGATTCAAGCGTCGTCCGTTTGTAGACAACAGGAAACAAACCCTCCCATGGACTCCACAACGTTACGCCACCAGCTGCTGACCCTGGCCACGAGCCACCTCTGGACCTGGGATCACGAACTGCTGGCGCTGCTCGATCACAAACGGGCCGAGCCTTCGGACCCCACCTCTCCCCCTCACCCGGTGGTCACCATCACCAGACTCGGCGATGACGAACTCGAGGAGCTGGCCGCCGACGCCGAGTTCGTCGCCCGCCTCGACGACCAATGGCAGCGGGCCGAGGCGTACCTGGCCGACCGGGTCACCGATCCGCGCATCGCCTACTTCTCCCCCGAATTCGGGATCAGCGAGCGGATACCGCAGTACTCGGGCGGACTCGGCATCCTCGCCGGCGACCATCTCAAGGCGTCATCGGACCTGAAGGTGCCGCTGTGCGCCGTCGGACTCCTGTACCGGCAGGGGTTCTTTCGCCAACGCGTGACCGACGGGCATCAGACCGAACGATACGAGACCTATGAGCCCGAGGCCCTCGGTGCCGTCGACAGCGGACTGACCGTCAAGGTTCCCATGGTCCGTCACGAGGTCACCGCCCGGGTCTGGACCCTCGACGTCGGCCGGATTCGTCTCATTCTGCTCGACACCGACGTCCAGCCGAACAGCAGGCACGATCGCCACATCACCGATCGCCTCTACAGCGGCGATCGACGCCATCGTCTCGAGCAGGAGATGATTCTCGGTGTCGGCGGCGCCCGGGCGGTCCAGGCACTCGGCCTGAACCCGCCGCTCTACCATCTCAACGAGGGCCACGCCGGGTTCCTCATTCTCGAGCTGATCGACCGGGAGGTGGCCGACGGGGCGACGGTGGCCGAAGCGCTGGAACGCGTCGAGCCCCGCCTGCTGTTCACCACCCACACACCGGTTCCGGCCGGTATCGACCGATTCGACCACAGCCTGATACTCGGCTACCTCAAACCGTGGGCGAAACGCTGGTCGGTTGACGTCTCCGAGGTCGCCGAGCTCGGACACGATCCCGAGGGCCCCGACGACGAATTCAACATGGCCCTGTTCTGTCTCCGGGCCGCGGCCATGGCCAACGGCGTGTCCAAGCTCCACGGTGAGGTCAGCCGCGATCTGTTCGGTCAGGTCGACAAGGGGGCTGCGATCGGTTCGGTGACCAACGGCGTGCACGCCCGGACCTGGGTCGACCCCCGGATCGGGGAGGCGTTCGACGAGGTCGGCGGACCGGCCTGGGCCGACGGCGACGCCGCGGCCTGGGAGCGTATCGCCGCCATGGACACCGCAGCCATCCGCAATCTGCGCCGCCGGGGCGGCGAGACCCTCTCGCAGATAGTGCAGGAACGCACCGGCACCACCCTTGATCCCGAGGTGCTGACGGTCGGCTTCGCCCGCCGGTTCGCAACCTACAAGCGGGCCGATCTCCTGCTCCGGCATCGCAAGCAGCTCGAGAAGCTGCTGGCCGACGACTCGACGCCGATCCAGTTCGTGTTCGCAGGCAAGGCGCATCCGGCCGACGAGCCCGGCAAGGCCCTCCTTGCCCGAATCGTCGAGTTCGCCAGAAGTAAAGGTGCCAACAACCGATTCGTGTTCGTGAGCGACTACGACATCGCCGTCGCCCAAGCGATGTACGCCGGCTGCGACGTGTGGCTGAACAACCCCGTCCGACCACGGGAGGCTTCGGGGACCAGCGGTGAGAAGGCGGCACTCAACGGCTCGCTCAACTGCTCGATCTCCGACGGCTGGTGGGACGAGATGGCCACCGACCTGAACGGCTGGACCATCCCGGCCAGCGGGCTCGAGGACCCCGAGGCCCGCGATGCCGAGGAGTCGAAGGCCGCCCTCAAAATCATCTCCTCTGAAATCGTTCCGACCTACTGGGCGGGCGGTGAGCCCTGGGGCGACCCGTGGATCGAGCGGGTGCGTGCCTGCTGGCGGACACTCGGACCGAAGGTCACGGCCGCCCGGATGCTGGCCGACTATCGGGACGAGTTCTACCAACCGATGCTGGACGCACTGACGGAACGCTGATGCGAGTATGGGCCGGTGACCCGAGTCGTCTGGGCGCCATCTGGGACGGTACCGGCGTCAACGTTGCCGTGTACTCGGAGCCGGCGGAGCGGGTCGAGCTCTGTCTTTTCGACGCCGACGGTTCCGAGACGAGAGTCGATCTGCCGTCGATCACCGCCTTCGTCCATCACGGCTACTTCCCGGCGCTACGACCGGGCCAGCGGTACGGCTTCCGGGTCCACGGACCCTGGTCGCCGGCCGACGGCGTGCTGTGTAACCCCAACAAGCTGCTCACCGACCCCTACGCCCACGCCCTCGAGGGCGATCTGGAGTGGGACGATTCGATCTTCGCGTTCAAGAACGGCAGCGACGAGCTGAACCCGCTCGACAGCGCCCCGTCGATTCCGCGATCGGTGGTCGTCGATCAATCCTTCGACTGGGGAACCGACCAGGCGCCCCGCACGCCGCTGTACCGCACGATCATCTACGAGACCCATGTTCGCGGTATCAGCATGACCCACCCCGACGTTCCCGGCGAGCTGCGGGGCACCTACGCCGGTCTTGCCTCCGATCCGATCGTCGAACACCTGCTCTCGCTTGGCGTGACCGCCGTCGAGCTGCTTCCCGTTCACCATCACGTCTCGGAACATCATCTGGTCAAGGAGGGTCTGACCAACTACTGGGGCTACAACACCCTGGGGTTCTTCGCCCCTCACGCCGACTACGCCATCGATCGGGGCCACGGCCCGTGGGCCGGCTCGCAGGTCGTCGAGTTCAAGAACATGGTCAAGGCCCTCCACCGGGCCGGCATCGAGGTGATTCTCGACGTGGTGTACAACCACACCGCGGAGGGCAACCAGGGCGGTCCGATGCTGTCGCTCAAGGGTTTCGACAACCCGGCCTACTACCGGCTGAGCCAGGAGAACAAGAGGCATTACGTCGACTACACCGGCACCGGCAACAGCCTCAACATGCGCCACTCGCAGTCGCTGCAGTTGATGATGGACAGCCTGCGGTTCTGGATCACCGAGATGCACGTCGACGGCTTCCGATTCGACCTCGCCTCGGCACTGGCCCGCGGTCTTCACGAGGTCGACCGGCTCAGCTCGTTCTTCGACCTGATCCACCAGGATCCGGTCGTCAACCGGGTCAAGTTGATCGCCGAGCCGTGGGACGTCGGCGAGGGCGGCTACCAGGTCGGCAACTTCCCGCCCCTGTGGTCGGAGTGGAACGCCCGCTACCGCGACGGGGTTCGGGACTACTGGCGGGGAGCCGATGAGTCGCTGGCCGACTTCGCCTCCCGGCTCACCGGCAGCTCCGATCTCTACGCCTGGTCGGGGCGACGGCCGTCGGCCAGCATCAACTTCGTGACCGCCCACGACGGGTTCACGCTGCACGATCTGGTGTCGTACAACGAGAAACACAACGAAGCCAACGGTGAGGACAACCGCGACGGCGAGTCGCACAACCGCTCCTGGAACTCCGGTGTCGAGGGTCCGACCGACGACCCGAAGATCCTCGACATCCGAAAAGTTCGCCGCCGTTCGATCCTGACAACCCTTCTGCTCTCCCAGGGAATCCCGATGCTGCTCGGCGGTGACGAACTCGGGCGAACCCAGCACGGCAACAACAACGGCTACTGCCAGGACAACGAACTGTCCTGGTACGACTGGGAGAATGTCGACGAGGAGCTTCTGGCCTTCGTCCGGCGACTGGGCCGGTTCAGAAGCGAACACCCCACGTTCCGTCGCCGCCGCTGGTTCGAGGGGCGGGACCTTCACGGCAGCGACGTCTTCGACATCGAGTGGTTCAGCGCCGGTGGCAAACCCATGACCGACGACGACTGGAACAATGGTCTTGTCCGGTCGCTGATGGTGTATCTCAATGGGCAGGTGATTCCGGCACCCGACTACTACGGGAATCGAATCACCGACGACAGCTTTCTCCTCCTGTTCAATCCCAGCGGGGACGCGACGAAGTTCCACGTCCCCGATGGGCTGGAGGCGAGGACCTGGCGGGTGGAGATCGACACCGCCACCGACCACCGGCGGGACGCCATCGTGGACACCAAAGACGTGTGGACCGTGGCCCCGTGGGCCCTTGTTGTGCTACAGATGAACGGATCCTGATATGACTTCCACCTCAACATCACCAAACCCGTCCCCATCACCAAACCCGTCCCCATCACCAAACCCGTCCCCATCACCAAACCCGTCCCCATCACCAAACCCGTCCCCATCACCAAACCCGC
>JAOTVU010000136.1 GCA_029863385.1 Acidimicrobiia bacterium
CGTAGCCGAACCAGCGGCCGTCGGGCAGGGTTTCGTCGTCGCCGGGTGTGCACCCGGATCCTTCGGGCACCGGCGCGCCGGCCTCATCGCCCGATCCGCTCGTAGTGGTCGACGCCGTGGTCGCGGTCGTTTCGGTCGTGGTGTCGGCGGCGGTCGTGTCGGACGTGTCGGTGGCTTCCGTGGACTCGGTTGTGACCTCGGAGGTGTCCGTCGTGTCGGTGGTGTCGTCGGTCGAGACGTCGGTCGCGTCGTCGTCGGATCCGGTGCAACCGGCGACTGCCGCTGTCATGAGGAAGGCAAGGAGGGTCGCCGACAGGGTTCGAACCGTCCGGCTGTTGGTTTGGTTCACGTTCATGTCGACAGTGTTCCACGTTGGGGCCCGCAGTGGGCGTCGCTCCGGTGTTGTCCCGGAGCCGTCGACGTGAAGGAAACTAGGCCGGCTGGAAGCGGCGGGCGATTCGGCGGTGGGTGGTCAGCATCTCGTCGAGCCGGGGTGACACGATCCGGCCCTCGTCGACCACCGGTTCGCCGTTGACGATGGTGTGGTGGGCGCCGATCGGGCCGCAGCGCAGCCACCCTTCGATCGGATCGTCGAGCACCCCGGCGAAGGCGGGACCGTCGAGCTTCCACACGACGAGATCGGCGACGGCGCCCGGCGCCAGGACACCGATCTCCCCGTCCCGACCGAGGCACCGGGCCCCGCCCCGGGTGGCGATCTCCAGGGCATCGCGGGCGGTCATGGCGTCGGCGCCGTCGCGGAGCTTGGCCAGCAGCAGGGCCTGACGGGCCTCGAGCCACAGTGAGGCCGAGTCGGCCGACGACGATCCGTCGCAGCCCAATCCGACCGGGGAGCCGGCGGCCCGCAGGTCGACCACCGGGGCGATTCCCGAGGCGAGGATCAGGTTCGAGCTCGGACAGTGGGCCACCCCGACCCCGGCCCGACCAAGGCGGGCGATCTCATCGGCGTTGGGGCGGACGCAGTGGGCCACCCAGCTCCGGTCGGTACACCAGCCGACCTCCTCGAACTGTTCGATACAGCGACGACCGAAGGTTGCCAGTGAGAACTCGTCGTCCTCGGCATTCTCGGCCAGGTGGGTGTGGAGGCGGACATCGAGCCGCTCGGCCAGCTCGGCGGTGCGGCCCATCAGGTCCGGTGTCACCGAGAACGGTGAGCAGGGGGCCAGCGCGATGCGGGTCATGGACCCGTGCGCCGGGTCGTGGTGGAGGGCGACGAGGCGCTCGCTTTGGGCCAGGACGGCGTCTTCGTCCATGACGACGTCGTCGGGCGGGAGGCCGCCGTCCTTGACCGACAGGCTCATCGATCCGTGCGTCGGGTGGAACCGTACGCCGAGGTCGCGGGCCGCTTCGATCTCGGCCGTGATCAGGTCACCGCCGCCGGCGGGATGAAGGTACAGGTGATCGGTCGACGTGGTGCAGCCGCTCAAGGCCAGCTCGGCCAGACCGACCCAGGCCGACACGTGGGCCGCCTCCTCGTCGAGGGCCCGCCACAGCGGGTAGAGGGTCTGGAGCCAACCGAACAGCGGGGCCGAGGTCATCGGGGCGTAGGCCCGGGTCAGGTTCTGGTAGAGGTGATGGTGGGTGTTGACGAGGCCCGGTGTCACCAGGCCCCCGGCGGCGTCGACGACCCGAGCCGCCGGCGGGGGCGGCTCGTCCGTGTGACGGTCGATGGCGGTGATGAGCCCACCGTCGATGGAGATCCATCCGTCCGCGATCTCCCGGCGGTCGTCATCGACGGTGGCGATCAGCCCCGCGTTGACGATCAGGAGATCGGCTTCAGGGCGACTCCCGGTCCGCATCCGGCTAGCGATCGGTGAGGTCGACCTGGAGGTGTACCGACGTGGCACCGTTGGCGAACGCGGCCCGCAACATGGTGGCAACCGTCTCGACGACGGTCGACAGCTCACCTTCGGCCGTGGTGGCAAACGGGCCCATGTCCGGGTTCAGGCCGGCCGAACGCAAGGCCTCCACCGCCGCGGTCACGTGAGGCCCGGGGTCGTTCTCCTTGAAGGGTTGCACCAAGACCTCGACTCGGGCGCCTGCCATGCCCTCACCATAATCGGTTCTCGGGCCGGGTGCGCCCCGGCAGGCTCGGCTGTCATCGGCATGGCAGGGATACCGTGGAGATTCATTTGACCGCTTTGCCACCTACCCTTGAGGGCGATGACCCTCGTCGAGCTGCGACCCCTTACCATCGGCCCCATCACCGTCGACATGCCGGTGGTGCTGGCCCCGATGGCCGGCGTCACCAACGCCCCGTTCCGGCGGCTGTGTCGGCGATTCGGCGCCGGGCTGTATGTCAGCGAGATGATCTCGGCCCGGGCGCTGTGCGAAGGTAACCAGAAGACCGATCACCTGGCCAGCTTCGCCCCCGACGAAACGCCCCGGAGCCTGCAACTGGCGGGCGTCGACCCGACCTACGTGGGTCGCGCGGTGCAGCGGCTCGTGGACCAGGACCGCATCGATCACCTCGACCTCAACTTCGGATGCCCGGTTCGAAAGGTGACCCGGCACGGTGGCGGAGGCGCGCTCCCCTACAAGCTCCGTCTGCTCGAGGCGGTGATCTCCGCCGCCGTCGACAACGCCGGCTCCGTTCCGGTCACCGTGAAGATGCGGGTCGGCATCGACGACGAGCACCTGACCTACCTCGACGCCGGGCGAATCGCCGAGGACTGCGGGGCGGCTGCGGTGGCGCTGCACGGCCGGACGGTGGCCCAGCTCTACTCCGGCACAGCGGATTGGACCACGATCGCCCGGCTGAAGGAGGCCGTCACGTCGATACCGGTGCTCGGTAACGGCGACATCTGGGAGGCGGCCGACGCGCTGGCCATGATGGATCAGACCGGCTGTGACGGCGTCGTCATCGGCCGAGGCTGCCTCGGCCGTCCGTGGCTGTTCGGCCAGCTGGCCGCCGCCTTCGAGGGGCGACCGATCCCCGACCCGCCCTCCGTGGCCGAGGTGAGGGAGATCATGATCGAACACGCCGAGCTGCTGGTCGAGTGGTTCGGCGATTACAAGGGAATCCGGGAGTTCCGCAAGCACACCGCCTGGTACCTCAAGGGTTACCCCGTCGGCGGGGCGATTCGAGGTCGGCTCGGCCAGGTCGAGAACCTCGATCAGCTCGCCACGCTGCTGTTTACCCTGACCGATGCTGCGCTGCCCCCGGAGAACATCCGGGTCGCCCGGGGCCACACCCGTGGACCGCAGGTGGTGGCCCTGCCCGACGGCTGGCTCGACGATCCCCACGACGACCTGGTGGCAGCCGCCGACGGGGACTCGGCTGCGTCCGGCGGCTGAGTCGTTGGCGATCACTCCTGTGACCGGCACCGCTGGGCAACTACGGGTGGGGATCCTCGGTTGTGGTCCGATCGCACAGATGGCGCACCTCGAGGCGGTCCAGAAGGGTCGGAACGTCATGTTGGCCGCGGTCTGTGATCGTGACGAGGGGCTCGCCGACCGGTTCGGCCGCCAGTACGACGCCGAGCGCATCCATACCGACTACGACGCCATGCTGGCCGACGGCTCCGTCGACGCCGTGATCATCGCCACCGCCGACACCTTCCACGTACCTGCCGCCCGCCGGGCACTGGCGGCAGGCAAACACGTGTTCTGTGAAAAACCGCTCGGGGTGACCGTCGAGGAGGTCGAGGAGCTCAGGGCCGACGTCCAATCGTCGGACCTGGTTCTGCAGGTCGGGCACATGATGCGTTTCGATCCCGGCATTCAGTCGGCCCATGCGTTCGTCACCGATGAGATGGGCGAGATGCTGGCCTTGAAGGCCTGGTACTGCGACTCGACGTATCGCTACATCATGACCGACGCCGTCCAACCGGTGACCCGGACCGGGCCCGATGCGCTTCGACCCCCAGGCGACCGGAAGGCCGATCTTCATCGATACAACCTGCTGGCCCACGGCAGCCATCTCGTCGATCTCGCCCGCTACCTCGGTGGCCCGATCCGCTCGGTGCAAGCCCGCCTGCTCGAACGGCACGGGGCCATGTGCTGGTTCGTCGACGTCGACTTCGACAGCGGTGCCCTCGGCCATCTCGACCTGACCCTGCAGGTGCGGATGGACTGGCACGAGGGCCTCCAGATCTACGGCCAACACGGCAGTGTGCTGGCCAAAATCCACAACCCCTGGTACTACAAGTCGAGCGAAGTCGACATCTTCCGCGAGGCCACAGGATCCTACAGCCGGGTGTTGGGGGCCGATGGCCACTTCTACCGCCGCCAGATCGAGGCGTTCGCCGACGTGATCCGGAGCGAGCAGGCAGGAACCCCAACGACGATGAACGGTGCCTCGATCGACGACGGTGTCGCCTCGGTCCGGGCCCTGGTCGCCATCCGACGATCGGCGGATTCGGGCAAGCCGGTCGACCTGGCCGATGTGTCAGGGCCGGTCTAACGCGATGTCGCTCCATCCCGCCATCTTCTCCCGGACCTACCCCATCGGGCGGGTGACCGAGGCGCTGCAGGCCATCCGGGCCGACGGGTTCCTGGGCGCCCAGATGAACCTGTCGAGCTTCGGCATGGAGAGTCTTCCCGACCAGCTCGACGAAGCGGCGCTGACCGAGGGCCGAACCGAGGCGGCTCGCCTCGGCCTCACGCTGTCGGCCCTGTCGGGCACCTACAACATGGCCTACCCCGACGCGTCCGAGCGTAGAGCCCAGCGGCCACGGTTCGTCAACGTGTTGCGGGCAGCCCGAGCCATCGGCGCCCCGGTCGTCACCCTGTGCACCGGGTCGCGGCACCCGACCGACAAGTGGGCCGCCCACCCCGACAACAGCTCGTCCCGGGCATGGGCCGATCTTCGAGCCGAACTCGACTGGGCGCTGGCCGAGGCCGCTTCCCTCGATCTCGTTCTGGCCGTCGAACCCGAGCCCGGTAACGTCGTGCGTGACGCCCTCGTGGCCCGGAGCCTACTCGACGAGGTCGGGTCCGATCATCTGAAGATCATCCTCGACGCCGCCAACCTGATCGGTGTCGGCGGTCTCGACCGGCAGGCCGACATCATCGCCGAGGCCATCGAGCTGCTCGGGCCCGACGTGGTTCTGGCCCACGCCAAGGACATCGACCCGACCGGTCGGGTGGTGGCCCCGGGGCAGGGGGCGATCGACCTACCGGCGTTCGTGTCGGCCCTCGTCACCGCCGGGTTCGAGGGTGCATTGGTCGGCCACGGTTTCGAAGCCGAGCACACGACTCTGGCCGCACGGGTTCTCAAGAACCTGTGCCGGATCAGGCCGTGACCTCGAACACTCGAGGGGTGTTCGCCCTAGCGCAGTAGAACGAGATCCACCGCGGCGTCTCGGAGCACGCCCTGGCCGACCCACGGCAGGGTGCCGAGGATGATGGTGGCCACCACGGCGATGAAGATGGCGGCAAGAGCCGGCGGGGGCAACCGGAAATCGTGGACGTCGTCCACGTCGCCCTCGGCATCGGTCTCGGACGCAGTCTCGGCATCGGTCTCGGACGCAGTCTCGGCATCGGCCTCGGTGTCGGTATCGGACTCGGTGATGGCGTGGGCCACCGCGACTCCGGTGTCGGCCATGTACATCGTCACCACGACCCGAAGGTAGAGCACGGCCGCCACGACGGCGGCCAGCATGGCCACACCGGCCAGGACATAGGACCCGCTGTCGGCGGCCGCGATGATGACCCGGAACTTGGCCAGGAAGCCCGAGGTGAACGGCACGCCGGCCTGGGCGAACAGCATGACGGCCATCAGACCGGCCAGGAGCGGTTGGGACTTCGACAGCCCCCGGTAGTCGTCGAGCGAGTGGGCGGCGTCGCCCCGGCGGCCGGCCACGGTCAGCACGCCGAAGCTGCCGATCGTCATGAACGTGTAGGCCAGCAGATAGAAGAGCAGCGCTTCGGCTCCCCCAAGCGACCGCAGGAGCCCCTCGTTGGTGGCCACGAAGCCTTCGGATCCTCCGGCCAGCGCCTCGACGGCGACCAGCATGAAGCCGGCATGGGTGATCGACGAGTAGGCCAGCATCCGTTTGACGTTGGTCTGCGCAACGGCGAGGAACGAGCCGACCACGAGGCTGGCAATGGCCAGGATCGAGATCACGGGCCGCCAGTCGGCGTGGTAGTAACCCAGTCCGTCCCAGAACACCCGGACCAGGCCGGCGAAGCCGGCGACCTTGACCGCCGAGGCCATGAAGGCCACGACGGGCGTCGGCGATCCCTGGTAGACGTCCGGCGTCCACATGTGGAACGGCGCGGCCGACACTTTGAACCCGAAGCCGATCAGCAACAGGGCGATGCCGGCCAGCACCATCGACGAGTCCTCGAGCGGATTCAGCCCGAGCGCATTCTCGCCCCGGGCGGCGGCGATGGCGTTGAGGGAGGTCGACCCCGTCGCCCCGTAGATCAAGGCGATGCCGTACAGGAACAGGGCCGAGGCGAGCGCTCCGAGCACGAAGTATTTGAAGGCCGCCTCCTGCGAGTCGGTCCGCCGCAGATGCAACGCGGCCAGGACATAGACGGCGATCGACAGGATTTCGAGCCCAAGGAAGGTGAGGATCAGATCCTGGGCCGCCGCCATCAGCATGCCACCGGAGGCCGACATGAGCATGAGGACGTACCACTCCGGCCCATCGAAGCGCTCACGGCGCAGGTAGCCGTCGAACAGCGCCGCCACCAGGAACACGGCCGCACAGATCGTGCCCCACACCCACAGCGTGAAACGGTCGATCGCCAGCGCGTCACCGACGATGAGCCGGGGGCCCTCGAAACCGATCCAGATGTCGCGCAGGAACCAACCGGCCACCGCCGCGGCCAGGATCGTGAACCCGGCCGGGAACCCCCGCCCCTGCAGCGGCGGGGCGACCGAGGTGATGGTGATGAGGATGATGCCGCCGATGGCCAACACCAGGAGGGGCGCCAGCTGCGACCAGGCGATGTCGGGCACCGGCACCGTTTCTTGAGCGACCACTCCGATCATTCGCCTTCCTCCCCGGCACCGTCGCCGCCGTGACCTTCGGCCTCGGACTCGGCGCCTTCCTCGGCCTCGGTGGCCACGGCCACCAGACCCTCGGTCCCGGCCCTCGTGACCGGCTCCGGTTCGGCTTCGGCGAAGCCGTCGACGTTCGATTCGACGTGGGCGATCAAAGCATCGACCGACGGCTCGATCCGATCGAGCACCGGTTTGGGGTAGACACCCAGGAATACGATGAGCCCGAGCAACGGCAGGATGCCGAGCATCTCGCCCATCGAGAGGTCACGCATCGTCGCGTTGTCCCCCTCGGCCGGACCGTGGAAACTCCGCTGGTAGGCCCACAGCAGATACAGAGCGGCAAGGATCACACCCGACACGGCGACCACCGTCCACCACCGGGCGGCGGAGAACGCGCCGAGCAGGATCAGGAACTCACCGACGAAGCCGTTGAGACCGGGCAGACCGATACTCGACAGCATCACGAGGGTGAACACCCCGGCCATCAGCGGTGCCGCCTTCTGCAAGCCGCCCAGGGCCGAGATCTGGCGGGTGTGGCGACGCTCGTAGACCCAACCGACCAGGATGAACAGGGCGCCGGTGGAGATGCCGTGGTTGACCATCTGGATGACCGAACCCGAGAGGCCCTGGTTGTTGAGGGCGAAGATGCCGAGAACGATGAAACCCATGTGGGCCACCGACGAGTAGGCCACCAGCCGCTTCAGATCCGATTGCATGGTGGCGACGGCGGCGCCGTACACGATGCCGACGACACCGAGCGCAATGAAGATCGGGGCCAGATCGCTCACCACCTGGGGGAACAGGTAGACACCGAAGCGGAGCATGCCGTAGGTGCCGAGCTTCAACATGACGCCGGCCAGGATGACCGACCCGGCGGTCGGGGCCTCGGTGTGGGCGTCGGGCAACCAGGTGTGAACCGGGAACAGCGGCACCTTGACGGCGAAGGCCAGGGCGAACGACAGGAAGATCAGCGTCGACGCCGTCGAACCGAGATCGTGCTGGGCCAGCACCGTGACGTCGAAGGTCAGACCCTCGGGCGGTGCGGCCAGGATGGCCAGCGAAGCGATGCCGACCAGCATCAGCGCCGAGGCCGCCATCGTGTAGAGGAAGAACTTCATGGCCGAGTAGATTCGGTCGCCGTGGCCCCAGCCGCCGATGAGGAAGTACATCGGCACGAGAACGATCTCGAAGAACATGAAGAACAGCAACAGGTCGAGGGCCATGAACGCCCCCATCGACCCGGCCATCAGCAGCATCATCCACAGGTAGTAGGGCTTGGGGTCGTGGTGGGGGTCGGCGGTGACGAGCGCCACGGGGAACAGGACACCGGTGAGGACAACCAGAAAGAGCGAGATCCCGTCGACACCGAGGTACAGACTCAGACCGAGCCCGCCCCAGTCGTAACGGGAGACGAACTGGAATCCGGCCTCTCCCACGGCGAAGTTCCACATCAGGTAGACCGAGATGGCACCGGTGATCAACGATCCGACCAGTGCGGTCAGTTTCGCGTAGTCGGCCCGACTCGGGGGCAGGAACAACAGAACCAGCAGGGTCAGCAACGGGACGGCGACCAGCGTCGGGAGGACCGGGAATTCGACGGCGGCTTCAGCCGCTTCGGCGGCCAGCAGAGAGACACCCATTTAGACGAACAACCTTCCCATGAACCACACCATCACCAGCACCGAACCCAGGCCGATGCCAAGGGCGTAACTTCGGACGAAGCCCGGCTGCAGGGCCCGCATCCCCTGGGCCAGCGCGACGGTGCCCCGGGCCACACCCCGGACGGCTCCGTCGATGACCCCCCGGTCGAAGGCGGCCATCCCATCGAACAGCGCCCGTCCCGGTCCGCCGAAGAACCCGGCGTAGGTCTCGTCGAGATACCAGGCCCTGGCGGCCCCCTCCGGCTCGATACGGGCCGGGTCGACGGCGGCGGCCATGTAGACCCGGAAGGAGGCGACGATGGCGGTGAGACCGCCCAACACGGCGATCACGGCGAGCACCCACTTCGTGGACGCCGACGCCGTCACGTGCACCTCGTGGCCGAACAACGAGGGTTCGAGCCAGTGTTCGAGGAAGTGCAGGTCGGAGGTGAACGGGAGGTTGAGGCCTCCGCCTACGGCTGCCAGCAACGCCAGCACCAGCAAGGGCAGGGTCATGGTCCACGGTGACTCGTGCGGGTGGTACTCCTGGCGATGCCGATACGAATCGGGCAGGTGATCGACCAGCTCGTCGTCGAGCACCGGGGCCTCGGTGCGTGCCGTGACGTGGGAGGCGGGCATCTCCGTGCTCCGGCGGCTGTTGCGCAGGTCGACCCGGGCCGCCTGCAACGTCTTGTGGTGTGCTGCTGCGTCTTCGACCTCCTGCGCCAGCGCCATGACCTTCTCCTCGGCCTTCAGCACGCCGTCCTCGGCCTTGGGGACGGCGCCCTCGGCCCGCTCCAGCGCCTTGACCAGCTTGTCGTACCCTTCCGTGGCGGGACCGGACGCATCCACCGCTTCGCGGGCCGCAATCAGCTTCTCGGCGGCCTTGGCCACGGCGTCTTCCTTCTTGGCGACGTCCTCCCGGGCCTTCTCGACGGCGGCAAGCGCTTTCTCCTCGGCCTCCGTCGCTGCGAGGATTGAGCCGTCGATCGCCTCGAGCCTGGCGTCCCACGCGGCGGCGATCTCCTCGGCCCGGACGTCGAAGAAACGGGTGCGACCGAAGAAGGTGAGGATGACTTGGCGGGTCATGTAGAACGCCGTCAACAGAGCGGTGACGAGACCGATGACCCACAGCACCTTGCCACCGGCCGCGCCGCCCAGCCCGTCGTAATTCCAGGCGTAGAGCAGGATCTCGTCCTTCGACCAGAAGCCGCTGAACGGGGGAACGCCGGCGATGGCGAGCCAGCCGACAATGAAGGTCATGGCGGTGATCGGCATCAGCTTCGACAGCCCACCCATGCGGCGCATGTCCTGCTCGTCGTGGAGACCATGGATGACCGAGCCCGAACCGAGGAACAGCAGGGCCTTGAAGAAGGCGTGGGTCACCATGTGGAAGATCGCCGGCACGTAGCCACCGACACCCACGGCCAGGAACAGGTAGCCGAGCTGCGACACCGTCGAGTAGGCCAGCACCCGTTTGATGTCGTTCTGGGCCACGGCCACCGTGGCCGCAAAGAGGGCGGTGAGAGCCCCGACCCAGGCGATCAGTCCGGTGCTCCAGACCTCGGCCTCGGCCAGGATCGGGTTCAGACGGGTCAGGAGGAACACACCGGAGGTGACCATGGTGGCGGCGTGAATGAGCGCCGAGACCGGTGTCGGACCGGCCATGGCGTCGGGCAGCCACACGAACAACGGCAACTGGGCCGATTTGCCGGCGGCGGCCAGCAGGAACAGGACCACGATCAGGGTGGCCGAGCGAGTGCCGAACTCTCCGGCCCTGGTCGTGATGTCGTCGTAGTTGATCGAACCGAGTTCGACGAACACGAGGAACATGGCCAGCATGTAACCGAAGTCACCGATGCGGTTGGTGACGAACGCCTTCTTCCCGGCCGTCGCGTTCGCCTCGTCGGTGAACCAGAACGAGATCAGGAGATATGAACAGGCGCCGACTCCCTCCCAGCCGAGGAAGGTCAACAGCAGGTTGTCGCCCAGCACCAACAGCAGCATCGAGAGGATGAACAGGTTGAGGTAGATGAAGAACTTCGAGAAGTTCGGGTCGCCGTGCATGTACCCCACCGAATAGAGGTGGATCAGGGTGCCGACCCCGGTGATGAACAGACACATGGTGATCGACAGCGGGTCGACCAGAAGACCGGCGTCGACGGTGAACGAGCCGACGTCGAGCCAGGTGAACAGCTTGACCAGATGGAACCGCTCGGCGTTCTCCAGCTCGGCCAGCCCGAAGAACACGAGCACGGTCGACACGAACGCCCCGGCGGCCGAGAACGTGGCCAACCAGCCGGCAAACGGCTCGCCGAGCCGGCGCCCGAACAGGACCAGAAGAACAAAGCCGAGCAGCGGAAAGGCGGGTATGAGCCAGGCGATATCGAGCACAATCAACCCCTTAGCGACGTCAGGTCGTCGACCGAGAGTGCGGGGCGGCGGCGCATCAGCGCCACCACCAGGGAAAGTCCAACCACCACTTCGGCGGCCGCCACCACGAGAACGAAGAACACCGCCGTGCGTCCGGCGATGTCATCCAACGCATTGGAGAAGGCGACAAACGAGATGTTGACCGCGTTCAGCATCAGCTCGATGCACATGAACATGATCAGCGGGTTGCGGCGAACGAGAAGGCCGACGAAGCCCATCGAAAACAGGACCGCGCTCAGCACCAGATACCAGGTGGCCGTTACTTCCATCTCTCCCCCTTACCTCCTACCTCTCCCTACCTCTTCGCCGTTCCCGGTTCGTCGACCACGAGGTCTTCCCCACCGCGGTTTCTGACAAGGATCACCGCACCAACGGTGGCGATGGTCAACAGGAGCGCCGTCGCCTCGAACGACAAGAGGTTCCTGGTGAACAGGTCATCGGCCAGAAGGTCGATGTCGGACTGCGACTCGTCGAGCTGATTGACCGGTCCGGCCTGTGACGACTGCCCGGTCAAGGCCAGGGCACCGCCGTCGGTGTCGAGCCCGGGACCGGACAGGAACAACCCACCAAGGATCAGCGCCAGCAACATGCCGCCCAGCAGCGCAGCGGTGGCCCGCTGCCCGGCGAGTGGTTCATCCCTCAGGTCGTCGACGCTGTCGACACCGAGCAGCATGATGACGAACAGGAACAACACGACGATGGCACCGGCGTAGACCACGACCTGCACGACGGCCAGGAAGTGCGCCTGCTGCTGCACGAACAGCACGGCGACACCGAAGAACGTGGCGATCAGCGACAGAGCGGCCCGAACCGGGTGGCTGCTGAAAATCACGCCGACCGCGCCACCGAGAATGATGGCGGCGGACACGAGAAAGACGATGACGTCAACCATCAGTGGTGCCCCCCATGCTCATCGTGCTCGGCTCCGGCGTCGCCTGACGGCGACTTGTCGCTTGGAGTTTCGCCTGTGGCGAAACTCCCGGTGGCTGCGTGGCCTGCGGATTGCCCGTGCTCGGGGGCTCGGACGCCGTAGCCGAGTTCGCCCGACCAGCCGACCACACCCTCGAAGGCGGCCTTGCCGGCCGGCGCCGTGGCCCGCATCCAGCCTGACGTGTGCTCGTCCTCGCCCTCGCGCCAGTCCTCCCACGGGAGGTTCTTGGGTTTGCCGTCGTCACCGACGAGCAGTTCGTCCTTGGTGTAGATCGCATCGTCGCGGTTGGTGAACGAGAACTCGAACAGCTTCGTCTCGGTGATCGCCTCCGTCGGGCAGGCCTCGACGCACAGATCACAGTGAATGCACCGCAGGTAGTTGATCTCGTAGACGTAGCCATAGCGCTCACCGGGCGACTTCGGATCGTCCAGCGGATTGTCGGCACCACGGACGTAGATGCACTTGGCCGGGCAGACACCGGCGCACAGCTCGCAGCCGATGCACTTCTCCATGCCGTCCTCGTAGCGGTTGAGGACGTGACGGCCATGCAGCCGCTCGGGCTTCGGTGCCTTGAGGTCGCTCTTGCCGCCCCGGCCGGCGCGGTAGTTGCGGGTGGTGACGCCCTCGGCGATCTTCTTCAGCGTGACGGCGAAGCCCTCTAGGTAACCCATGGTCAGTTGGCCCTTCCTTCCACACCGGCGGGGTCATCGATCGCCACGCTGACTAGACCGCGCTCGGCCAGGCGTTCCTGGCGGGCGGCGCGAATGGCGAGCGAGAGCAGGAGCCCGCCGATGAACAACACACCGATACCCAGGCCGATGACGATGATCACGTCACCGCCGGTGCTCTCGATGTCGATGCGACCGGTCTGGGTGAGGCGGATGGCGGCCAGCATCAGCAACCATCCCAACGACACCGGGATCAGTACCTTCCACCCGAGGTCCATCAGTTGGTCGTAGCGCAGGCGTGGGAGGGTGGCCCGGAACCAGACGAACGTGAACAGGAACACCAGCAGCTTGAGGAAGAACCAGACGAAGCCCCACAGCCAACCGGGCAGGAACCCGAGGTTCGGGCCGGCCGGACCGCCGAGGAACAGGGTGACGATGATGGCCGACATGGTCACGGTGTTCATGAACTCGGCGAGGTAGAACAGCGAGAAGCGGATCGACGAGTATTCGGTGTGGAAGCCGCCGACGAGTTCCTGCTCGGCCTCGACGAGATCGAACGGCGGGCGGTTCAACTCGGCCGTGCCGGCGATGAGGAAGATGATGAAAGGGATGAAGGCGGTGGCAACCAGATTCCAGGTGGCGATCCCACCGAAAGCACCCTCGGCCTGGGTGACCACGATCTGGTGGGTGCTGAGCGACCCCGAGACGAGCAGGACCGAGGCCAGC
>JAOTVU010000137.1 GCA_029863385.1 Acidimicrobiia bacterium
AACGTCTCGGCCCAATCCTCCCAAGGGTGGGCGGTGGCGTAGACGCTGATGTGGTGGTCACTCCACGGACCGGGCGAGCCGAGGGCGATCGGCCGCCCGGCCGTCTGCGAATAGTGCTGGTCGAGCGCGGCCTGGTAGCCGACCTGCTCATCACCGAACAGCTTCCGGAACCGGCCAAGGTGTTCGAACGGGGCGATCAGCAGCCACCAGTAGAAGTGCCCGATCTCGTGGCGGAGGTGCCCGAGAACCGTTCGGTAGACCTCGCCGAGATGCTGACGCACCCGCTCCCGGTGGGCGTCGTCGGATTCCGACAGATCGAGGGTGATCGTGCCCTCCTCGTAGCCGGTGACGACCCGTTCGTAGCTGGACGCCATCAGGCGGAACCGAAGCTGGGGCGGTCCACCGCCGGCCGCGCCGATGGGGAGTCCGAGTCCGGTGAGCTGGTCGAGAACCTGACGTTTGGCCGACTCGGCGTCGGCGAACGCGGCAAGGTGTGCGGCCTCGGCATCGTTGGGACGGACCGTCGTCAGCCGGCAGCTCCGACAGAGGGGGTTGGCGTCGGAGGCCGGAATCAGCCAGTTGCAGTCGGCCACCACCCGGTTGCCGCAGGACCGCCACGGCTCATCGACCCCACCGCCGCGGGCCACGATCGAGCGGGTGTCGGGATCGTAGCCGAGCCCGGCCCCGCAACTCAGACAGTGGAAGTTGTGGAAGAAGACCAACCGCCGGCAGGTCGGGCATCCGAAGGCTTGCACGCCAAAACCCTACTCCCGACCGTTCTGGTGTAGCGATTGATCGTTTCCGATCACCAGGTACACCAGAACGGTGGCTTCGGCGGACCGCTGACCGTTCAGATCCGATGGACGTCGACCGAGACCTTCAGCTTGGTCTTCTCGGCGTCGGTGAAGATGACGCCCTTCATCGGGGGGACGTCGCCGTAGTCCCGACCGCGGGCGGTGGTGATGTAGCGTTCGCCGGCCGGTTGATCGTTGGTCGGGTCGATGCCGGTCCATCGGCCCTCACCGAGGTAGAGGCCGACCCAGGCGTGGGTTCGGTCGACCCCGACCAGCCGTTCCTTGCCCGGCGGCGGATCGGTTTCGAGGTAGCCGCTGACGTAGCAGGCGGGCAACCCGAGGGAGCGGAGACCGCCCACCATCACGTGGGCGAAGTCCTGGCAGACCCCCTTGCGAATGCGCAGCACCTTCTCGAGCGGCGTGTCGACCTCGGTTGCCTTGGTGTCGAACGTGAAATCGCGGTTGATCCGGGTCGACAGATCCCGCACCGCCTCGATCAACGGGCGATCCGGCTCGAAGCTCGGTTCGGCGTAGGTGGCCAGCGTCCTCGACCGGGTGATCAACGGCGAGTCGAGCGTGAACTCGGTGGCCACCAGGTCGTCGGCCGACAAGCGTCGACGGAACTCGTCCCAAGGCAGCTCGGCCGCCTCCCGCGACCCGTCGGCCTCCCGGACCGGTTCGGCCCGCCCGCCGGTGTCGACCTCGCTCTCGCTGTTGACGATCAGCTTGGTGTGGGCCTCACGGATTACACAGGTCGCAACCCGGTTGCCGAAGTAGTCGACCCGTTCCGCCAGGACCTCCGGTTTGGGTTCGATGGTGAGGTCGCGGCTGAGGCACACCTGGCCGTCCTGGCTTTCGGGCATCTGGTGGATCTGGCCGAAGCTGGCGGTGACCGGCGCATCGTAGGTGTAGGTGGTGCGGTGGACGATCTTGAACTTCACCGGTCCGACTCCGTGTCGGGCGGGAGGTTGGTCACGTCGACCGGTGTCACCACGGAGCGGACGGGCTGTTGCCGGGTGAAGAACGCGGCCGAGATGAGGATGGCCACGAAGTTCAGCCGTTGCGTCACGTCCTCCAGGAACTCGGTCAGCGCCGACCGTCGACCGTGCTCGTCGAGTGTCAGCCCGGTGGTGGAGAGTCGGGCCTCGAAGTGGGTCAGTCGCACGGCGATCTCCCGGACCGCGGCGATCGTCTCGGTCACCATCGGCGTCTCACCCGGCCTGTCCTCGGTGCCCGATGCGGTGACGGGGTCGGCCACCGACGGATGGCTGAGCGGGATACCGCTGCGCCACACGGGTGTTTCCTCACCCCGATGGAGATGCCGGAGGTCGAACTCCAGTTGGTCGAGCTGGTAGCGGAGCGATCGCGGATTGCTCTCGTCGCTCAACAGCAGGTCGAGCACGCTCGGCACCGAGGCGTGCGATCGGTAGCGGCGCCGGTAGGTGATGATGCTCTCCGCCGTTGTCAGCACCGACTCGATCACCAGGCTCTCGGCCGCGGCCGTTCGCTCCCTGGTCAAGGTCGCCGCCAGCAGTCCGCTCAGGTGAATGGCCCGTTCGATCCGGCGGCCTGCGTCGATGAAGTGCCAGACCTCGTCGCGGATCAACGACTCCGAAACCAGCCCGGCCAGCGAGAGGAGACCCTGGATGATGTCGGTCAGCAGCTCGTCGACGGTCTCGTCGGGCACGACGGCACCGGGATCGAGATCGCCCACCCGCTGGTCGAGATCGGCCATGACCAGCTTCGTGTCGACCGACAGCTGATCCCGCAGCTCGTCGATGTCGTCGATGAGGCGGTGCAGCGAATGGGCGAGCGAGCCGGGGTCGTGATCGTCGGCCACGATGTTGGCCAGCCGCGCCGACAGCTCGGTCGAGGTGAGATCGATCGAGCCGGCGTGGCTCTCGTCGGGCCGGGGGAACGTGCCCGTGATCCGGCTGAGCCCGGCCAGCAGCGCGCCGACGGCGACCGGCCCCGGCCCGGTCCGGTTGGCGATGAACTCTCGTCGACGATCCCGGATAACCCGGAGCAGACGGGCGGTCGACTCGGCCCGCTCGGCGTAGCGGCCCAGCCAGAACAGGTTCTCGGCCGCCCGGGCCGACGGGGCGCCGCGCCGGGCCGGAACCGGCGGTTGATCGGTCGCCAGCCAGTAGCCCCGCTCGAGCTCCCGCGACCCGCCGCACACCCAGATGTCCTTGCTCAGCGCCCCGGTCAGGTTCGAGATCGGCTCGCCCTCCCGATCCGAGGGCGACGATCGGGCCAGCCCGCCGGGCATCACGAAGTAGCCGTTGTCGTCGGCCACGGCGAACGTGCGCAGCACGGTGGCTCGGGACCGGAGACCCTCGGAGGTCAGGCAGGGGGCGGTGCCCGGCTCCAACCGTTCCTGACCCACGAAGTGATCCGGCTCGGCTTCGATCCGGGCCCGAAGCTCGGCCCGCCGAGCCGAGGTCAGCTCCCGGGTCTCGATCGACGACTGCCGGCCGGCTCGGCTGACCGGCCGCACGACCAGATCATCGAGGTTGGCCAGGACGTGGGAGCGGCCGGCCGGGTCGCCACACCACCAGGCCTGGGCCGACGGCAGGATGAGGTCTTCGCCGAGCAGGGCGTGGCAGAGGCCGGGCAGCAGGGCGGTCAGGCCGGCGTTCTCGAGGATTGGCGTGCCCAATCCGTTGACGACGGTGACCTGCCCGGCCCGCACTGCTTCCACCAACCCCGGCACGCCGAGCGTCGACGTTGGATCGAGTTCCAGCGGGTCACAGTAGGCGGCGTCGAGCCGCCGCAGGATGACGTGCACCGGCGCTGGGCCGTGCACGGTCTGGAGGAAGACGCCGTCGTCGTGGACCTCGAGGTCGGTGCCGCGGACGAGAGCGGTGCCGAGCTGGGCGGCCAGCGAGGTGTGTTCGAACGCCGTCTCCGACCGGGTCCCCGACGACAGGACCACGGTGACCGGATCCTCCACGCCATCCGGTGCTGCGGCGCGCAGCGCCTTGCGGTAGAGGCGCAGGAACGGAGCGAGCCGTTGGACATCGGCCCCCTCGACCTCGGTCGGCATGACCCGGGACAGGATCCGCCGGTCCTCCAGCGCGTAGGCCGCACCGGACGGGACCTGGGTGCGATGTCCGAAAACCCGCCACGAGCCGTCGCCGGACCGTACGAAGTCGACGCCGACCATCACCAGCTGCTTCGACCCCCGGTTGACGACCCCGTGCAACGAGCGGAGGAACTGGGGGTCGCTCAACACGAGGTGAGGCGGAACGGCACCCGATCGCAGCAGCTGCTGCGGCCCGTAGAGGTCGGTCAGGATGAGGTTGAGCAGCTCGGCCCGTTGCACAACGCCCCGGCGAATGGGGTCCCATTCGTGGTCGGGGATGACGATCGGCACCGGATCCAGCGGCCAGGGGATGTGGCGGTGGTCGGCCCCGTCACCGGGGGCGGTCGAATCATCGTCGGTGGCATCGTCTCGACCCCGGTCGGCGGGGCCGAGTGGGACGTTGTAGGTGACACCGTCCTGGGCCAGTTGTCGCTTCGTCCTCGCCGCCCGGTCGAGGAGCCGGCCGACCCCGAGGTTCTCGAACGACTCGACGAGGGGTAGCCAGTGGGGCCGGACGGTGCCGTCGGAGTCGAGCAGTTCGTCGTAGCGGTTCGCCTGCCCTGCGTAGCCGTCGAGCGGATCGAGCGAGAACGCCGCGGTCATCGGTTGCGGGTCTCCGCCGCCGGGAACCGACGCAGATCGAGGCTGTAGCGCTGGAACTCGTCGACCCGGGCCCGGGCCGACTCGAGGGCCGACATGTCGATCGGCCCGGCGCTGTGACCGTGGGCGAAGAACCGTCCGGCCCGGCGCGACTCGGCTTCCACGGCGTTGACCGGGAAGGTGTCGTAGGACCGGCCGCCAGGATGGGCCACGTGGTACGAGCACCCGCCCAGCGAGCGGCCGGACCAGCGGTCGATCACGTCGAACACCAGCGGATTGTGCACGTCGATGGTCGGATGGAGCGCCGACCACGGCGCCCACGCCTTGTAGCGGACGCCGCCGACCAGCACCCGATCCTGGTCGGTCGGTCGAAGCGGCACCGGCACACCGTTGCAGGTCACGACGTGGCGCTGCGGATCGCTTCCCTCGACCAGCACCTGGACCCGTTCGAGGGACGAGTCGACGTAGCGGGCGGTTCCGGTGCCGGTCGTCTCCTCACCCAGCACGTTCCACACCTCGACGGCGTTGCGCAGCTCGATCCGGACCCCGCCCCGGTGGACCTCCCCGATCCGCGGAAAGCGGAACTCGAAGAACGGATCGAGCCAGGCCCGGTCGAAGGCGATGTCGTGACGGTTGAGGTCGTCGACCACCTGATCGATATCGGTCCGAACGTACCAGGGCAAAAGAAACCGATCGTGAAGTTCGGCTCCCCACCGTGCGAGCCGGTGACGGTACGGCGACTCCCAGAATCGAACCACCAACGAACGGATCAGGAGCGCCTGCACCAGGGCCATCCGGGCGTGCGGCGGCATCTCGAACCCCCGCAACTCGAGGAGACCGAGTCGCCCCCGTTCGGAGTCGGGGCTGAACAGCTTGTCGATGCAGAACTCGGACCGATGGGTGTTGCCGGTCAAGTCCACCAGCAGGTGACGCAGCAGTCGATCGGGAACCCACGGCAGCGTCTCGGTGCCCGGTTCCGCCGCCAACCGGTCGAGCTGCTCGAACGCGATCTCCAGATCGTCGATGGTTCCGACGCGGCCCTCGTCGACCCGAGGCGACTGGCTGGTCGGACCGATGAACCGACCCGAGAACAGGTACGACAGCGACGGGTGGTGCTGCCAGTAGGTGACCATCGAGCGCAGCAGATCCGGGCGGCGCAGGAGCGGGCTGTCGGCCGGCGTTGCCGCGCCGAGGGTGATGTGGTTGCCGCCACCGGTGCCGGTGTGGCTGCCGTCGACATCGAACTTCTCGGTGCCGAGCCGGGTCTGCCGGGCGGTTTCGTAGAGCTCGACGGTGGAATCCGCCAGCTCGGCCCACGATGCCGAGGGGGCGACGTTGACCTCGATCACACCGGGGTCGGGGGTGACGACGACCGTGCGAAGCCGGTCGTCCGCCGGTGGCGGGTAACCCTCGATGAGGATCGGCTGATCACACTCGACTGCAGCGGCCTCCAACACCGAGATCAACTCGACGGCGTGTTCGGCATCGGGAACCGGAGGGACGAACACTCTCACGGACCGGGCCTTCTGTTCGACCACGATGGCGGTCGGCGGGGTCTCGTGCCGCTCGACGACCTTGGCCGGCGCGGTCCACTGCCCCGGATCGGGTAGTTCACCACGGGGCTCGAAGCGCGACCGGTCAAAGGTCGACGGAAACTCGGACCACGTGAGCGACTCCAGCGGCAGCCGCAGCCCGGCCGGCGAGTCACCGGGCATGAGATAGAGGTGCTCGCGACGCAACCGCCACCGCGTCGTCTGCCAGCCGTGCCCGATCTCGGTCGGATGTATGGGCAACACGAACGCCACCGGCTGCCCCCGCTCCGAATCGACCTGCTCAACGAAGCGCCGCCCCTCCTCGCTCTCCCCGGAACCGTCCCCCGGCTCCAGATCGACGTCCGGCGGCTCCCCGTCCGGCCGACGCACATCGGCCAGCAACTCATTCATCGGATCCTCGAACGCGGGAAGCAGAAACCTCTCCGCGTCAACGCCAAACAGTTCGCAGATCTTGTCCGCAAACCGGCGAGCATCACCAACGGTCGAGGATTCGGAACCCGGTCCTGAGGGGCCCTCAGTCGCAGAACCCGATGATCCGCCCGGAGCTCCAGCACGGAGCTCCGGGCGGTCGGGTTCCGCTCCTTCGTCGGGCGGCGCGTTTGGCGCTTCGGTCAGATCGGTGAATCCCAGCAAGAGGTCCGGACGCGACCAGAGAGTCCTCCCGTCCCCCCTCCACACCACGCCGATCTGCCAGCGGGGAAGCGGCTCGCCCGGATACCACTTGCCCTGCCCGTACTGGCGGAGGGCGCCCTTCCCGACACTGCCGTCGGTGGCTTCGGTGAGCCGCCGGGCGAGGTTGTCGGCCAGCGTCCTTTTCGCCGGGCTGTCGGCGGCGGTGTTCCACTCGTCGCCCTCCCGGTCGTCGATCGAGACGAAGGTCGGTTCACCACCCATCGTGAGCCGCACGTCGCCGTCATCGAGGCGCTGATCGACGTGGTGACCGAGCCGGTCGACAGCCGCCCACTGGGCATCGGTGTAGGGGAGGGTGACCCGGGGGTCCTCACGGATCCTGGTGACCGTGTTGGAGAAGCTGAACTCGGTGTCGACGACCCCGGTTGATCCGGCGATCGGGGCGGTGTTGGCCGGGGTCGGGGCGCTGGCCAGGGGGATGTGGCCCTCCCCGGCGAGGAGGCCGGAGGTGGGGTCGAGCCCGATCCAGCCGGCGCCCGGGATGTACACCTCGGCCCAGGCGTGGAGGTCGGTGAAGTCCTCGAGCGGTCCGTCGGGCCCGTCGAGCGATTCCTGATCAGCCCGGAGCTGCACCAGATATCCGGAGGTGAACCGGGAGGCGAGACCGAGTCGTCGCATCGCCTCGACCAGCACCCAACTCGAATCCCGGCACGAGCCGATGGCCCGGGACAGGGTCACATCGGGCGCCTGCACCCCGGGTTCCATGCGGACCGAGTACTCGATGTCGGTGTAGAGGCGTTGGTTGGCGGCGACGAGGAAGTCGACGATCGGGGTGCCCGCCCCGGGAAGCCCGGTCTCGGCGAGCCAGCGGTCGAGCAACGTCTGGGATTCGGTGGCGGTGCGCAGGTAGGGCTCGAGATCGGCCCGCACCGCCGGGTCGTAGGTGAACGGGTAGGTGCGGGCCGACTCCTCCACGAAGAAGTCGAACGGGTTGATGGCCGTCATGTCGGCGACGACGTCGACGGTGATCGAGAGTTCGGTCGCCGGCTCGGGAAACACCAGGCGGGCCATGAAGTTGCCGAACGGGTCCTGCTGCCAGTTGATGAAGTGGTCGTGGGGCTTGACCTGCATGCTGTAGGCCAGGATGGGTGTGCGGCAGTGCGGAGCCGGACGGAGCCGGACGACGTGGGGGTGCACGGTGGTGGGACGGGCGAACCGATAGGACGTTCGGTGCTCGATCCCGACGTGGATGGTCATAACACAGGATGACCGACGCGCCCTGCTTGTCCAAAACCGGGCCGACGGGTTTCACATCACGTTCACACGACCTCAGCCGTTGATGCGGGCGAGCAGCGCAGACGTGTCGAGCCCGGCGACCGAACCGGCGACGTGGCCCCGTTCACCCGTCAGCCGGGTGGCCACGTACCCGTCGGCCACCGGAGCGGGCGCGAAGCGGAGCAGGATCGAGGCCGTCAGCAGGTTGGCCAGACTCTCGGTGAACCACCGGGCCTCCTGCTCGGTGGGCAGGCCGGGCCAGCGGCTTTCGTGGGCGGCCAGCGCCTCGTCGTAGCGACGGTCGACCCCGGCCACCGAGCGTAGTTCGTCGCCCAGCATCTCACCCGCCAGCGGCTCCTTCACCAGCGTGCGAAGCACGTCGAGGCAGATGACGTTGCCCGAACCCTCCCAGATCGAGTTGAGCGGCGCCTCCCGGTACAGCATCGGCATCGGCGTGTCCTCGACATAACCCATGCCTCCGAGGCACTCCATGGCCTCGTAGGTCACCCGAACACACCGCTTGTTGTTGAGGAACTTGGCCAATGCCACCACCAGGCGGGCGAGAGCCCGTTCCTCGAGGCCATCCTGATCGCAGGCGTGGGCGGCCCGGAAGGCCAGACCGACGGCGCCCTCCCAGTCGAGCACCAGGTCGGCCAGGACCGCCTGCATCAGGGGCTGATCGACCAGTAGGCGTTTGAACGCTTGCCGGTGTTGGGCCCACCAAAACGCCTCGTCGATGCTGGCCCGCATCAGGGCGGCGGGCGCCACCGCACAGTCCAACCTCGTGTGGTGGACCATCTCGATGATGGTGGCCACCCCCCGGCCTTCGTCGCCGAGGCGCCACCCGAGGGCGTCGACGTACTCGATCTCGGCCGAGGCGTTGGCCTGGTTGCCCAGCTTGTCCTTCAACCGCATGACGTTGATCCCGTTGCGTTCGTCGTCGAGCCAGCGGGGGACGAGGAAGCAGGTCAGGCCGCCCCTCGTTTGGGCCAGGGTCAGGAACCCGTCCGACATCGGCGCCGAGCAGAACCATTTGTGGCCGTTGAGCCGGTACACATCGCCGTCGCGCTGAGCGGTCGTGGTGTTGGTCCGAACGTCGGACCCGCCCTGCTTCTCGGTCATGGCCATGCCCAGGGTGGCCGACTCCTTGTCGGCGATCGGTGCGGCCGAGGGATCGTAGTGGCGGCTGGTGAGCCGGGGCCGCCAGATCGCTTCGAGGTCGGCGTTGGCCGACAGGGCCGGCACTCCGGCGTAGGTCATGGTCAGTGGGCAGCAGACGCCGGGCTCGGTCTGGGTCAGGCAGTACAGGATCGCGGCGTGGGTGACATGGCCGCCGGCCGTGACACTACCGCCTGACGCCCCTTCCCATGGCAGCGCGGTGTAGCCCAGTTCGAAGGCCGTCGAGAGCAGACGATGGTAGGCCGGGTGGTAACGGACCTCGTCGAGTCGCCGCCCGGCCCGGTCGAAGGCGACCAGCTCCGGTTTGACTCTCCGGGCTTCTCGACCGGCCTCCCGCAGCTCGTCGCTCCCAAGCGTCGCTCCGGCTCGGGCGGCCACGTCGGTGTCGCCCTCGGCCGAGGTGACCACGGCCTGCAGCACCGGGTCGCCCGCCCACAGATCGACGTGGCGCCGCGGGGAGGGCTGATTCTCGACGATGTGGGTGCCGAGGTGATCGCGAGGTTGAGGTTGGGTCATGGGACCTCCTGACCCAAGCGTAGATTCCTCGGTCGGTTCCTGGCCAGGGTGTATTGCCGATCGACGCCCCACGACTCGGCGGACGCGGATCCCCCTCGACTGTTATGGTCTGGCTGTGTTGTCGAGTCGCAATCTGTGGCTGTTCCTCGGAGTGGTGGTGCTGATGCAGTTCGGCTATCCGATCACCCTGTGGGGGCGGGTGCCCACCATGATCTACACGGCAGGCTACGCGGGCATGATCTACTTCGGCCTCAACCTGGTTCGTGACGAGAAGGTGCGGCTGGTCCCCTTTGTCGTACTGGCCGGTTTGACGACGTTGGGCGGCGGCTGGTTCTCGCTCGATCAGTCGAGTCGCCTGGCCCTTGCCGCGATGCTGGCGTCGGTCGGCCTCTTCCAGTTGGCGCTGCTGACGTCGACGTTCCGTTTCCTGGTGCGGCCCCGGGCCGGTACCACCGTCAGCCAGCTGATTCTCCTGGCCGTGTCCGCCTACCTGCTGCTCGGGGGTGTCTTTGCGGTGGCCGGCAACCTGCTGGAAACGTCTGCGCCCGGCAGCTTCGTCGACAACGGAGCCCCCGATCGTCCGCTCGTATGGCAGGGCATGCTGTATGCCAGCTATGTCACCCTGTCGACCCTGGGCTACGGCGACATCCTGCCCGTCAATCCCTGGGCTCGGTCGTTGGCCTCGTTGGAAGCGGTGACCGGCACACTGTTTCTCGCCATCGTCATCGCAAGGCTGGTCGGCGCCTACTCGTCCGACGATGCGCAGGCCGCCGACCACGACCCCGGGCGCCAACCTGCATGACCACGGACAACCCCGCCGGGAGTCAGGCCGGGGCGGGTTGGCACGTCGGGCACCACCAGATGCTGCGGTCGTCGATCTCGGTCGAGGCGATCGGGGTTCCGCACCGGCGGCAAGGCTCACCCTGCCGTTTGTAGGCGTAGAGCCGCTCACCGCGTTTCATGTCGGATCGTCGGCGACGATCGACGTCGGCCGGGTCCACGGTGATGATGCGCCCTGATTTCTCGCCGGTCCGGAGCTCGTCGACCGAGAGCTTCCACAACTGATCGACGAGATGCCGTTCGACTTCTCGGGCCGGGATGAAGGGGTTCAACCCGAGCATGAACAACAGCTCGGAACGGTAGACGTTTCCCAGTCCGGCGATGGCCTTCTGGTCGAGCAGTGCCCGCCCGATCGGCACCGTGCGTCGGCTCAGGGCGTCGGCGAAGCGATCGGCTCCGTCGTTCGGTGCGACGATCGGATCTGGGCCGAGGTTGTCGAGCACCTTCTCGATCTCGTCGGGTTCGAGCAGCTCACACGTGGTCGGTCCGGCCAGGTGCATCCGGTGATCGTCGGTGCTGAGCAGGAGACGGGCGTTGGGCGACGGTTCGGGAAACGGCGGTGTCTGCAGACGGAACTTACCGAACAGTCCGAGGTGAACATGCACGGCCAGCCCGTTGTCGAACCGGTAGAGCAGGTGCTTTCCCCGGGCGTCGATGCCCTCGACCACGCTCCCGTCGATGGCTGCCGCCCCGTCGTCGAATCGGCCCTGGGGTGACTCGGCCGCCACCTCTTGGCCGTTGAACCGTTTGCCCTGGAGTCGGGCGGCGCGATGGAGAACGTGACCTTCAGGCATGAGGCGATTCTGGCATCATGCCTGAAGGTTTCCACGGGTCAGGGGGCCATCGAACGGCGTGGCCGACAGGCGCTCTCGCCAAACCCCCCTCGCTCGGGTCGGTCTCAGCCCTCGGCGAGGATGGCGTCGATCTGGCCGGCTGCGGCCTCGATGCCCTCGACCATGCCCATCTCGATCATCTGCTCCATGGCCTCGAGCGAGGGGAAGAACGAGATGGTCTGCATCCGGGTACGGCCGCCGTCGAGTTCGGTAATCCTGACCTCGAACTTGGTCGACGGCAGATCGTGGTTGGGTGAGCCGTCGTCGTTCGCGAAGACGTCCTGGATCTCGATGAGGTTCGGGGCGTCGACGGCGAGGATGCGCCACCGACCGAAATGTTCGTCTCCCTTCTCGTCGCCCACCATCTTGTAGAGCATCTCGCCGCCGACGCTGAGGTCGTGTTCGAGGAACGTGCACGGGTAGGTCGGTGGGCCCCACCAGCGTTCGAGCTTGCGAGGGTTCGCCCACAGCTCCCACACCTGTTTGGTGTCGGCGGCGTATTCGGCGGTCAGCGTGAGGGTGAGGGCCTCGAGGTCTTTGTCGATACTGATCACAGGCATTTGGACTTCCTTCGATGAACTGGGATTGCGGTCAGGCGTCGGGGCCGCCGTCGTCCTCTGCGAGCACGGCCTCGAAGCGCTCCAGGCGTTCCACCCAGAGCCGTTCGAAATGATCGAGCAGCGTTCGGGCTCGTTCGATGGCGTTCATGTTGGTCACCACCCGTTGTTCCCGGCCGTGCCTCCGTTTGGTCACGAGCCCGGCCTTCTCCAGAACCGCCACGTGCTTCTGCACGGCGGCGAAGCTGAACGGGTAGCGGCGGGCCAGGGCCGACACCGAGTGGTCGCCGGTCATGGCCTGGGCCAGGATGTCACGACGGGTGCGATCGGCCAGGGCGTGGAACAGCCGGTCGACCTCCTCGTCGTCGAGATCAACGGCACGGGTCTTATCTACAACCATTTGGTTGTACGTTAGGCGGACGTGGCGCACCTGTCAACCCTCGCATCCCACGACCCGACCCAAGGGTTGGATCAGTCGAGCAGGCTCTTCATCTGCCGGGCGATGAGATGGGCGGCCCGCTTGGGTGCCGTGCGGGTGGCGAGGTGCAGCAGCTTGGAATCCATGCCGACGTGGATGTACAACTCGTTGTCCTCGATGCCGTCAAGGATGATGGTGGCCGCGTCCGACGGTGTGGTGGTCGGGATTCGGCTCGACGATGGGTCGTCGGCGTCCACCCCGGTTGGCGCCTCGACGCCGGAATTGGCGGTGATGTCGGTGGAGACCCCGCCGGGCATGATCACCGATACACCAACGTTGGTTTCCAGCAGCTCGACGTGGAGGCCCTCGGTCAGCAGCTTGATGGCGGCTTTGGTGGCCCCGTAGACCGTCTGGCCGGGTACGGGGAGAAAGCCGCCCATGCTCGACACGTTGGCGATGTGGGCCTCGGGCCGTTCGAGAAGTCCGGGCAGAAAGGCCTTGGTCATGTGCAAAGGACCGTACAGGTTGACGCGCACGACCCGATCGATGTCGTCGAACTCGAGGTCGTTGAAGCGAACGAAAGGCTGGATGATGCCGGCGTTGTTGATCAGGCAGTCGGCCGGACCGAACGCATTCGCCACCCGCTCGGGAAGACGGTCGCACACGGCTCGGTCGGTCACGTCGGCGAAAATCAGCCCGAGGCGATCCTCGATCCCCGGGGCCATCGGCCCGACGGCGCCGGAACCGACCAGGGAGGCCGTCTCGTCCAGACTCTCCTGACGGATGTCAACGGCAGCCACGCTCGCCCCTCGTCGTAGCAGATCGAAGACGAGGTGGCGACCGATCCCGTTGCCGCCACCGGTCACCACATCGAGGGTGGAGTCGCAGCAGGATTCCGGACTTTTCGGCGCGGCGCGGCGGTGTGCGGGCACTGCTTGGTCGGCGGCCTCGAGGGTGCGAAACGCGTTGTGTCGAGAGGCCGCGAACTCGACCAACGCCTGGAAGGCCGGGTCGAA
>JAOTVU010000138.1 GCA_029863385.1 Acidimicrobiia bacterium
GATCCCCTGACGACCGGTCTGGTGTACGCGGGTCGAGCCCGCCGTCTCGGACCGCCGACATCGGTCTGGTACGAGGTCCAAGCGGGAGAGGTCGTCGGATGGGTTCACTCCCGATTCGTCGCCCCCTGAGCGCAACCTTCGACATCACCAACGAGATCATCGACGCCGAGGGTGGGACACCGACCGGCGCAACGATCGAGGAGATCGGAGCCATCGGGGTCGATGCGCGGTCCCGCTTCGCCGATCCCAAGCCGTCGAGCATCGTGGTCGACGGGCCAACGACCGGTGACCGGAACGAAATCACCTACGATCTCGTCGGCTTCGGTGATGACTCTGTCCTCGGCGAGCGACTGCGCCTCTTCATCGGACCAACTGACGGCGGTGCGGACCCACTCGAACTGCAACGTGTGGAGGTGACCTACCTCTGCGCTCGGGGTTCGGGAGCCCGAACCGATCTCTGCCCGTGAGCGGCCCGAAGCATCAGCCAACTCGAATGCTCGGTTACAGGTCGTCGATGAGCTTGAACACTTCGGCCAGCTCCATGTCGACGGCCTGACCGGCGGTGACCAGCTTGTCTTCGACCCGTTGACGGAACCGCGTCAGTTCCGGATCATCGCCCGACTTCATCGTCGACTCGAACTGGCTGCGATGGGACGTGAGGGCTCGGTATTTGGCGTCGAGAAAGCCGCCGACGTCCTCGGCGTGATCGGGCTCGTCGGCCTCGAACAGCAGCAGCAGGTCGGGGCGGTGATGGGGCGGGAGGTCGGGAAAGAACTTCGGGTCACGGGCCGCCACGATCCCATCGGTGGTCAGAAGGCCGGCGTGGCGGTGATCGGGATGGAGCCGGTACCGCTTCCACGGGTCGTGACCCAGCACCACCGACGGCCGGGTTCGTCGGATCACCTCGGCAACCTGGCGGCGCTGGATCATGCCCGACTCGAGTTCGCCGTCGGGCCAGCCCAGGAACACCACCTCTCCCGTGGCCCCGAGTGCGGCGGCGGCCGCCCGCTGCTCGTCCTGACGGGTGGCGATCAACTCCCCGGTGTCGGCGTCGGGATCCCAGGTCCCCTTCGAGCCGTCGGTACAGACGCAGACGTGGACCTCGCAGCCGTCGGCCGCCCACTTCGCCAGCGTCGCCCCGCAGCCGAAGTCGATGTCGTCGGGATGGGCGCCGATGGCGAGCGCCCGTTCGGGTGTCGCCAGGTTTGCGGTGAACGTTGTCATCTCGACCGCCGCCGGCGTGAGGGGGTTCTGGGCTTCGGTCACCGGGTCCTTTTCGGTTCGCATCCGGCCCTCCGGACGTCGTCGGCGAGCCAGGCCGCCAGATCATCGGGGGTGTCGAGATCCCAGCCGAGACGCTCGTCGTGGACGATCCGAACCGTGAGGCCCAGACGCTCCGCCTCGTTCCGGTGCAGCTCGGCCGAGCCGGGACCGTAGCGGAAGACGAAGGGCGGATCGAGGTTCAAGGGGAGGGCCAACACGTTCGTGCCGGTGCCATGGCGATCGGTGACGACGACGACGCCCCGGTCGAACGGCTCCCGGTCGAGCCAGGTCAGGTCCTCGGCGAGCGGGAGATCGGCGTGGCTGACGATGATCCGGTTGTGACCCATCGAGGCGGCCATGACAGCGGCTTCGGTTATCGCCGGATTCAAGCCGGTGGCCGTGACCTCGAGCACGCCGATCCCGATCTCGCCGGCCCAGTCGGCGACCAGGTCGCTGTCGCACACCACGTAGGTGGGAAGGGGGCGGGCGGCTTCGATCACTCCGACCGCCAGTCGTCGGGCCAGCCGGTGGCGGTCGCCGGGATCGAGCCGATCCGAGAGGCGACCTTTGGCCAGATCGAAAGACTTGACCGGAACGAGTACGGCGGTGCCGGTGTCTGACGATCTTGAATCCACCTCGGAACCCACTCCGATCAAGGGTACCCGAGGTCGGCCGGGGTCGGTCGGCGATGACCAGGGGCGACGACGTGCCCGGGTTCCTTTGTCGCCTCCGGGACGGGTGGCGTTTCCAGCCAACGGTTTACAGTGAACGGATGGCACAACAAGGGGAGTCGGGGCCCGAGAGCCCCACCAGCGCAAGCACGTCGACGATCGTGAAGCCGCCGGCGCCACCGCTCCGGGTTCTGGTCGCCGGCGGCGGATCGTGGGGCACGACCGTGGCCCACCTGTGCGCTCACAACGCCGAGACGACGCTATGGGCCCGCGACGCCGTCACCGTCGACGCCGTCAACAACGAGCACCGGAATCCCCGCTATCTTCCCGACTACCCGCTCCACCCGGATCTGATGGCCACGTCCGATCTCGAGGAGGTGCTCGAGCGCACCGACCTGCTGGTGATGGGCGTGCCGACGTCCGCCTATCGCACGACCTGCGAAGCGATCGCCCCCCACCTGCGCCCGTGGGTGCCGGTGGTGAGTCTGGCCAAGGGGTTCGAGCCCGGCACCATGCTCCGGATGTCGCAGATCATCGAACAGGTCCTTCCCGATCGTCCGGTCGGCGTGCTGACCGGCCCCAACCTGGCCAAGGAGATCATGGCGGGTCACCCGACCGCGGCCGTCATCGCCCTGGCCGACCTCAACATCGCCCGGAAGCTCCAGCAGGTGTTCACCACACCCACCTTCCGGGTCTTCCTGCATCACGACGTGATCGGCTGCGAGCTCGGCGGCGCCCTGAAGAACATCTACGCCATCGCCGCCGGCATGGTCGAGGGCCGGGGGCAGGGCGACAACGCCCGGGCCGCCATCATCACCCGCGGTCTGGCCGAGCTGATCGAACTCGGATCGAGGCTGGGGGGCGAGCCGTTGACCCTCGCCGGGTTGGCCGGCATGGGGGATCTCATCGCCACCTGCGTGAGCCCCCAGTCCCGCAACTCCCAGGTCGGACGAAAACTCGGCACCGGCATGACGGTCGACGACATCCTGGCCGAGATGAACCAGGTGGCCGAGGGCGTGAAGGCGGCCGAGGTGGTCAACGAGATGGCCCAACGGCACGGCGTCTTCATGCCCATCGCCGAGCAGGTCTATGCCGTGTGCCATCGGGGTCAGGACGCCGATTTCGCCCAGGATGCGCTGCTGCGGGGCCGCCTCGGCCACGAGCAGGCCGTACCGGGACAGAGCTGGCCCGCTTGATCTCACGGCTTGGTCCTCGATCAACCGAGCGTGTGGCCGACGGCGGTGTCGGCCTCGTCGCGGTGCTCGATTCCCCGACGGGTTTCCTCGTCGACGGCGGGGGGTTGATCCAGGGCCCCGACGCCCGCTGGTCGCTCGACTGGTGGATCGGAGCCGATGATCGCTGGCACCTCCCGGCCCGTGAACCGTCCGTCCGTCAACGGCTCCGAGGTAGCGGGCCGATCACCGAGACGGCGGTGCGGGTGCCGTCGGGCGACGTCGTGCAGACGGTCTACGCAGCGCTCGTGGCAGGGAGGACCGTCGCCGTGATCGAGGTGGAGAACCAGTCGCCGGTCCCGGTGGCCCTCGCCATCGCGCTGCGACCCCAGACACTCGACGGGGACCCAGGAGCGCTCACCGTGGAGCGCCTGTCGCCGAGCGAAATCGTGGCCGACGGCTACCGCCTGACGCTGCCTCGTCGAGCCGGCGAGCAGGGGTTCACCTGTGACCACGATCTGCTGACAACGGTCGAAGCCGGAGGCACGCTGACCTGGCCGGACCCGCCGTTGACGGACGGCGGGGGCGAGTTTCCCAACGCCGTCCTCATGGTTCCGGTGCCCCATCGCACCACGTTCCGGTACTGCCTCGGCCCGGCCGATCTCGCCGTCGCCGTCGACCGGTTGCCGGGCCCCGACAACGTGGCCCGAGGCTGGAACGCCCTGATCGAGGCCGGCGGGCGGTTCGAGTTTCCCGACCCCGGCCTGACCCACCTGGCCGGCGCGGCCAGGGCCCGCCTGCTCCTGCTGGACAGACGGCCGCCCGGCGTTGACGGCGATGTCGGCACGGTGCTGGCCGCCCTGGCCGAATCGGGTCAGGCCGATCGGCTGAGCGACTGGCTGCCCGAGTTGATCGACGAGTTGTTGGGCCAGGGCGGGCTGTCGCCGGCCGACGAGGCCGGCTCGGCACGAACCGCTGTCCTGGTGGACGGCCTGGCTCGAGCGCTGGTGATCCGCGGTGACCGGCGCGACGCCGAGGAGGCGCTGCCGTCGCTGCTGCATCTTACCCGCCAGGTCGAGGCGAGGCTGCGGAAGCCGAGCCGGCTCAGCCGATCGCACGTGGCGGCCACGCTGGGCGAACCGGCCCGGCACTGGTGCCGGGCCGCCACGGGACTCGCCGTTCTGGTCGAATGGCTTGGCCAGGAGGATGCGGCCGCACGGTTACGGCACCGGATGACCGACGTGGCCAAGCGGGTGACGGCGACGCGGGAAGAAGAAGACAATGTCTTCATCACGGCCGCCGGCCCCGCCCCCACCGGCGGTCGGGTCGGCCACGACCAGCTGATCGGCTGGTCGCAACAGGCCAACTTGATCCGCCGCTGGTATGGACCCGACCGGTCGATCGGCTCGGGCCCCGGGGCCGGCCTGGTCGACGCCGCCGCGTTCTGGCGGGCGGCCCGGCACCTGCTTGTGAGCGAACGGGCCGATCTCGCCGATCCGACCGTCGAACTGGTGCCCGACCATCCGACCGCTTGGCGGGGCGGATCCCTCGAGGTCCATCGGGCCGCCACGCTGTACGGCCCGCTGTCCTACGCCATCCGGTGGCACGGGCCCCGCCCCGCCCTCCTGTGGGACGCGTCGGAGTGCCGGGCTCGACTCGTCTGCCCGTCGCTCGACCCCGACTGGTCGACGACCGACGACCGGGGGGAGACCCTCCTGGCCGGTTCGGCCGGCGGGCTGGCCGACGCCCCGGCCCCCGGCGAGAGCTTCTCCTAGCCTTGGATGGACAGCCCGGGCTTGACAGCCCGCGGCGCCGGCCGACCCACTAGTCTGGTCTCGTTGTGACTGCCACCGTTCCCAAACTCCGCAGAGCGTTGAAGGCCAAGGCCCCTGGACTGTCGGTCGAACGGGAGTATTGGGACGGCGGGCACGAGATCGTGGTCGGGGTCGACGAGGTCGGTCGAGGATCCTGGGCCGGTCCGCTCACCATCGGGGCCGTCGTCGTCCCGAAGGACCGCAGGATCTACAAGCTGCGTGACTCGAAGCAGCTCACGGAAGACGAGCGGGAGGCCCTGTTCGACCGCATTGCGGAGTGGTGCGACGCCTGGGCGGTCGGCCACGTGAGTGCCGCCGACTGCGATCGCCTGGGAATGTCCGCCGCCCAGAAACTGGCCGCACGTCGGGCCATCGACGGGCTCGGCGTCGCCCCGGACGCCGTGATTCTCGACGGAAAGTGGGACTTCGTGGGCCATCCGGTCACCCGCAAGCTGGTCCGAGGCGACTCGACCTGCCTGTCGATCGCGGCGGCCTCCATCCTGGCCAAGGTGACGAGGGACCGGATCATGCGGGCCCAGGCCGACAACTACCCGGGCTACAACTTCGAGCACAACAAGGGCTACCCCTGCCCGCAGCACAAGATCGCCCTGCAGGGCTACGGGCCCTCCGCCATCCACCGCCGCTCTTGGGTGTTCATGGATTCGCTGGTCTGGACGGGAAGCCGACGGCTGCCGCCCGGCGGGCAGCTCTCGATCTTCGCAGGGGTGAACGACCGGCGCCGGTCTGTGTAGGGTTGGCCCATGGCAGAGGTTCGTGAAGTCAAACTGCCCGGGGTCGGGGTTCGACTGGAGTTCGACACGGCGGCCGGCGAGCAGGTCGCCGTCGTCGTGCACCGGGGCGGCCGCCGGGAGCTGATGGTGTACGACAGCGATGATCCCGACATCTGCACCACCGTCATGCACCTCACACCGAGCGAGGCCCGCACCTTGAGTGAGGCGCTGGGTGGGTCGACCGTCACCGAGGTCAGTCGGGTGGTCGAACAACGGATCGAGGGTCTGGCCATCGACTGGGTCGAGGTTGCCGACGACTCATCGTTTGCCGATCGGAGTATCGCGGATGGGATGTTCCGAACCCGAACCGGGGTGTCGGTCGTGGCCGTGATCCGTGGTTCCGAGACCGTCGCTGCGCCGGGCCCGGACTTCGTGTTCACCAGCGGTGACGTGGCGGTCGTGGTCGGCACGCCGGCCGGCATCGACCAGGTCCGGACCCTGCTCAGCTCGTGACCGGCGGCGCGCCGATGTTCGCCGCGGTCGGTTCCGAGGTGGCCATCGCCTTCATCGAGATCGGCCTCATCGCCATCGTGCTGGCTGCGCTTGCCCGCTTGGCGTCGAACCTCGGCGTGACGGCCATCCCGTTCTACTTGATCGCCGGACTCGGTCTCGGCGACGGGGGCGTGGCCGACATCGGCATCGCCGAGGACTTCGTCGCCCTTGGAGCCGAAATCGGGGTGCTGCTCCTGCTGTTGACCCTCGGCCTCGAGTACACGGGCGAAGAGCTTCGGCTCGGTCTGCGCACCGGAACGGTACCGGGGCTGGTCGATGCGGGGCTGAACTTCATCCCGGGTTTGCTGGTGGGTCTTGCGCTGGGTTGGTCGGTCCCCGCCTCGATCCTGCTCGGTGGCGTGACGTGGATCAGCTCGTCGGGGGTCATCTCCAAGGTCCTGAGCGACCTCGACCGCCTGGGCTATCGCGAGACCCCGTCGATCCTCAACCTCCTGGTGATCGAGGATCTGGCCATGGCGGTCTATCTCCCGGTCGTTGCCGCCGTGGTGAGCGGTTCCGACGCGGCATCGACGGTCGTGACGGTGGCCATCGCCCTCGCCGTGGTCGCCGTCGTCCTGGTGGCCGCGATGCGTTGGGGCCACCTCATGAGCGCCGGACTCGATCGGGGAAACAACGAGGTCCTGCTCCTGGCGGTGTTCGGGCTGACGCTCCTGGTCGGAGGTCTGGCCCAGCAGCTCCAGATATCGGCGGCTTTCGGGGCGTTCCTCGTCGGTCTGGCCCTGTCCGGTCCCGTACAGCATCGGGTCAGCGCGTTGATCGAGCCGCTGCGTGATCTCTTCGCCGCCATCTTCTTCCTGTTCTTCGCCTTCCAGATCAATCCGGCGGAGTTGCCGGGGGCCATGATTCCGGCGCTGCTGTTGCTCGTCGTCACCGGTCTGGGCAAACTCGGGTCCGGGTGGGTGGCAGCCGGTCGGGCCGGCGTCGGTCGACGCGGTCGGCTCCGGGCCGGAACCACGCTGGTCGCCCGAGGGGAGTTCTCGGTGGTCATCGCCTCATTGGCCGTCGGTCTCGACGAAGCGTCCGAGCTGGCGACGCTGGCCGCCGCCTATGTGCTGCTCACCGCCGTCGTCGGGCCGCTCCTGGCCAAGAACTCGGAGGTGCTCGACGGGCTGCTTCCGGGCCGCCGACGAACGTTGCCACCCGAGGTTCGCACCGCCGACGTCTAAGCAGCCGCTTTCGTTCGCCGGACCGCATGCACGACGGCCCATCCGGCAAGCCCGACGGCGGCAAGAAGCGCGGCCGCGACCCAACGCCACGGATTGGTCAGGACCGGACCGGGGGTGGACGGGGAGAACGCAATCTGAGCCAGCAGGATCGAGACGAACCCGATAGCGATCAGGGCACTGAAACGCCAGCGGCCGACCCGACGGGCCAGGACCGCAATCTCGCCGATCACCAGTCGCCACAGGGGAAGCCGGCACGGAAGCGGACGACCCTGGTCCTGAGCGAGTGCCCGGCGAGCCCGCCGGTAGGCGGTGACCTGAAGCAGCATGACCTGAGGATTGTAGTTCACCACCGTGATGGGCGAGCAGTCCGCTGGCCGATCCCGAGGTTCTTCAGCTTGCCGCCAGCTTCACGCGCCCGATGTCGGCCCGCTCGGCGGCCGAGGCTCCGAACTCGTATTCGGCCGAGTCGACGAGTGTGGTCTGGCTCTCGTCCTTGAGGCGGTAGGCCTGTTGCATGGCCTCGTCGGCGGCGCTGTTGGTGGGAATCAGCGCGTTGTACTCTGCAGCCACCGCCTCCTGGGCCGCGACCAGACGACTGAGCACCTCATGGGTCCAGCCGATGGCATAGCTCATGCGGGAGGTGGGTTGATCGAGCAGCATGTGGGTGCGCAGCTGGGGGAGGAGGTGACCCACCATCGTTTCGACGAGGTCGAGGTCGACCTCGGTGCCGAACAGGATGACCTGGCTGTGATCGGCGACGGCGCGGTGGGCGGCCGAACTCCGGTTCAGTTCTGCGATCCCGCCGTAGAGGTAGATGACACCCCGAGTGGCCTCGTTCCAGGTCTTCACATCGATGCGGCGCTCGTTGACCTCGTTCTCGGCGTCGCTGAGCTCCCGGGCTTCGATCTGGTAACGGGTGATGAGCGCCTGGGCCTTGGCCTCGAACGCCTCCCGCTCCGGTTCGTGATCGGTACTCGACGCCTTGGCCAGCATTGCCCGTACCTTGTCGATCACGTTTGCCCGGCGGGGCATCATCAGCGGCGTAACCGGTGCGGTCTTGGTATTGGTAGTGCTTCGGTGGTCAGTGTCGAATTCCGTCGTGAAGGTCATGTGGTCCCAGGGGTGTGAACAGAAGCTGCCTGCGGGCGTGACAGCGCGCGCCGATATACCGGTTCTGCCCCGTAGCCTTGCCGCTATGGCAGATAGTAGTACCGATGACCGGTCGACAAGGAGATACCCGGAACTTTGTCCGTCCTATGCCGAGGCGATGACCAATCCTGAACTTCCGACCCGCGGTTTGCTGGGTTTCGGACGGGACAACATGGCCATTCCCGGACCGTCGATCATCCCCGAGCGGGTGCTCGCGGCCATGGCGAAACCCATGACCGACATCTATGCCGGCGAGCTGGTCGACGTCTCGGCCCGGGTCTTCACGGCGCTCCCCGCCATCGCCGGAACCGAGGGTCCGGTCTTCGTCGTGATGTCGAACGGCCACGGTGCCTGGCAGATGGCGATCAACAACACCCTCAGCCGTGGCGACGAGATTCTGGTGCTCGAATCGGGCCGGTTCGCCGTGATCTGGGGTGAGATGGCAGCCCGTTCGGGGGTGAAGGTCGAGGTTCTGCCGGGTACCGACCGCCACCCGATCGACCCGGCGGCAGTGGCCGAGCGTCTTGCCGCCGACACGGGCCATCGGATCAAGGCCGTTATGTGCGTGCAGACCGACACGGCATCGGGCGTTGTCAACGACATCGCCGCCGTTCGTCGGGCCATCGACTCGACCGGCCACCCCGCTCTGTTCATGGTCGACTGCATCGCCTCGATGGGGTGCGAGCCGTTCCACATGGATGCCTGGGGCGTCGACGTCACCGTCGCCGCTTCGCAGAAGGGTCTGATGGTGCCACCGGGGCTCGGCTTCGTGTGGGCCTCCGAACGGGCGCTCGACGCTCACGTCACCGCTGATCTGCGAGACGGCTACTTCGACTGGGACCGGCGGCTCAACGCCCGCTTCCACTACGAGCTCTACGCCGGAACACCGCCGGTCTCACATCTCTACGCCATGTCGGAGGCTCTGGCCATGATCGACGAACAGGGCGGTGTCGAGCGGGCGTGGGAGCGGCATCGGGTGCTGGCCTCGGCCGTGTGGGCCGCGGTCAACGCCTGGGCGAGCCCCGGCGGCATCGAGTTCAACATCATCGACCCTGCGTTTCGCTCGGCGGCGGTGACCACGGTGCTCACCGGTTCGATCCCGGCCGACGAGATGCGGTCGATCTGCCGGTATCAGGCCGGTTTGACCGTTGGGGTCGGCATCGGTGATTTCGCCGACCGGGCGTTCCGGATCGGCCATATGGGCTATGTCGATCCGCCGGGTCTGCTGGGAACGGTGGCCACGGTCGAATCGGCGTTGCGGGCCATGGGGGCGCCGCTCGGTGGTTCGGGTGTCGCTGCGGCGTCGGAGGTCATCGGCCGGCACCTGGCCTCCGAACTCGCCCGTTGACGTCGAACCACCTCACCTCCTCCCGTTCTGTGCGCTCAGGGCCCGGTTAGTCGGGTCGGGAGCGCACGGTTCGGGGAGTCGGGGTGGTGGGACCGGTCAGTCGTCCGAGCGCTGGGTGCCGACCTTCAGATCCTTGAACGGGCTGGTGGTGTCGATCCCCGGCTCCTTGGGGAGCCCGAGCACCCGCTCGCCGAGGATGTTGCGCAGCACCTGATCGGATCCACCGGCGATCGCCATGCCGGGCATTCCGAGCACGTAGCCCGACCACGAGAACGTGCCCCATTCGCCGGTGTCGGCGGTCAAACGGGGGCCGAGCACGGTCGACACGAAGTCGGAGGTGCGGCGCATGTTCTCGGTCAACAGCAGCTTCGCCCCCGACAGCTCCGGCCCCGGTAGCTGGCCTCGTTTGAGGGCGGCCATGGCCCGATCGTTGTTCATGCGCAGCACCATGCCGTTGACGTAGATGTCGATCAGCTTCTGGCGGACGAGTGGGTCATCGGCCAGGCCGAAGTGGCGGGTCATCTCGCGGAGCCGGGTGAAACCGCCGCCGCGGGGGCCGCCGCCGATGGCGGCCCGCTCGTTCATCAGTGTGGTCAACGCGACCCGCCAACCATCGTTGACCTCGCCGAGCCGCCATGAGTCGGGTACCCGGACCTCGTTGAAGAACACCTCGTTGAAGTTGGCTCCGCCGGTCATCTGCCGCAGCGGTCTCACCTCGACGCCGGGGGCCCTCATGTCGACGACGAACCCGGTGAGGCCCTTGTGTTTCGGCAGGTCCGGGTCGGTTCGGCAGATCACCTCGCCGATGTCTGAGTAGTGGGCACCGGAGGTCCAGACCTTCTGCCCGGTGACCACCCACTCCTCGCCGTCGCGTTCGGCCCGCATCTGCAGGCTGGCCAGATCCGATCCGGCACCAGGTTCGGAGAAGAGCTGGCAGCCGACGATGTCGCCCCGGTACATCTTCGGTAACAACTCGGCCGCCACCTCCGGTCGAGCATGGTCGGCGATCGTCGGGGCGACCATGCCGAGACCGATCGTGAAGAACCCCTGAGTCGGCACCTCGTAGCGGCTCTCCAGCTCGGCGAACGCTCGGGCGTGCTGGCGGCTCAGACCCCGACCGCCCCATTCGACGGGACCGTCGATCCAGCCGAAGCCGGCGTCGTACTTCTTGGCTCGCCACGCCTGCGACTCAGCCAGCGCCAGTTTCTCGGCCTCTCGGTCTACCTCCTCGAACAGCGACGGATCGTCGGGTCCCTGACCCCAGACGAAGGCCGATGCCTCGGCCTTGAGGGTGGCGTTGTCGTCGAGGAATCGAGTGGCCTCGACCCGGAACGTGGCCAGATCGCTGGCGGCGGGATCGTCGGTTCGCAGGTCCGTCATGCCAGCCAAGTTAACCCGCCGGTAGTCGGGCCGCGCAATTGGCTGCAGCCGACGTTACGGTCGACAGGTATGAGAATTGCGGTCCAACTTCACCCCCAGCACGCTTCGTACAACCAGATCCGTGAGGCGGCCGTCGCCGCCGAGGAGATGGGGTTCGACGCCGTCTACAACTGGGATCATTTCTTCCCGCTCTACGGCGAGCCCGACGGTCAGCACTTCGAGGCCTGGACCATGCTGGCCTCCTGGGCCGAGGTCACGAGCCGGGTCGACATCGGCTGCCTCGTCACCTGCAACACCTACCGCAACCCCGAGCTTCTGGCCGACATGGCCCGCACCGTCGATCACATCTCGAACGGCCGTCTTGTGCTCGGCATCGGGGCCGGATGGTTCGAGCGGGACTACGACGAGTACGGCTACGAATTCGGTACCGCCGGTGGCCGGCTCGACGCCCTGTCCGAGTCGTTGCCCCGCATCGAGAGCCGAATGGCCAAACTCAACCCGGCCCCGACCCGCAAGATCCCGATCCTCATCGGCGGCGGAGGCGAACGCAAGACCCTGCAGTACGTGGCCCGCCACGCCGACGTCTGGCACTTCTGGTGGGGCGACGAGTGGGCCCACAAGAACGAGGTACTCGAGCGCTGGTGTGCGGATCTCGACCGCAACCCGGCCGACATCAGTCGATCCGTTGGCGTCGACACCGACAAGGTCACCGACTACGACGCTCTGTTCGCCGAGCTGGCCGCCGCCGACGTCGACGAGATCACGCTCGGAACCGGCGGACCCGATTACGCGATGGATCACATGAAACGGTTCGTGGAGTGGCGCGACTCGTTGTAGGCGATTCACCGGCCCGGTTGTTTCCGTCTGCCGGATCGGTTCCGGTCGTACCGGCGGCCGGTCTCGCCGCGTGGAGCCTGTTCGTCTGGGGCGGACGCCTCCGAAACCTGCTGGCCGAGCCCGGCGGTCTCGGCGAACTCACCGGCGGCGATCGCTGGTCCTTGATAGGTTCGCTGCTGTTTGGCGTACTGGCCCTGGCCACCCTGGTGACGTTGATGGTCGCTCGTCGATTCACCGTCGTCCCGGCGACCGTGCTGGCGGTGCTCGGCATTGCGGTCTGGGCCTATCGAGGTGTGGTGATTCTGGGTCGTGACTACTCGGCCGGGTTCATGGCCGTCCACACGATCCTGGCCGGGATCTCGATCGGCCTCGGGCTGTGGTGTCTGCGGTCGATGTACGGGCTCGGCGGCCGAGCAACGCAGCCGGGCGACTCGCTGTAGTCTGTATGCCGTGGGTGAACCAGTAACCGTTTCCGAAGTCGCCAGCAGCCGAGAGGGATATCTGCGTTTCGAAACCAACCGGTCGTTCACCGGTATGGGCCACGAGCGCTACGTCAAGGGCGAGCCGATCTACCAGGATCGACCGGCCGACCAGATCGCCAGGACCCTGTTCGAAACCGGGAAGGTCGACGAAGTCCACGTGTACGCCCAGACCGTCACGGTGAAGCTGTCGGGCAGCGATTCCGACGGGATCCGCGAGGCGCTCGAGGAGCTGTACACCTACTATCGGCCGGGAGTCGAGGTCCCGACTCCGGAGTCCTTCGGCGCCGATAGTTGATTGCACACACCGTCCCGGCCCGGGTCGGTCTACTGGGCAATCCGTCGGACGGCTACGGTGGACGGACTTTGGGGTTGGCGGTACCGCTCTTTGCCGCGACGGTGGAGCTGGTCGAGGCCGACGAGCTGGAGATCGTTCCGAATCCGGATGACGAGCCATGGTGGGCCGATGTCGGCGATCTTGTCGATCAGGTCGACTGCTACGGCTATCTGACCGTCCCGCAACTGCTGGCAGCCACGATTCGGACGTTCGCCGACGTGGTCTCGTTCGAGGCGTCGACAATCGGATCCAACGCCGAGCCGCAACTCACAAGGTTTCGATCGGCCGGTTTTCGTCTCACGTATCACAGCACCATTCCCCG